>CAYYKP010000001.1:0-104854 GCA_964468055.1 uncultured Caldisericales bacterium
TTTATAAAACATCCCTGCCTCCTTAATTTTGTTATTAAAATAGTTTATTATACTTACTGTGTTTTTATTTTATCAGTATGGAATAAATTGTCAAATTATATAGTATGAGTTACCGGAGATTTTTGGAAAAATTATATGTTTTTCCGTATAGTTAAATAAAACATCCTGCTTCAATTTGTATTTTTAAGAACATAAAGATAAGAACATAAGATTTTGAATCCCTGTAGTATCTTTGCTATTATCTTTCATCAACTGAAGTTTAATTATTTAGAATATAAGCTGCATTTTATTTTTTGATTAAGCTGAGCTTATGCGGGGGATTAACTTTATTTTTTGTTTACAATGCAACAAAGCATAATAAAATCCGATTTAAAATTTTAGATGTGTGCAACTTATATAACCTATTGAGTTTATCTGGAGTTTGTGTATAATTGTTTAACCAAACATGAAAATATACAGCGGCACAGGAAACACATTCCTTATTTTTGATAATAGGGATGAAACTATATGTAAAGAAGACAAAAGCAATTTTGTCCGAGATATTTGTGCTAAAAACAACGGAAAAAAAGTTGATGGAGTAATATTCCTTGAGAGAAGTAAGAATTACGCATTTTTTATGTCTTTCTACAATAATGATGGCACAAAAGCTGCATTTTGTGGTAATGGGGCAAGGTGTATTGCCTATTATGCGTACGAGAATCATATTGCAGCGAAGAAAATGGTTTTTGATTCTTTGGCTGGAATAATAGAAGCAGAAGTATTAGACGATAGCCTTGTGAAGATAAAGATGCCTGATATTAAAGATATTCATCTGAACAGTACCTACCACTACAGGGACGGAAGGGTGATGAATTATTCTTTTATCAATACCGGCGTAGAGCATGTTATAATTTTTGTTAAGAAGGATTTAACGGATAAGGAAATATTTGAATACGGCAGGGAAATGAGATATGATAAAACTCTATTTCCCAATGGTACGAATGTGAATTTTACAAAAATTGTAGAGAAAGGAAAATTGTTTAATAGAACATATGAAAGAGGTGTAGAGGCTGAAACTGAGGCGTGTGGCACGGGTGCAACTGCTTGCGCAGTAATATATTCAAAACTCTACGGATACACTCAGCGAGTTGAAGTAGCCGTTTTAGGAGGAACTCTGTTTGTAGAAACGGATAAAAATTATAAAAACATTTATTTAATAGGAAATGTAAAAATTTTCAAGGAGGCAAAAGATGATTTTTAAAGGTTCCGGAGTAGCAATTGTTACCCCTTTTGACGAAAAGGGTGAGGTAAATTATGAAAAATTTGAAGAGCTTGTTGAATTTCAGATCGCAAATGGAACAAAAGCAATAATTGTGCTGGGTACGACCGGTGAGGCCTCGACGCTCGAAACGGAAGAAAAAGAAAACCTTATATCTATTGCCGTAAAAAAGGTGAATAAAAGAGTACCTGTTATTGCAGGGACGGGAAGCAATAATACAAAGAAGGCAATTGAACTAAGCAAAAAAGCGGAATCATTAGGTGCTGACGGTCTACTTGTTATCACGCCTTATTATAATAAAACAACCCAGGATGGTTTATATGCACACTTTAAGGCTGTTGCGGATAGTACTCACCTTCCGATTATTGTATATAATGTGCCTTCGCGCACCGGATTGAACTGTTTACCGCAAACGATTAAGCGTTTATCAGGAATAGATAATGTTGTTGCAGTAAAAGAAGCAAGCGGTAATATAGTGCAAATTGCAGAAATCGCCTCACTTATCCCTGATGATTTTAATATTTATTCGGGAAATGACGATCAGATAGTGCCTGTAATTTCATTGGGAGGTATGGGTGTAATATCCGTACTTGCAAATATACTGCCAAAAGAAACACAGCAATGTGCGGAGCTATTTTTAAATGGCAATGTAGAGGAAAGCAGAAAACTGCAGTTGAAATATTTACCCCTCATAAGGATGCTTTTTGTTGAAACAAACCCTATACCAGTAAAAACTGCAATGAACTTAATGGGTTTTAATGTGGGTGGTTTAAGGCTTCCTCTTGTAAATATGGGACAGGAGAACAAAGAAAAACTTAAGAAATTATTAGAAGAATACGGATTATTAAAATGAAAATAGCAGTATCCGGTGTTAGTGGAAGAATGGGAAAAGCAGTTCTCTCTCTTATGGGAGAATTTGATAATATGAATTTTATCGGAGGCATAAACAGAGAAAAAGGTTTTGCAAGTTTGTCCGATATCCCTGATGTAATAGTTGATTTCTCAAATCGTTCTTTCATTACAAATTTGCTCAAGTATGCATTGAAGAATAAGTGCAGGCTTGTTATCGGGACAACGGGATATACGGACGAAGAGGAAAAAGCCATAGTTAAAGCGTCTGAAGAAATGGCAATATTCAAATCATCAAATATGTCCGTAGGTATTAATGTAATGAATGCACTTTTGAATGAAGCTACAAAAATTTTAGGCAACATTGCAGATATTGAAATTATTGAGATGCACCACAACAAGAAAAAGGACGCTCCGAGTGGTACAGCTAAAATGTTGTACCAAACCGTAAAAAATGTTTTGAGTGATGCGGTACCTGTTTACGGCAGAGTGGGAAACAATGAAAAGAGAACAAAAAATGAAGTAGGAATGCATTCGGTGAGAGCTGGTGGTATCTTTGGCGTGCATAATGTAATTTTTGCAAATGACGACGAAATTTTTGAGTTAAAGCATACTGCACTTTCACGCAATGCTTTTGCAAGAGGTGCCCTTATGGCGGCGGAGTTCGTATTTACTAAAAAGGTTGGTTTATATTCAATGACAGATTTATTGCAAGGAGGGCTAAAATGAAAGACGATGCATATGAAATTGCCGCATACATAAAAAATGCGAAGAAAATGACACCGGTTGAAGTGTATGTGAAAGGTAAAATTTCTGTGGATGTAAGCGACGTAAAATGTTTTTCTGCAGGAGATACGACGATCCTTGTAGGCGAGCATAAACTGATAAAAGAAATTCTTGAAAAGAATAAAGACAGTATAGAGGATTTTTATATGAAGTCGGATAGGCGGAATTCTGCAATTCCAATGCTTAATATATTAAACCTGGATGCTCGGATTGAGCCTGGTGCTTATATACGGGACAAAGTAAAAATCGGGAAAAAAGTTATTGTAATGATGGGTGCGGTTATAAACATTGGTGCTGAAATCGGTGAACAGACAATGATAGATATGAATGTAGTAATCGGCGCACGTGCTATCATTGGGAAACATTGTCATATCGGCGCCGGTACTGTTGTAGCAGGCATACTTGAACCTCCGGGTAAAACGCCGGTCATTATAGGAGACAATGTGCTTATCGGTGCAAACGCAGTAATACTGGAAGGAGTTAGGATAAATGATAATGCTGTTGTTGCAGCAGGTGCAGTTGTGACAAAGGACGTTCAAAGTAACACTGTTGTAGCAGGTGTTCCCGCAAAAGTGGTAAAGATGGTGGATGCAAAGACAAAAGACAAAACACAACTGCTGGATGACTTGAGGGGATAAATGATTATTGTATGTAAATACGGCGGTTCATCCGTAAGTACTGTTGAGAAAATAAAGCGTATTGCGGAGAAGATTGTTAATAAAGAAAAAGAAGGCAATAAGATTGTCGTCGTCGTTTCTGCTATGGGCGATACAACGGATAATTTGATAGATTTGACAAAAGTAATTACGGATGATCCTGACAGGAGAGAGCTAGACAGATTATTATCCACTGGCGAACAGGTTTCATCTGCATTGCTTTCCATTGCTATCAAATCTATCGGAGGCAATGCTGTTTCTTTTACCGGTCAGCAAATCGGTATACTTACGACAGACGAATATACGAATGCGCGGATACTAAGCATTGACAGTGATAAAATTATAAAGGCATTGAATGATAACAAGGTTGTTGTAATTGCAGGTTTTCAGGGTGTTTCACGTAACGGCGATATTACGACACTTGGAAGAGGAGGTTCGGACACGTCTGCTGTTGCCATTGCAGCAAGCCTTGGTGCCAAATGTGAGATATATACTGATGTGGATGGCATATACACTGCAGACCCGCGTAAAGTGCAAAACCCCAAAAAACTCTCGCACATAAGCTATGATGCAATCCTTGAGCTTGCAAGCCTTGGTGCGAAGGTGATGCAGAATAGATCCGTAGAAATAGCAAAAAAGTTTAATGTAGAGGTATATGTTGCTTCTACCTTTTCGGATGAAATCGGCACTGTAATTGCTAAGGAGGACGAAATGGAAAGAATTGTTGTTACTGGAGTAACCTCAAATGACAAAGAAGTAAAAATAACTGTTTATGGTTTACCGGTAAAAGGTAATGCTCTATCAAAGTTGTTTGACAAGATGAGCGGTAAGAATATAAATGTTGATATGATAAGTCAGGCAACGATATCTAACGGTTTGTTTGATTTGTCCTTTACCGTGCCTGTCAGCGAAGAAGGATACGTCGGAGAAAGTCTGAAAGAACTTAAAAATGAATTTTCACAGGTGAGTTATAATGTAAATAAAGATATTGTAAAGATATCTGTGGTAGGCGTAGGTATGAGAAGCCACCCAGGTGTTGCGGCTGAAGTATTCAGGTTGCTTGAGGAAGGAAACATTGAAATCCAGATGATTACGACATCCGAAATAAGAATATCTTGCATCATTAAAAAAGAATATGAGAAATTAGCTTTGAATAAGCTTGCGGAGAAGTTTGAACTCATAAAATGAAATATATAAACGGTGAATTAAATGTTGACGGAATTTCTCTTGTATCTGTGGCAAAGAAATTTGGTACGCCTTTGTATGTTTATTCCGAAAAAATGCTGAGAGACAGGATAAACCTGGTAAAGAACTCAATTGGGAGGATAGGTGATGTTTACTATGCCGTAAAAGCAAATGCAAATCCGTATTTATTGAAAATTATTTCATCGGCCAACTTCGGTGCCGATACGGTATCTGTCGGAGAAATGAAAATGGCAATTTCTTCTGGCTTTCAAGAAGATCATATTGCATTTTCAGGTGTGGGCAAAAGAGCCGACGAAATAGCATTTGCAATCCGGAATAATATTCTTATTAATGCCGAATCCATGGAAGAAATTGAACTAATATCGGCTACTAAAAAAAATATACGTATCGGTATTCGTGTGAATCCGAATGTTTCTCCTCTAACGCACCGCTACATAACAACAGGAAATTATGAAAATAAGTTTGGTATCCCGATTGACAGTGCAGGAGATGCGTTTCTCTTTGCGAAAAGAAAAGGACTTTTGCCTGATACCATACATATGCATATTGGCTCCCAGATAAGTAAAACGGATTCTTTCATAGAAGCATTTAATAAAGTAGTGCAGCTGAAAGAGATATTAAAATCAAAGGGTATAGAAATAAAAAAAACGGACTTGGGTGGAGGTTTTGGTATTACATATAAGGATGAAGATGAATTTCCCATAAAGACATTTGCAGAAAAACTTTCACGGATAAAAGCGAAAAGTGTTGAGTTTATTTTTGAGCCGGGACGTTTTATTGTGGGACCTGTCGGCATCCTTTTAACAAAAGTGTTGTACAGAAAACTATACAATAAAAACTTTATTGTTGTAGATGCGGGAATGAATGATTTTATACGTCCTGCACTTTATGGTGCATATCACAGAGTTTTAAATTGTAAAGAAAGGAACAGCAAAAGCATCACTGCTGATATAGTAGGCCCTATATGCGAATCAAGCGACTTTATTGCGAAGGATAGAATTATTGCATTGCCTGATCGAGGTGATTATCTTGCTGTTTTTGATACAGGTGCCTATGGATTTTCAATGAGTTCAAACTATAATGGTCATCCCAGGCCTGCAGAAGTAATTATTAAAAATAACAAAACGGAGTTAATAAGAGAAAGAGAAAAAATATAGAAAAAGGAAAATATTCAGCGGAACATAAATGTTATTTTTATATGCTGCTTGTAATGATAAATAAAGTATTTAACAAGGCGGTAACAATTGGTAAATAAGATTGTATATCTTTCTTTTTTTGATAGAATGGTAATCAAATGAAAGGAGCACGATAATGGAAAAAGATTTTTCGGTATTTTCTAAAAGAGCGACAGAGAAAAGCGGTGCGGAACTTATAACTCCGCTTGCTATGAAACTAAAAGCGAAAAGCCTGGAAGACAAAGGTATGGATATTGTTCACCTGGAAATCGGTGAGCCGGATTTCGATACGCCCGAAAATATTTCCCAAAAGGGGATTGAAGCAATTAAAAAAGGGTATACGCATTATACGTCTTCACAGGGAATAGAGGAGTTTAGAAATGTGATAGCTTCCTATATTGCAAAAACACGGCGGATTGATGTGTCTCCGGATGAGGTAATTGTTACGCCGGGCGGAAAGGATATCATATTTTTTACGATGATGGCATTACTGGAAGAGGGAGATGAGGTAATCATACAAAATCCGGGATATTATACGTATGAAGCTGATGCGAAGCTGTTTGGCGCAAAAGTGGTACCTTTGCCTTTGCTGGAAGAAAATGATTTTTCTTTTGATAGAGCGTTGTTCAGAAAGCTTATTACACCTAAAACAAAACTTATTGCTCTTATTAGCCCTGCAAATCCTACGGGAAATGTGTTTTCAAAAGAGGATCTTGAGTTTATTGCCGAGCAGGCGATAAAAAATGATATATATGTATTGTCCGACGAAATTTATTCACGAATTGTATATGAAGGAGATTTTTTCAGTATTGCGTCTATTCCCGGTATGAAAGAGCGCACGATTTTACTGGATGGATTTTCAAAAACATATGCAATGACAGGATGGAGGTTGGGCTATGGTGTAGCTAATATGGATCTGATAAAAATATTCAATAAATTCATGGTTGATTCTAATTCGTGTGTTTCCGCTTTTACGCAGTTTGCGGGTATAGAAGCATTAACTGGCCCTCAGGATTCGGTGGAAAAAATGCATGCAGAGTATGAAAAGCGCAGGAACTACATTATAGATGCTTTAAATGGTATAGATGGTATTTCCTGCAATATGTCCCGAGGTGCATTCTATGCTTTTCCTAATATTAAATCGTTCGGTATGAGTTCAAATGAATTTGCATTAAAACTGCTTGAAGCCGGAGTTGCAACAATTCCGGGAAACACATTCGGGAAGTATGGTGAAGGGTATTTAAGAATTTCTTATGCAAATTCGATGGAGAACCTTGAGAAGGCAATAAAGCGTATAAAAATAGCTATCAATTCTTTATAAAGTAATCTTCTTTGAAATTTTTGTAACTTCTTTTTTTATAGCTCCTTCGTCTATCGTAAGGAGCTTTTTATTTTGCATTACAACTTTTCCGTTTATTATTACGGTATCCACGTCGCCAGGGTACATTGAGTAGGCGACAAGTGAATATGGCTTTGTATTTGGCATAAGGTTTATGCTGTTTTTGTCTATAAGAATTATATCTGCAAGAAACCCTTCTTTCAATAATCCGAGATTGTCAAATCCTATGTTCCTTGCCCCCTGCAAGGTTGCCATTTTTAACAGTTCTTCCGCGTTAAGAAGCTCGGAATTTCTTGAAATGCCTTTTGCAAGGAAAGAAACAAGCCTTGCATCTTCCAAAAGAGACAGGTTGTTGTTTGAAGCCGCACCGTCCGTCCCAATGCCAAGCAGGAGCTTATGCTTTAACATTTCCGGAATATCCGGTATTCCGGATCCAAGTTTGAGATTACTCTGAGGATTAAGTGCAACGCCAACATTGTTTTCTTTCAGGATCTTGTAATCGGAATCCTCCATAAAAACGCAATGTGCAGCGTTTACTTTTGCTTCAAAAAATCCTTCTTCATAAAGTTTCTGTATGGGCGTTTTTCCATGGAGTTTTTTGAAATCCGTAATTTCTTTTTCTGTTTCATGTAAGTGTGTATGAACCAATACTCCCATTTTTTTTGCTCTTTTACTTATTGCTTTTAAAAAGTTTAGCGTACAGGTATAAGGTGCATGCGGTGCAAAGCTTGCAAGTATCCTTCCTTCTTCTGTATTATTGTGCCTGTTGATAAATTCTTCGGCAAGTTTTAGTTTGACAGTATCCATGTCAAATTTAGAGGCAAGTCCAATCCCGAGATTTGCCCTTGCCCCGATTTCTTTTACTGCTCGTGCTACGGAATCCATATGGAAGTAAAAATCAGCGACTGTTGTAACTCCGCTTTTTATAGACTCAATCAATCCGAGCATACTGCCGAAATATACATCGTCTGGTTTTAATTTTGCTTCTATAGGAAAAATTGCATCCTTTAACCATTTTTGCAAAGGTATATCGTCTGCGACCCCTCTCATTAGTGTCATTGCAAGATGCGTATGCGTATTTACAAATCCCGGCATTACGAAAAAGTTTGATGCATCAATTACTTTATCAAATTTAGAGTCGTGTTTTTTACTGTTTCCGATATAAGAAATCCGGGACCCGTCTACTACAATGTCTCCCGGATTGATTATTCCATGTTCCGTTAAAGTTAAAAGTGTACCGCCTTTGATAAGAATCATACGTTTTCTTTTCTGGTAAGGACAAGCGGATGTTTATCACTTATGATTTCTTGAGTATTTCTTTCTAGAATATGCTTTATATCCTTTGGCAATGAAAACATTCTTTGATGTGCCTCTCCGTCATAGAATCGCAGCTCTCCGTCAATTCTGTTTTTTATAAGATCGTTTACTTTGTTTATGGAAAGTGATTTAGGATCATACTGTTTTGATGCAAGCACAAAGCTCCAGGTTGTATCAAAACTTGGTACGTATGTATAGTAGCTTCGTATAACAGGGAAAACTTGCGAAAGGGTGTTCCGTATTGCTCTATGCATTCTAAATGTAACGTTTCTCAGCATTGACGCTTGAAGCACGAATATACCATCCGCTCGCAATCTATCGTACAGTAATGTAAAAAATTCTTCCGTAAATAGTTTATATGATGGGCCTGCCTCGAAGGGTTCCGTAAGATCGCTTATTATCACATCGCAAGAATTCGAAGATACCTCGGATTCCATAAACCGTCTTGCATCCTTATTAAGCAACGTTGTTTTCGGATTGTCAAATGCACCTCTGTGCCATTCGGGGAGAAATTTCTTGTTCAAATCGATTTCTTCCTTATCTATATCTATCATAATGGCTTTTTCAACGCTTCTATGCTTTAATACTTCTCTTAATGTTGCACCTTCTCCTCCGCCGAATATAAAAACATTTTTCGGATTCGGGTGTAAAAGCATAGCTGGGTGAACCAGCGCTTCATGGTAGATATACTCATCCTTTAGTGATGATTGCACGTCTCCGTCAATAACAAGCATCTTTCCAAAGAAAGTGCTATCAACAATCTGCATAAATTGATAGGGAGTTTTTGCTTCGGTTAATATGCTCTCTATTCCGTGCAGATGTTCTTCTCCGTCGGCAAAAACATCATGAAGATACAGGTATTTTTTGCCCATTTTTTTTCTCCTTTGTGTCTAATACTTTGTGGTTGTACCTTCCGTCTATTCTTTCTCCCCTTAGAATTTCAGTTATCTGAACAGAAGTTGCCCCAATCTTTTCCGCAACATATTCGCAAGCAAGGTTCGGATCGGCTTCTCCGCATGTGTAAAAATCCAGAGCTGCATAGCCATACTCCGGCCATGTATGAACTGACAGGTGAGATTCGGAAACTACAACCACCCCACTAACCCCCTGAGGAGTAAAGTGGTGAAATGCAACATTTAAAACAGTTGCATTAGCCTTTTCTGCAGCATCCTTAAGAATCTGTTTTAATGCTTCAAGATTGTTCAGAATTTCCGGATTACAACCAGAAGCATCCATAATAATATGTTTACCCTCGGTGCGCATTTCAGCCACCTCCTTCAAAAGAATTAGTAAGGTAATGAATTACCTTATCAGTGGGTTTATACCAGATTTTCAGAATTTTTCAATAGTTTCTTTCTATTTTTTGAAAAATGTTTGACTATAATGCAAAAAATGTGTAAAATATAAAATGCAAAAAGAGGAACGTGTAGGAGATATTCTCCTCCGAATGGGGCTCATTACGGAGGAACAGCTGAAGAGTGTGCTTGAAGAGCAGAAAAAGACACATGAGAAAGTCGGTCAAATATTTGTTCAGAGAGGTGTTATTTCTCCTTCTGCTCTCACTAAGGTGCTTTCCGCACAAACGAATCTTCCGTCTATCAATATTGAGAATTATAAAATAGATCCTGCAGTTATATCTGTATTGCCGGAACAATTTATACGTACAAATCTTATAATCCCTCTAAGAATAGCAGATAATACAATTGAAGTTGCCTGTGTCCCGCCCATAAACCCGGAAGCCCTTGAAGAGGCAAGGCTTATTAGTGGGTTACGAATTAAACCCTTCCTTATAACAGAGGCGGAATTTGAGCAGGCTTTAAATAAAATGTATAATTTAAAAACCAGGGCTGAGCAGGTAATATCCGCACTTGGAGGAGAAGAGGCGGTAAAGAATGTTATTCCTATTATACCGGAGACTGCATCGGGCGATAAATCCATTATCGGTCTTGTAAATTCTATTTTGTCGGATGCTATTATGCAGAATGCCTCGGATGTGCACCTTGATCCGACGCGGTTTAATATGCGGGTTCGCTATAGAATTGATGGCATAATGTATGGCAGCATAACAATTCCCAAAGAGATAGCTGACTCCGTTGTTTCAAGAATAAAAGTCACATCAGGCATGGATATTGCAGAGAGAAGAAGGCCGCAAGATGGTCATTTTAGTGCACAATACAGAAATGAATTTTATGATTTTCGTGTTTCCTCTATCGGTACGAGTTACGGAGAGAAGCTTACCGTAAGAATTCTCAGCAAGCAAAAAATGTTAATGCCCCTTAAACGTCTGGGGATGCTTTCACCGCAATTTGAGGCGTTCAAAAGACTTATAACTATGCCTTACGGGATTATCCTTGTTACCGGCCCTACTGGCTCTGGTAAAACAACAACTCTTTACTCTGCACTTTCTACGATAAATACGGGAGAAGAAACGATAGTTACTCTGGAAGATCCGGTTGAATATAACATTCCGGGTATAACACAGATTCAGATTAATGAGGAAGCAGGCATTACATTTGCTTCGGGATTACGTTCTATTTTGAGGCTTGACCCTAATATTATTATGGTTGGAGAGATAAGAGATCTTGACACAGCAAAAACAGCAGTTGAAGCGTCCCTTACCGGACATCTCGTACTTGCTTCTATTCATACGAATGATGCTGCATCCACTCCTATAAGGCTGCTTAATTTAGGTCTTGAACCGTATCTTGTTGCATCCTCCCTTATCGGTGTAGTTGCTCAAAGGCTTGTAAGGGTAAATTGTACCAATTGCAGGTATGAATATACTGCCAGTGAGTACGAAGTTAAAACAATTAAAGAAGAAGTGGAAAATGTGGATGACTCAATTAAACTTAAAAAAGGTAAGGGTTGTCCGCTTTGTAATTTTACAGGATACAAAGGGCGTGCCGGTATTTTTGAGGTTCTTGAAGTAAATAAATTTACAAGGAATTTAATTCAACAGTCTGCCTCGTATGACGAAATTAAAGAATATGCGGTGCGATCAGGAATGATAACAATGAGAAAAGCCGGGATGATGAATATTATCAATGGTGCTACAACTTTGGAAGAAGTAGAAAGAGTGGTGGCTAAAATCTAATGATCGATTTTGTTTATATTGCAAAGGACAGTAATGGTAAAAATAAAAAGGGTATAATTAGTGCGGATACCATTCAGGGTGCACATAGCTTGCTGGAAAAAGAAGGCATCTATCCTATTACATTAAAGCTTGCAAAACGGAGGATAAAAATCCCTAAAAATATTAATATTACCCTTTCTTCTGTGAAAAGCGAAGAACTCATTATATTTACAGAGCAGTTTGCAACTCTTATTTCTTCGGGACTTTCCATATTGGAAGCACTGGACGGCCTTTCCGAGCAGACGGATAATAAATATTTCAGGAAAATAATTATTAGTATAAGAAATGATATTGAAAGTGGTATTTCTATAAGGAACGCTTTTATGAAGTATAGAAAAGTTTTCCCACCTATATACCTAAGCTTGCTTAGGGTGGGTGAACAGTCCGGCACCCTTGATTCTGTTTTAAAAGGAATTGCTTCTTATCTTGAGCGTGATGATGAAATCAGAAAAAAGATAAGTGCGGCATTCACCTATCCGAAATTTGTTGTTTCTGTTGTTACTGCTGTTGTAATATTCTTGCTTGTATACGTTTTGCCTAAATTTGTTTCTATCTACAATCAGGCTGCCGAGGCTTTGCCACAGCCTACGGTAATTCTTTTAAGCCTTAGCGGATTTCTTATTCACGATTACTTATGGATAATTATCTTTACGATTCTAATATTTGTTGTGTATAAATTTATTTATGCTTCTAAAAAGGGTAAATATTACCTGGATAAATTGTCATTACGGATACCTATCTTTGGTAAAATAAGGAAGTTCAGTTCTCTTTCGCGTTTTATACATTCTCTTGCACTTATTTTAAGAAGCGGTATAGATATTATCACTGCTATTGAAACTGCTGCCAGAGTTACTGCAAATAGTTACTATATTGAAGAGCTTAAGATAGTACAAAGTGAAATTCAATCGGGTAAGAGTCTGTCGGAAGCTTTGCGTTCGCGAAAGAGTTTCCCACGAATAATGGCGCAGATGACGGCAGTCGGTGAAAAAAGCGGAAAGCTCGATGATTTGCTTGATAAACTTGGTAATCTTTGGGATAGAAATATAGATCATCAAATAAAGAATATGGCTGCAAAAATTGAGCCAACAATGATCATAATTCTCGGTGTAATCGTGGGCTTTATAGCTCTTGCAATGTATCTGCCAATGTTCGGACTTCCCGGAGCTTACAGAAAAACATTGTAAAAAACAGCGGAATTTATTTTTTCATATGTTTATAGAAATTTAATATATGAATGTTTTTCCGTTCCTGTAAACTTTTTCTCTTTGCTCTAAAATCCTTTTCAGTAATTTGTCAGAATTAAGGCATGATATATCCGAGCTTTTTTAGCTTTGCTTCGAACTTTGGCCAGTCTGCTTCAACTCGAACAAAAAGCTCAAGGTATACGGGTTTTTTTAATATGTTTTGAACTGCTATTCTCGCATCTTTGCCAATTCTTTTAATCATCTTTCCTGACTTTCCTATTACAATGCCTTTCTGAGAATCTCTTGCGACGGAAATGACAGCTCTAATGTAGACTACGCCGTTTTTGCGTTCTTTCATTTCCTCTATATTCACCGCAGAGGAGTAAGGCAATTCTTTTTTTAGATTTAAATAAATCTTTTCTCTGATTGCCTCTGAAATCGACAGAGAGAGCGGGATGTCGGTTATCTGGTCTTTGGGGAAATATTCAGGCCCTTCCGGTAGGTATTGTAACGTTTTGTTGGTAAGTATGTTTACGTTATCTCCGTTTAATGCGGAGATAAGAACTATTTCTTTAAATTCAAAGAGGGAATTGAATTCTTCCTCGGTCTTTTCTATTTCTTCTTTTCTGTGCTTGTCAATTTTGTTTACTACGAGAAAAACAGGGATATTTTCTTTTTTAAGGGTTTTAAATATCAGGGCATATTCTTCACCTGCGTAATCCCCGGCTTCAACCATCAGATAGGCAATATCAACTCCTTCCACGCTTCTTATTGCAACCTCTACCATGTATTTGTTCAAGGCACTCTTTGCCTGATGTACGCCGGGTGTGTCAACGAACACGATTTGTGCGTTAACTGTATTTTTCACTCCTAATATTCTGAAGCGCGTTGTTTGAGGTTTTGGTGTAACGATTGAAACTTTATTTTCTATGATATAATTCATTAAAGTAGATTTGCCAACATTCGGCCTTCCTACAATTGCAACAAGTCCGCTTTTCATATATTTTGCCTCCCTTATTTTGTTATACTTAACTCATTTTACAATGCAAGAATAAAAGTTTAAGTTTTGTTTTGATTGTATTAAATCCTTTTTAAATAATTATATCATTTTATCGTATAATATAAAAACTTTATTAATGATTGCTTTAAGCAATAAGTGCTTTGCTTTGGATTACTACGAGAATATTTTATTTGCACTTTAAGTCGGAAATGGTGAATATTAATATTTAAAATTGTATGAACCTTTTTGATTGCAAAAATATCTAATATGTGGAAATTAAAACTCAGGAGGTGAGTTATGAAGAAAAAAATTATTATCGCAGTAGTAGTAGCAGTAATGGTTTCAGCATTTTTTGTGCTTCCGCATGTAAGTTTTGCACAAAGCGGAACGTATGAGGAAGCGGTATCTAACTTTAATGCAGCTACGCAGAATCTTAATACTCAAGTAGATTTGCTGAAAGGTAAAATGGGCACGGTAAAATCACTTTCGGAAGGTGTTCATAAAATTCTTGTGGAAAAGAAGAAAAACGGAGAGCAAATTTCTGATGCAACAAAAGCGGATTTGAAAAAGCTTACGGCAATAAGAAGAGCAGCTAAGAAAGAGCGGGATATCAGGGAAGCACGTACATTTTATTCGAAAGATATAATGAAAAGGATGAAAAACTTAAAGGGAGAAATGAAACAGAAGAAAGAAAACGGAGCAACGAAAGAAGAATTAAAACCCTTATTCAAACAAATGAAGGGATTGGTTGGAAAACTGAAGAATGTTACACCGTTCTCTCCTATCAGAATGTCTGAAGATTCCGCGAAAGTTCTTAAAAAAGCAGCAGATTTAAAGACAAATAACAAAGAAAAGTTTGCGATAAAATTGCTGGACGGAGCAGCAAAAAAGTACAATAAGTCGGCGGAGTTCATTAAAAACAGAATGAGCAAAATGGATGAACTCATAGATTTGCTTACAAAGGTAAAACAGGAGCTTGGCGCATAATGAATCTTCCGCACCCTGTAGCCGGGGCAATTACCATAAGGTTAATACTCTGGATTTCTGCAGTGCTTGTTGCACCGGTTGTTTTAAGTAAACTTTCAAAAGAGAAAGAGATTAAGGGAGAGCTGGATTACTTCGAGAGCCTTGTGCTCTCCCTTGTTTTATTTTTTGTAGCATTTGCTCCGTATTTATTTCTCAGGCCTCTTTTTGCTATTTTCCGAGCGCACTTTCTTACCGTTAGCTTAATATGGGCAATTGCGGGGTCCTTCTTAAACGCGGGAATAATCCAACTATATAAAGGTATTGATTATTGGAAATCATTGATTCTATGGATACTTACACTCATTGTTTCTTTTACCGCAGGTTTTGTTCTGTCTTCATTTTCCCTATTTTTGCTTAAAGCACTAAGATGAGCCTGAATTTTGAAGAAATTGTCGAACAATATTACAGTGATGTTTACAAGTTTGCCTTTATGATGGTAAAGGACAGAAATGATGCGGATGACATTACCCAGGATGTTTTTCTTATGGTAAGAAGATACCTGAGTAGTTTCAACAAAGAGTCTTCCGTAAAAACCTGGCTGTATAGAATTACTTCGAATGAAGTAAAAAAATTTTATAAGAAAAATACACGAGCTCATTTAATAAAAATCCGCATTACGAGGAAACCGGATGATGATTATGCGGATTTAAAGAATGCAATGGAATTATTGGATAAAGAAAGCTATGAAGTATTATTTTTGAAGTATTTTAAAAAAATGAAGGAAAAGGAAATTGCTTTTATATTAAATATACCTGAGGGAACGGTAAAGTCTCGCATATTTAACGCAAAGGAAAAATTAAGGAAGGTGTTAAAAAATGGATGAAAAGTTGTATTCTTATTTTAAAAATGAGTATGAAAAAATAACTCCCTTAAACGGATTAAAGAAGGAAATATTAAATAAGAATAAAAAAGGGATTTATTTACTTGCCGCACTTTCTTCTTCCGTATTTCTTGTTTTCATTTTTTCCTTAATTGTACAGCTTTCGCCTACATTGGATGGTATCATTACAAATATCGTGTTACCTTAAATTTTGAATAAGTCCGGTGCAATCTGAACGCAAAACATACAGGATGCGCATTGTGATTTGTCAATTTCATATTTTCCGTTCGTGTTCAAAATTGCCCCGGTTGGGCAGAACTGTTCTATTTTTTTTGTTATTAGATTTGCGCTTTGTTCGTTTATATATGGTATACTCTTGTGTCGTGTTCTGAACTTTAACTTGTTTTTTATCTCTTTTCTAAACCCGAGAAAATCATCGCCATATAAGGATACATGTATGAACAGTCCGCTTCCAAGGTTCATATCGTCTCCAACCTTGTTTGTTTTAATATCGCGTGAACGATAGCCGATCAGTACTGCTGATACGGAGTCTAATGCAAGTCCGTCTTCAGAGAACAAAATCACATTCATTTTATTAAGTTCGTCATTATCTGTAATATCAGCATATATACCATCGACTATCCCAAAAAGTATTCTGTCTTTAACCAGTGAATAAATCTCAAGTATAGATTTCTCGAATTTTCTTTTTAATTTGTTCACAAGTATCTGGTTTCTTGTTATTGTCGGGGCAAGACTCAGCATAGATGAAACGATTCCGCCAAGTTGAGAAACAGGGGATACTTTCATCTTTATGATGGGGATAATATAGTCTGCATTTGTTAGACTTAGTGGTAAAAAAGAATGCTTTAAAATTCTGCTTCCTTTAATCCCCATTTTTTCAATCTGTTTTTCGCGCGAATATTGAATAGGAGAGATAAAAGCATATCCTCTGAAATGTTCCGGCATTTTCTCTTTTGTTAAAGGAACTGCTAATTTTTCGTATTGGTCGTTTCTGAAATCTATGAAATCTATATTTTCCTCTTTGAGTAAATTTTTCATTTCCTGCGGGAGTTCTTTATTAAAAATTGAAGTACCTGCAATAATTTTACTTGCACCTGCTTCTTCAAGGTAATTAATTGTTTCCTTCACTATTGAAATGTTTGGTAGAGGGAAGTCAAAGTATATTGCCACTTTTTTACCTTTGATCTTTTGCTTATTCTTTTCGTTAAAAGGTTTTGTAATTGTTTCTATTGCTTTTTTTACATCGTTTTCGTCGTATGTTGTGCATCTTATTATTCCAACCGATGAGTTCATTGTAAAGCACCTCCTCTTTTACAGATAGATTTTAAAGGGCATTCCGTGCAAAGCGGTTTCTTTTTACAGAAATATTTGCCTTCCGCAACTATTAGCGCATGCATTTCTTTAAATGCATAAACGATATTACGTTCTTCTGCAGAGCAATTATTAGAAAGTTTGCATAAAAACTCCGGATCTTCTAATGCATTCTCAAATTCTTTTCTTATTTTTTCGTAATCTGTAGCCTCGGAAATACCTGTCCTGTGGATGATTCGTTCTGTGTATGCATCTATAACGAATATAGGTTTGTTTAGTGCATAGAGTAATATGGAGTCAGCGGTTTCCTTTCCGATGCCGTTTATTGAAAGTAGCTCTTTTCTCATATCCTGCAAACTTTTTCCTTGCATCTTTGCAGTATTGCCTTGATATTTGTTTATAAAATAGTTTACAAATATTTTAAGCCTTTTAGCCTTTACATTGTAAAACCCGGTAGGTTTTACAATTTCGGTGAGCTCTGCCATATTCATATTATCAATTGCAAAAGGAGAAAGCACATTCCTTTCTTTCAAATTTAGAATTGCTTTCTCCACATTTCTCCATGTTGTTTGTTGTGTAAGTATTGCTCCGACCATTACCTCAAATGGAGTTTCTCCCGGCCACCAATGTTGCGGGCCGAATTTATCCAATAAAAGGTGAAGTATTTTCTGAATCTTCTTCTTGTTCTGCACTCTTATCTTCTACTTTAATTTTTTTAAGGTATTTTTTTAGTTCATCTTGCTGCAATGTTTCCTTTTCAATAAGTGCACTTGCAATTTCAAGCACTGTGTCTTTTTGATTTGTTATTACTTGTTTTGCACGCTCGTAAGATTCTTCTATTATCCTTTTAACCTCTTCATCTATAAGATCTGCAGTTTTTTCGCTGTAATTCCTTTCCTCTCCGAGTTCTTTTCCCAGAAATATCATTTCATTTTGTTTCCCAAATGTAACGGGGCCGAGTTTTTCACTCATACCGTATGCTCGTACCATTTTTCTTGCTATATCCGATGCGCGTTGGAGATCGTTTGCAGCACCGGTAGAAACCTCATTCAGAATCACTACTTCTGCTGCACGTCCTCCAAGCAAGCCTGAAATCTTGTTTATAAGCTCGTTTTTTTGTTGTAAATATTTGTCGCGCGCAGGAAGCTGTAGATTGTACCCTAACGCCATACCTCTTGAAACGATTGAAATTCTATGGACAATATCTCCTGAAGGTAGTGCTGTTGCAATTACGGCGTGTCCTGTTTCATGTACTGCAACGGCCCATTTCTCTTTTTTTGAAAGTATAAGAGATTTCTTTTCCGGTCCTGCAATTACTTTGTCAATTGCTTCTTCTATTTCTTGTTGTGTAATTTTTTCATTCTTTTTCCTAACCGATAAGAGTGCCGCCTCGTTTAGAAGATTTTCCAAATCTGCACCACTGAAACCTGCTGTCTGTTGTGCAATTGCATGCAGATCCACATTGTCCGCAAACGGTTTGTTTTTTGCATGTATTTTTAAAATTGCGTCACGTTCAACTGTGTCAGGAAGGCCTACGACTATTCTTCTGTCAAATCTTCCTGGCCTCAAAAGAGCAGGATCCAGAATATCAGGCCTATTTGTTGCGGCAACAACAATAATACCCGTGTGTGGGTCAAAACCGTCCATTTCAACAAGCAGCTGATTCAATGTCTGTTCTCTTTCGTCATGTCCCCCTCCTACACCTGCTCCCCTGTATCTGCCTACGGCATCAATTTCATCTATAAATACTATACAAGGAGCATAGGTTTTTGCCTGGCTGAATAAGTCGCGCACTCTTGATGCACCGACTCCCACGAACATTTCTACGAATTCCGAGCCGGAAACAGAAAAGAATGGGACATCAGCTTCACCTGAGATTGCACGAGCAACAAGTGTTTTTCCGCATCCCGGAGGACCTACGAGTAAAACGCCCTTTGGTATTGTTGCGCCGTACTTCGTAAATTTTCGCGGATTCTTTAAAAATTCTATTATTTCCTGAAGTTCCTCTTTTACCTCTGCTGCACCGGCAACATCTTTGAACGTGACTTTCGGTTTGTTATCCAAAAATAGCTTTGCCTTGCTCTTGCCAAAACTAAATGCCTGGCCTCCGCCTCCACCTGCGCCCTGCATCATCTTCTGCATAATAAACCACCAGAATGCGATAATGAGAATCCAGGGTGCAATATTCCAGAATATCATCCAGAATGTATTATTTGACGGATTAATGCTATACGTTATTTTTTTCTCATATGCTTTGTTTTTAAGCATTGTTATATCAGAGGTTGTATTCGACTGCACTTTTGTACCGTTTTTCATTGTGCCGATAACAAGTGTCGAATTGCCGTTGCTTGTTTTTACGATGAAACTTTGCATTTGACCGTTATCCACATCCTGCACAAACTCCGAGTATGGAATGGTTGTAATTTTAGGGCCTCCGCCGACATTAAACATTTTGAAAACTGCAAATAGCATTCCAATCAATAGGACCCATGCAATTATTTCTCTTACCCAAAATTTTTTATCCGGACTTTTTTTAATATTTGCCATTTTTTAAAATATTACTCCTTTCTATATATCTTTTCTTTTAATACACCGATATATGATAAATTTCTATATCTTTCTTCATAATCAAGTCCATATCCGACAACGAACAGATTGGGAATCTTGAAGCCGTAATAGTCTACTTTTATCGGAATTGTTCTTCTTTCTTCTTTATCTAAAAGTGTTGCAATTTTAAGGCTTGCCGGCTTACGTGTTCTAAGTAGCCTCGTTACTGCATCCATCGTAAGGCCGGTATCAACAATATCTTCAACAATAAGAACGTTTCTGTCTTTTATCGGAGTGTTCAGGTCTTTCAAAATTTTTACCTGCCCCGTTGACTCTGTTTTTCCTCCGTAGCTTGAAATTGCCATAAAATCGATGGATACGGGAATATTAATTTCTCTTACAAGATCGGCAAGGAACATAAACGCTCCTCTTAAAACGCAAACCAAAAGAGGAAATTTATCCTTATAATCAGTGCTTATCTTACTGCCAACCACTTTTATTCTACTTTTAATTTCTGCTTTTTCAAATAAAATTTTTTCCAAATCATCCTTCATAGGTAAAATTATAGCATAAATTGTTTTTTTATAAAATTTGCCCGAATGAAAATGGCTGTTTTTGTTGTTTTGTTTAATTTATAAAGAGCACTTCTTCTTATTCCGATTGCCCAGATTATATTTCCCTTTATGTCGGTTAAGAGGGGTATGTATGGGCGTTTTTTAGCCGGTATTTTTGCGTCTACAAACAAGTCCTGGATTTTTTTAGTGCCATTTTCAAGCATTATTCTGTCCCCTTTGTGCCTGAAGCGTAGTGATAAAGGAAGAGGAAGATTATTAAGATCAAAAGCAGCACTGAGCTTTTCAAATTTAAGTTTGCCAAATTCTTTCAGGATTTCCGTGTTTATCTCGATACCTATCTCCTTAATTTCTGTTTTTCCCGTTATATTGAGTTTATAGATTTTATTCAGTGAAAAAGGAATATCTTTATCTTCTTCAACATAAAAAAACACTTCGTTTTTTACTAAAAACAAGTTTCCAAAAAGACTCATTCTATTTGTATCTCCGTTGAGAAAAGCAATAATGTGCTCTATTCGTTGAAATGAGGCTTCATTGCTTAATAAACTTTTTACAATACGTCTTTGCTCGAAAATGGGCAGTGCAAGAAAAAGTTTTAAAGAAAATTTGTTGTTTGTTCGGATGATTTCCTTATCTTTTTCGCTTATTTCGGATAAGAACGCATTCTCATCCGAAATCAAAATTCCCATATCAAATATTCTTTCTTTAAAATTTTTATTTACTGAAGAAAACAACGGGATTATCTGATGGCGAATTCTATTGCGCAGGTAGTTCAGGGAGTAGTTTGTTGCGTCGGTTCTGAATGGAGTATTCGTTTCCGATAGATATCTTTCAATTTCGCTACGTTCTATGCTTAGTATGGGATGTACAATTCCGTTGAAACTTATAGGTTTTATCCCTGTTAAGCCGTTAAGTCCGCTGCCTTTTGCAATGTGAATTATCATCGTTTCGACAAAATCATTTTTATTGTGAGCAAGTGCAATTTTGTCAAATTTATACTCTTTTTTTATTTTGAATAAAAATTCGAAGCGTTCTTTGCGAGCTGCTTCTTCTATAGAAATTTTATCTTTACGTGCATATTCTCTTACATTGCCTTCACCATAAAAGAATCGTACATTCATCTTGTTGCATATCTCTTTGACAAACTCGGATTCTTCCTTTGCTTCGTCGCGAAGCTTATGATTGAATGTTGCAACTGCAATCGAAAAGTTCATCTCATTTTTAAGTTTATTTAAAACATGAAGCATGAAAACAGAGTCAGGTCCTCCTGAGACACCCAATAAAACGGAGTTGTTTTTTTCTATAATGTCAAACTGTCTGATGAATTCGGAAACTTTCTCTGCTAAATTTTCTTTCATTTGTCTCCGGATGTTTCTGAAAAGAGTTTTACTATGTTTTTCCATAGAGGAGCATTCTCTTTTTTCCCGAATTCTGCGGAATAATTTTCCGCAGCTTCTATAATACCAATGTCTTTGCCCGCCTTTTCACTGAGGAACCACTTATGATCTAAAATTTCAAGATATATTTTTACCGGATTCTCTCGGGGGAAGTACTGTTTAAAAATTCTCTTTGCAGGAAGAAATTTATGCTGATACCAATCCCTTGCAGCTTCACCTATGCGTATCTCTTTTCTTTCCTTTTTTGACATTTCATATCTATACTGTAAAATTTCTCTAAAGATTTTCTTTGCTTGCTCTGCAGTGAATGAAACTACCAACATATCCTCAAGCATTTGTACAAACCATCCCTTTCGCGGAGTAACGGGAGATAGTATTATCTTTAGTTTTGGAGAAATTCTTTCAGGTTTTATCGTATACCCCAATAAAAACAAGTTATCTATGCGTTTTACAAGTTTGAAATATTTTTTGTCTTCAACATTCAGTTCGTCACTCAGAAGTTTTTTCAGTTTGTTATAGCGTTTTGTAATGTATTGTTTTCTCTCTTCGAATAGATTCTCCTGCCCTTTGTTATTAGCAAAAGAATACGCGAATAACGATACGAATAAACCTTCGAGGTCTTCTTGTTCCTTCTCTTTGGAAAGGTAACTATAAAATTGAACTGTCTCCGTATCTATCAGTAATGCTTCAACTTTGGTTTTATAAAACTTTATCAGGATGTTATCCATAGAAGAATCACCCCAGAAAATTCCTTTCAGATGCATTACGACAAGAAGCGATATGACGGAATTCCATACAAGGTCTCTATGCCGTTCGTTTTTTAAAAGTTTTATAAGATGTGACTCGGGCAGTGAACCTTTTTCGTATAGAGTAAGAAGATAGCCTTCTCTATCTTCATTATGCCATTTTTTTGTAAATCCTATTGGTACAATAGTGGGAACTCCCATAGAGATAAGCTTTTTGTATGTATGGAATTCCTTTTCTGCGGATTCATTGGATGTGCGTTTAATAACTATATCGCCTTTTTCGGTTCTTATAAAGAATAGAGTGTGTCTGCTTTCCCCTTTTCTTCTCTCAATAAAGTGGTAATCTTTCCATTCTTCTATTTCCTTTGTCCATGGAAAAGTTTCGATTTCTCCCCATCCTTTTTCCGTATAAGTCTCTATTTTTAGCATAATTTTATTATATCAGTTTTGCAGTAAAATAAATATATATTTAAATCGGTTAAATCATAAATGTTTCATAGAATGCAATTTTGATGAATAAGTTGATTTTTTATTTATTGCTTATAAAAACCGGCAGAATTATTAAGGATGATTCGGTTATTTCTGCTGTCGCTTCCTCTTTAAATCACTTTTTTTCATACTTCTTGTTGTGATGAGGTTTGCATTTGTTTCTAATATATTTGGAATAATGATATCGTACATTGTTATTGGTGCTTGTACTTTTGTATTTGCGATTTTCTGCATTGCCTTGAACAGCTGATTTTTAGGGATAGGTCTGTCAGTACGTACCGGTAGCATATTATATTCTCCGTTTTCTATTCGTACGGTTGTTGTAAGCACGCGCATTGGTTCCTTTAGCTCTTGAAGTACAAACGCTTTCCCTTGCGGACATTTATTTCCTTTTATAGAAATAGCTTTTCCGTTTTGCACTTCCACGTCAATTTCGCATCCTATCGGACACATTATGCAGGTAAAATGTTTTTTCATATCATACCTCCTCTATAGAAACTGTAATATTCTTTTCTGTATTTTGCAGTGCATCTTTTGATACCTTGACTCTGAGCATTTCATTCGGGCGTGCATAGAGTTTTCTAATTTTTATATCTGTTCCGGACAGTGTTATATTAACAGGTTTCTCAATCCATTTTTTTGAGCGAATAAACATCACTAAGTCGTCAGTAAAGGTGTATTTCTGAGGAAACAATACTCCTACATTGTCCCCTGCCAGAATTTTTATTTCTCTGCCTTTTTTAAGTTTGCTTTTTGCAAATAAAGCTGCGTTTTTACCAGCCATCGTTCCTGTTTCTGCAACGTAATCTGCAAGGTCAAATACGACTGATACGTTTCCGCAGGAGAATATTCCAGCTGCCGTTGTTTCCATCGTTTCGCTACTTATTGGCCCTTTTGTTAGTGGAGAGAGCTTTACCTCTGCCTGCTTTGAAAGTTCATTTTCAGGAATGAGTCCCACGGAAAGTAAAAGTGTATCGCATTTTATAAAATGCTCCGTTCCTTTTATTGTTTTGAACGATTCATCCACTTTTGCAACAGTTACTCCCTCGAGATGTTCTTTTCCGTGAATTTTCGCTACGGTGTGAGATAAATAAAGAGGTATATTAAAGTCGTTTAAACACTGAACAATATTTCGTTTTAAGCCTCCGGGGTGATTCATTATTTCATATATGCCGATTACATGTGCGCCTTCCAATGTAAATCGTCTCGCCATAATCAAACCGATATCGCCGGAGCCGAGAATCACAACTTCTTTTCCGGGTAGGTATCCGTCGATGTTTATAAATCTCTGCGCAACACCTGCCGTGTATACTCCGCTGGGGCGTGTACCTGGAATAAGGATATTACCTCGCGGTCTTTCCCTGCATCCCATTGCAAGCACAGCGCTTTTTGCATTAATTGAAAATATTCCTCTTTCCGGATTTACTGCTGTAATTGTTCTATTGCTGTTTATGCCAATTACCATTGTATTTAGCATATAACCAACATTTTCCTTTTTTATATCCCGGATAAGTCTTTCCGCATATTCCGGGCCGGTAAGATCTTTTTTGAATAACAATGTTCCGAAGCCATTATGTATACACTGTTTTAAAATGCCTCCGAGCTCATCCTCCCTTTCAAGAATTAGTACATTTTCAGCGCCGTTTCTCTTTGCTGATAGACCTGCTACAAGCCCTGCCGGCCCTCCGCCTATAATAACTACGTCTACTTCCAAAATTGATACCTCCTATATTATGGTCCTCCTAATCCGACATGGAATTTTCCGGGAACAGTCGGTACCATGCTTTATATTTTCACTTATAAATGTAATTATAACCAATTATATATTTCTTCATAATAAGAATTTTGGTTCCGGACAAAATAATGTTTGCATTTAGGGTTGTTGTATTTTTACAAAAATTAAATCTGTTGTTTTTTGAATTATAGAGTGATTATCTTGCCATATAGACCGGATTAATTTATGGGGCAGTAGTAACGTTTACGCATCTCTTTGCTTTGATGATATTTTAATAAATATGTAGTAAAAGGTGCGGTTTATCTTGTAAAATTACTTTTTAATAATATAGGAGAGTGCTTTACCTCGAGTGGTTCAAATTTGAACAATTGAGTTTTTTAGCATTTGAATTATAATAAGGCTATGAAATATATTGCACTTTACAGAAAATATAGACCTCAGGTATTTGAGGATGTAGTTGAACAGGGAACTGTTGTGAAAATTTTGCAGGAAGCATTGAAGCAGAAAAAGGTTGCTCATGCTTATTTATTTGCAGGACCAAAGGGTACAGGTAAAACTTCTATCGCACGTATATTTGCAAAAGGATTGAACTGTGAAAGCGGACCAACACCTACGCCTTGCATGAAATGCAGCCAATGTATTACGATAACGAATGGCACAAACTTAGATGTAATTGAAATTGATGCTGCCTCGAACAGAGGAATAGATGAAATAAGAGATTTGAAAGAAAAAGTTCAGTATGCACCTGTTTCGGCTCGATACAAAGTTTATATTATAGACGAAGCTCATATGCTTACCATGCAGGCATTTAATGCTTTACTTAAAACATTGGAAGAACCGCCGGATAATGTTGTTTTTATTCTTGCGACAACTGAACCGGAGAAAATTCCTTCTACTATTATTTCCAGGTGTGAACGATTTTATTTCAAACCTATTTCTATTAAAGGACTTGTCAAAAAGATAAAAGAAGTTGCCGAAAATGAAAACGCAAAACTGACGGATAGTGCAGCAATGCTCATAGCACGTTTTGCAACGGGTTCATTGCGCAATGCGTTAAGCTTGCTTGATCAGGCAATTACAATGTTTGATGAAATTGCCGAAGAAAACATTCGCACTCTTTTAGGAATTCCACCTGATGAGGTTTTAAAAGATTTTTTGGACAGCATTATTAAGAAGGAACCTAAAAAAGCGTTATCCATCGTAAGGGATATGGAGGAGAGCGGAAAAGACAGTAAAATTTTTATAAATGAATTTCTTACTTATCTGCAAGATTTATTAGGTGGAAAAATAATGGGATTTTCCGAAATAGCTTTTGATAGAGATCCTGCGTTTGTTAAAAGTTTGAGAGAGCAGGCAAAATATATAGGCACAAAAAAAGTTGTTGATATATCCGAAGAGTTTGCACGCATAACTAATATTATAAGGTTTTTCCCAGATCCTTTTTTCCCTATACAACTTGCAGCTCTGAAATGCATGGAGGTTAAGTCTGTTCCTGAAGCTACACAAGAAGAGAACAAAACAATATCACAAGAAAAAGCTAAAGAGCAGATACAGCTTGAAGAAGCAGAAACGTTAAAGCCTGCTCAAAAGGAAGAAGTATATTTAACAGGAACAGAGAAGGAAGCTGAAATATCTAACGAGAAGAAAACGATTCAGCAATTGGAAGGGCTTGATCTTGTAAAAGCACAATGGGGAAATATTCTTAACGAAGTTAAAAAAGAGGATAGACCTTTGCATGCAATACTTGAACGTGTAGAACCTGTGGAAGTACAAGATGATCTTGTGGTGTTGCTCGCAGAGAAAAAATTCTATCTTTCTATCTTGAAAATAGAAAGAAATTTAGGTATATTAAATAATGCAATAAAAAAAGTACTGAATAAGTCGTATAGAATCAAGTATATAGAGCCTCAAAGTAAAGAAAAATTACACAGTAAAAACGAGGAAATTAATGAGATGGCCAATAATGAAACCGTCAAACAAGTTCTAACACTTTTTGACGGAGTGATTTCGGATATTAAAAAAACTGACGGGGAGGATAAAAAATGAGAAATATGAATGATTTAATGAGAAAAGCTCAGGAGCTTCAGAAAAAAATGGAAAAGATAGAAAGTGAGTTAGAGGGAGCTCGTATTGATGGAATTGCAGGAGGCGGTGCAGTTAAAGCAACCGTTTCCGGAAAACTCGATGTGATTTCAATTGAAGTTTCCGAAGATGTAATAGATAGGGAAGAGAAAGGTATGATGGAAGACTTAATTGTTGCGGCAATTAGAGAAGCACAAGAAAAGGCAAAGGAAGTTGCAAAGGAAAAATTTGCGGCAATAGGAGGATTGGGAGGAATTCCTGGACTCGGATTTCCAAATTAAATGAGTGGATTTCCCGAAAGAGTTGAAAGACTCGTAGAAGAAATTTCGAAACTGCCGGGTATCGGACCGAAAAGCGCTGAGCGCATTGCTTTGTACATTGTTTCGATGGATAAAAATAAGGTAGATAAATTGGTTAATATCATAAAAGAAGCAAAGGAGCATCTACATTTCTGTCCGGTTTGCTTCAATCTTACAGATAAGGAGATCTGCAATATATGTACAGATGAAAAAAGAGACCGTTCCACTATCTGTGTGGTAGAAGAGGTAAGAGATTTATTTGCGATAGAAAAAGGCGGGGATTACAGAGGTGTTTATCATGTTTTACACGGCAGGATTGATCCGATGAATCATATGTCGGTGGATAATTTGAAGATTAAAGAACTTGTAGAAAGAGTTGCAAAAGGAAACGTTAAAGAGGTAATTCTTGCGATGAACCCTAATTTTAATGGTGACATCACGAGCCTTTACATTCAAAAAATATTAAAACCTTTTGGAGTAAAAGTTACCCGTATTGCAACGGGGCTTCCCAAAGGTACGGAAATTGATTTTGTTGATTCGGTTACATTAACTATGGCGATTAAAGACCGCAAGGAAATTATATAATACATAGGAGGTATTATTATGAGTGAAATTTTAGCAGTTAACGGAAGAGAAATTCTTGATTCAAGGGGAAACCCGACAGTAGAAGCAGAAGTACTCTTAGAAAGTGGAATTATGGCAAGAGCAGATATACCATCCGGAGCATCTACCGGAGAGTTTGAGGCTGTAGAGTTAAGAGATGGAGATAAAAAACGTTTTGGCGGAAAAGGTGTTCTTAAGGCGGTAGCGAATGTTAATGGTCCCATTGCAGAAAAAGTTATAGGCATGCTTTCGGAAGAACAAGCAGAGCTTGATAATGCCATGATAGAATTGGATGGTACGCCGAACAAAGCAAAGCTTGGTGCAAATGCAATTTTAGCGGTATCGCTTGCTGCAGCACGTGCAACGGCAGATGAATATGGCGTTCCACTTTATAAGTATATCGGTGGAATAAACGGGACGTTGCTTCCTACGCCTCAGTTTAATATTCTGAATGGAGGGAAACATTCTGATTCTGGGATTGATATTCAAGAATTTTTATTGATACCTGCAGGTGCACCGTCATTTAAGGAAGCACTAAGATACGGAGCGGAAGTTTATCATACGCTTAAGGGTTTGCTGAAAAAAGACGGATATGTGGTAAGTGTTGGTGACGAAGGCGGGTTTGCGCCGCATTTGAAATCCAGCGAAGATGCAATTAAGTATATTGTAAAAGCAATTGAAGCAGCGGGATATACCCCTAAGAAGGATATATATATTGGTATTGATGCGGCACCTTCCTATTTCTACAATGTAGAGAAAGGAAAATACATGTTCGAAGGCAAAGAGAGAACAGCAGAAGACATGATTGAATACTATGAGATGCTTATTGAAAAGTATCCGCTTATCTCAATTGAGGACGGCTTGTTTGAAGAAGATTGGGATGGATGGGTAAAACTTGAAGATAAGCTTGGCAAGAGAGTACAACTTGTAGGTGATGATATCTATGTTACTAACATTAAAAGGTTACAGAAAGGTATTGATCTTAAAGCATCCAATTCTGTGTTGATAAAATTAAATCAGATTGGAACACTTACTGAAACAATGGATACTGTAAACCTTGCTAAGGGTGCGGGATTTACTCAGGTGGTTTCACATCGCTCAGGGGAAACTGCAGATACGTTTATCTCCGACTTCGTTGTGGGAATGAACATTGGGCAGATAAAAAGCGGAGCGCCTGCAAGAATTGAACGTGTGGCTAAATACAATCAGCTTATGAGAATTGAAGAGGAGCTTGGCGAAGCAGCACGTTTTGCGGGAAAAGATATATTAAAGAATTTCTCAAATAAGTAGAAAGAAGGAAGTATTATGCCTGAAATAGTAGAGATTAATATACTAAAGAAAGAATCTCAAGAATTATTAAAAGGCAAATATGTAAAGAGCGTTGTTGTAAACAAAAAAACGATTCTTAATATGAGCGAGGAAAAGTTTTCCTCGCTCATCATAGGTAGCAGAATAAGTAATGCACGTCGTAAAGGGAAAGTACTTATTTTGGATCTATCAAACGAGCATTCTCTTGCAATACATTTTTTGCTTACCGGATTTATGAAACTTATGAATAGCTGTGATAAGGAAAAAGTGCAGATAGGTCTGATTCTGTCCAACGGAATGTGCTTGTATATCGGTGGTATAATGCGAGGTGGATTTGTAAAGATTCTAAGAAGTAACGAAGTTTTTGAAGATAAAGCGCTTAAAAAGTTAGGGGTCGATGCAATGAGTCTTGAATTTACGATTGAACGATTCGAAGAGATTTTGTTTCGAAACGAAAAGAAAAACATAAAAAAGATTTTAATGGATCAAACTCTTATTGCAGGGATAGGAAATGCATACTCGGATGAAATTCTTTTTAGAGCGGGTGTTATGCCGAACAGGAAAGTGTCAACTCTTACAAAAGAAGAAATCAAGAATATTTTTAATGCAATACCTATAGTGTTTGAGGAATCTGAAAGCTATGGCGGTGAAAGCGAGCTTACATTCGTGCACCTTGACGGAAAAAAGGGAGAATATCATAAACATTTTAAAGTACATAGACAAATAGGTAAACCATGTTCCGTATGTGGAACAACTGTGCAGATGATGAAAATAAACGGCAGATCCTCTTATTACTGCCCTAAATGTCAGAAATAAACTTTTTAACGGATAGCTGCTTTTTTTAGCTTGTAGATGTTTCTAAATCAAGCTTTCATTTTACGATTTCAAAGGTATTGTTCTAAATTTTTTCATCGAAAGATTTTCGAAATCATCGAAATGAATAGAACTTATACAAGTACTTGACAGAATTTATAAAATTGCTAATCTATATAGGAATTTACGCTATAGGAGGTAAATAAATGCCAATATTAAAAGCTTCAAAAAAGTCAGTAAGGAAGGATGAAAAAAGAAGAAAGAGGAATGAATATTATAGAGCCGCTTTAGATAAAGCTCTTGATTTTGCAAAGAAAAGCAATTATTCGGAAGAGAAAGTAAAAGAAGCAATAAAAATTGTTGATAAATTAGAATCTAAAGGAATTCTTCACAAGAATACTGCTGCAAGAAGGAAGTCAAGTCTTATGCTAAAAATGCATACTGCAGCGAAAGAATCCCAGTAAAACAAGCTAACTTTTTTCTATAAAAAGACTAATAGCAAGGGGAAGATTTACTTCCCCGTTTTTGCTTTTCACATCAATTTCATTGAGTAAATGAAACTTGTTTACAATATCCTTGTACTTCAATTTTTGTACTGTGGGAATAAGTTTATTTACAAGAAAAGTTGGATAAATACCCGCTTTTCCTGCAATATCATTTTTGTTTACACCCTGTGCGGTGAGTTCTTTTATCAAAGCCATTTGCATAAAGGTTTTGAGTAACAGGGAAAGCAACTGTTGAGGAACCGAATCTTGAGAATTTAGAAAATCCTTATACATCTTTAAAGCAGTAGACTTCTTTCCTGATACAATTGCGTCTATCAGTGGAAAAACTCCTATCTCAGGGATAAATTTTACAACCTTGGAAACATCTTCCTCCGTAATACTTTTATTTTCTCCCGCAAAAAGAGAAAGTTTTCTAATTTCCGATGATAATAAGAACAGGTCGCTGTCTAATCTCGTAATTAATTCCGCGATAGCTTCATCCGATATTTTTTTACCATTTTCTTTGGCTTTACTTTTTATCCAGCTTTTTATCATAGTGCGTGTGATAGAGTATGAATTTATCGATACGGCATCTTTTTCTGATGTTGTGACTTTCATGTCTGCTTCGGATATTATAACGAGTGTAGAAAATTCTGGAATTTGGAATGATAGAATTTTTTTAAGCTCTGTCTTTTTGATTTGCCCTGCATCTTTTACTACTATAAGTTTTGCTTTTCCAAAGGGAGGAGAATTTAAAAAATGCGAAAGTTCGTTGGAGGAAAGATTTTTACCGTAATACAGAGCATAGTCAAATGCGCCGGTTTTCTGGTCGATGAGTAGGTCACTCAAACTAGTAACGATGTTTTCTTTTAAATAGGTTCCATTGCTGCCAAAAAGAAGGTAAAGCCGATGGGTTTTACCTTTCTTTATTTCTCTTAGTATGTCTACTGCTTTTACGTTGTCCATTTACGGGTAGATTTTTTCAAATAGGCGCGGGAATGGTATTGTTTCCCTTACATGAGGAAGTCTTGCAATCCATGCAACAGTGCGTTCAAGTCCTATTCCGAAACCGCCGTGTGGGACAGAGCCGTACTTTCTTAAATCCAAATACCATTTGTAATCTTCTTCGGAAAGATTGTTTTCTCTTACTCGTTCCAAAATTAAATTATAGTCGTTTATTCTTTGGCTTCCGCCTATAATTTCGCCATATCCTTCCGGCGCAAGCAGATCTGCAGCAAGGACCGTATCCGGATCGTTAGGGTCTGGTTCCATATAGAATGCTTTTGCACCAACGGGGAAGTGATGTACAAATACCGGTTTGTTAAATTCTGCAGCCAAAATCGTTTCTTCGTCTCCTCCGAAATCGTCTCCCCATTCAAGATGTTTGCCGTGTTTTTCTAAAATTGCAAGAGCCTCTCTATAGGAAATTTTTGGGAAAGGAGGTTTTACTTTTTCAAGCAGGGATGTATCCCTTCCGATAATTTTAAGTTCTTCTTTACAGTTTTTTAAAACTTCTTGTACTACATAGGTAATCATGTCTTCTTGAAGATGCATATTATCTTCGAAAGTAATATATGCAATTTCGGGCTCGAGCATCCAGAATTCCATAAGATGCCTTCTTGTTTTGGATTTTTCCGCTCTGAATGTAGGGCCAAAGCAGTATACTTTGCCGAATGCCATTGCAGCAGCTTCCATGTACAACTGTCCGCTTTGCGATAGAAATGCCGGTTTTCCAAAATAGTCTGTTTCGAAAAGTGTAGTAGATCCTTCACATGCGTTCGGAGTAAGAATCGGTGCATCAATAAGAGTAAAACTTCTGTTATCAAAGAAATCCCTTAAGGATTTTTCTATTCTGTGCCTGATTCTTAGAATTGCCCACTGTCTTTTCGAGCGAAGCCATAAGTGTCTGTGTTCCATCAAGAAACCTACGCCGTGTTCCTTTGGAGTGATAGGATAATCGCTGGTAAGCTGAATGGTTTCTAAATCTTTTAAAAGAAGTTCGTAACCTCCGGGTGCACGCTCTTCCTCTCTTACTGTCCCGTTTACCGTAACTGATGTCTCTTGTGTGAGTTTCTTTGCTTTTTCGAATATCTCTTCCGGTACATCATTTTTGGAAACGACAGACTGAATAATTCCCGTCCCGTCACGTATCAGAAGGAATATGATTTTTCCGCTTGAACGGGTGTTGTAAATCCAGCCTTTAATTTTTACTTCTTTACTTACATTATTCTTTGCCTCGTCTATGTACATTCTTAAGTAGCCTCCTTAAATATTTGAAAGTGCTTAGGGAGATTTTACAATAAAGTGCTAAAAAGTCAAATGATTAAACTTGTAATATAGATCAGTAAATATATTAAAGGATAATTACAGTAATTAAGAGGAAGCGGGGCAACTAACTATGTATACTGTGTGTTTATGCTTTCCGAATAAAGTAATGCTGTTTTTGCTGTAATAGCTAAGGTTTCTGATTGAATATTTTAGCAACTTGTCTTCGTTTATATTTTGATGGGTAGTAGGTGCAAAAGTTGCTCCAAATAGTGTAGTGTACAGTTAAATCTTGATGTAACCTAACGTTCAATGAAATTTTGGTATAATCCTGCTGATATTTACTCTGTTTGTTTTGGGGATGGGGACGTTAATAGTATAGCTTCTCGGACCTGTTCTGTCAATAAAATTATAAGTGACTGCTAAATGTTCATAGGGGTTTTTAATAAATTTCGCATTGCTAAATTTAGAAAAAGGAAAATTCCATGTGTAAAATTGTTTATTTAGTAAAATGCCTTTTTCCAATAAAATAACTTCTCCTATACTTTTTCTTTTAAAATAGAATGCAATTAAAGGAAAAATCCACCCCATAAAAAAGTACATTGCGTACAGTAAAAGCATTACCGCCGACATAAATAATTTACCTTCATGAATTATTAAAATGAACGGTACAAACACTATGGCGGTTATTATAAATAAAATCCCTGCAATTAATTTATTTTTTTCAAACCTATCTTTCTCTTCGTAATTTAAGTAGTTTAACCATTCTTCTTTTGTATATTGCCAGTGGGCAATCATTTTATTGTTATTAATTGCTTCATCTAAAATTTTGACATTTTTTATGGTTGACTTGATAAAAATTATTGAGGTTAGCACCACTGTGATGGAAACTAAAATAAACATACCGTCGAAAGAATTTATATCAAAATGCAGGAAACTGTTTAATCCTAAAATAATGAAGAAAGCATCGACCACAAGCCATATGGTCAAGGCAGTTCTTTGAGGATTTCTAATTTTTATATCTTCCGCTGTATTTTTCATTTTTAGTTTGTATAAAACATTACGAGCATTTCGTAACTTTAAAAAATGTATCGCTTTGTTGAAGTTACTTCAACATTTGAGCAATATCCTGAGAAGTTCCGTAAATTGGCTCCTGTACATGCAAGAAGTTATTCTTTAGCTCTGCATTCAGGGCAGAGAGGGTATGGTGGAATATGTTCTATTAGAATGTCTCTTACGATTTTAGCAGAATCGATAAAAGTACCATTATAGGTAAGGACATCTAATTCGGATAGGCTTCTTTCTTCTTTTGATTGGCCTGAATTTACAAAATAAGATGGGATATAACTTTCGGAGATATCTATTTCAAAAGATTGTTCGAATTCTTTTAAGCAGTGCACGCATGTAAGTTGTACTTTTGCTGATAAATGACCTTCGAAAAATATTTCCTGATTACCTACGTATGTTAGCGTACCGGTAAGTACGGCCGGAGATGTGATGAATGAGCTTCTCCCTAAGTCTATATTTTTTAGCTTCTCCCTGACCTCGAATTCCTTATTGTTCTTTATCCTCTGAATCGGAATTTTCATACAATAGGTTCTCCTTTCCCTGCTTGATTGCTTCCCCTGCTTTGGTTAGAACATTTTCTACTTTGTTCAAAAGACTAGCAGTGTATTGTTCCCCTTCTTTTATTATAGAATTTGCCTCCTCTCTTGCTGCGTTTATTATCTGCTCCTTTTCTAATTTGGCTTCTTTTACAATATTAGAGTCTGAAACAAGCTTCTTTCTCTCAGATTCGGCACGTGCAATTATCTCTTCGCTTTCCTTATACGCTTTTTGTAGTATTTCCTCCCTTTTTTTGTCTATGAAAAATGCTTTTTTCATTTCATCAGGCAAAATCCGTTCTATACTTTCCAATCTGGATATGATATCGTTTCTGTCTACACTGACGAATCGCGAAAAAGGCATCTTCTTTGCATTAGCGAACTCCTGTTTTAAGTTGCGTATTTCGTTCAATACCGACTTTTCATTCATTTTATCCTCCTTTTTTTTGAGTTAATTTTTCAGATACGCATTGGGGAACAAAGTTTGATACGTTTCCTCCGTAAGACGCTATTTCCCTCACTATGCTGGAACTCAAAAATATGTATTTACTGCTGCTCATTATAAAAATTGTTTCAATGTTAGGGTATAGTGCAGAGTTTGTTAGAGCCATTTGAAGCTCGTAGTCAAAGTCGGATACAGCCCTCAGCCCTCTCAGAACAAACTTTACATTATTATTTTTCAGATAATCTATCAGCAGTTCGTTAAGAGTTGTAACTTCAACATTTGTAAATTCTTTGATTGCACATTTTACCATTTCAAGGCGTTCGTTTATAGAGAATAGTGTGTGTTTCTCTTTATGTATTGCCACAAGTATTGTTAAACTATCAAAAATTTCGGCGCCTCTTTTTATCACATCAATATGCCCCTTTGTTATGGGATCAAATGTGCCAGGATAAACAGCTATCTTTTTCATATTATAATTATATATCTTTATCAAAATGTTGCAAATTGAGCAAAAATGTATAAAATAAAAATATGAAAACAAGTAAGAAAATAATAATTATCATGGTGGTATCTCTGCTAATTTTTGTCGCGGGGTGTAAGGGCGCGAATCAGGTAAAAATTGTGGAAACACCCTCAATTGTAAATTTAAAAGTGGATGATGCAGAGAAAGTAGCAGAGAAGGCCGGACTTATTTTACAGGTTGTTTCGTCCGAGTATTCTGAAAGTGTTCCTTTGGATTGCATCATATCACAGGATCCGGCTTCTAATGAAAGAATAAAAGAAGGGACTATAATAAAAGCTGTGATAAGTAATGGTTCACGAAATGTTTCCGTGCCTAATCTTATAGGGAAGAATTTTAGTGATGTGTTGTCGATTTTGCAGAGCGTAGGGCTTTCACCCGGAGATATTTCCGAAAAGGAAGATTCGAGTAAGGTTGGTACCGTTCTGGCACAGGATCCGTTGCAAGGTACTATTCTCCCCCCCGGTGCACCGGTGAAACTTACGGTGAGTTTGGGTGAATTTATAATAATGCCTTCTGTAATAGGTATGAATGCGGAAGATGCAAAAGCTTTACTTCTAAAACAGGGTTTTCATCTTTCTCATGTGGATGAAACGGACATTGTAAATGTTTCCGGAAAAGTTGTATTGTATCAGTACCCGATGCCTGGTCTCAGAGTAAGACAGGGTATCGATGTAAGGCTGAAAATCTCCAAATGAAATTCACGGTTGCTCCGTCAATCTTGTCAGCTGACTTTTCCAACCTTTCAACGGAAATTAAAAAGATAGAAATGGTACCGAATAGTTGGGTACACCTTGATGTGATGGACGGACACTTTGTACCGAATCTTACGTTCGGTTCTTGTGTAATAAACAGTATTAGAAAAGTTACAAACCTGTTTTTTGATGCCCATCTTATGGTGGATAATCCGGAAAGTTTCATTGATAATTTTAAAAAATGTGGAGTGAATGCAATTACCTTTCATATCGAAGAAACACATTTTCCCTTGAGAATTATTAAAAAGATCAGAGAGTCAGGGTTGAAAGTAGGTATATCCGTAAACCCTGCGACAAGTGTAAGAGAAGTATCTCATCTTCTTCCGCTTGTTGATCTTTTTCTTATTATGAGTGTGGAACCCGGTTTTTCAGGACAGAAATTTATACCTTTTTCCATAAAAAAAATTCAGGAAGCTGCCAAAATAAGAGAAAAAAATCATCTAAAGTTTATTATTTCAGTAGATGGAGGTATAAATGAAGAAACCGCGGAAAATACGTTAAAAGCCGGAGCGGATACGCTTGTTATGGGCAGTTTCTTTTTTAAAAATGATTTTATAAAAGTAACGAATTTTATAGAAAATCTTAGAAAAAAATAAAGCCTCCCTTTTTTACGGGAAGGCTTAAAATGTTTTATTTAATTTGAAATAATAAATTTCTGCATTTTTGTGAGAATCGTTCTTTTGGGTACGGCACCTATAATTTGTTCTTCAATCTTGCCGTTTACAAAAATATTCAGCGTAGGAATGCTCATAATACCATACTGAATTGCAATGTTCTGATTGTCATCTACATTCAATCTGACTACTTTAATCTTGCCTGCATATTCTTTACTGATTTCCTCTACAATAGGCTCAATCATTTTGCAAGGCACACACCACTCTGCCCAAAAGTCCACGATGACGGGTATTTTAGATTCAAGTACTTCCTGTTTAAAGTTTAACTCTGTAACTTCCATTTGTTACCTCCTATTTTTCCAGAAGCAAGGAATCAATTTCCTTGCTGAATTTCTCTTCCATAGATGGATCGTAACCTACTATCATTTTTGCAATATTTCCCTGTTTGTCGATGATGAAAAACCGTGGAATGCTTGTTGCACCATACATATTCCCCACCTTACCATTTGCATCGCTTATAACAAGATAAGTTATGCCGTTATTTTTAATGAATTGGCTTACTGCCGTTCTGCTGGATGCTTTATCCAGGTTTATACCCATAACTACTACACCTTTATCTTTGTACTTGTTGTTAAGTGCTTCTACATGTGGGATTGTCATTCTGCAAGGCCCGCACCAGGTTGCCCAGAAGTCAAGTAATACTACTTTCCCCTTCAAATCAGAGAGGTGCATAACTTTTCCGCTTTGTGCTTGCCATGAAAAATCAGGTGCTTTTTGCCTGTCGGGTGTTTTTGAAGTAGTATTACATCCCGTAAATACCGGAACTATCATCAACAATATAACGAGTATAATTAAAATCTTTTTTTTCATTTGTTTGCCTCTTTCATAAAATATTTTCCGTTAATTATAACAGATATAAAACTATGGTCAAGTAAAACATTTGACTAAAGTTTTTTCTTCAGCCTGTTTAATAAGGTAAGGACTGCTTTTTCATCCATGTGGTTTTTTGAAAATCGCAACTTGTAGTAAAGAAAAATTATATTCTTTAAATCATCCGCTTTGCCCTTTCTTTCTGCGTATTCCAATAGGGTTTCGTACGGATATTTATCATTCCCGATCGTTCGAATAATTGAATTATACGCTCTGTTTTTTTTAGATTTTTCCTTACTTACAAATATGTATGTTATTAAAGCCAAGGCAAACAGACTTGCTAAGTAGCGCCACCTCTTAAGAAGACTATGCAGAATGGCGAGGCCGTTATTTATTTTATAACCTGTATTTGTTACTCCCTTTTTGATTCCGGAGAGAAACTCTGCTTGTTTTGCACTGTTGTATGTGATGACATTCCTGTACCAGGACATTTTAAGGTTATCTATCATAAGTGATATTTTTGCGTGTATCGGAGGCGAAGACGCAGGAGTAGGATCGAAGCGCATCCAGCCTGCGGATGGAAAATATACCTCAGCCCAAGTGTGCGCGTCTCTTTCTCGTACTATAAAATAGTTTCCCTCAGGATTAAATTCATTTGTAACAAATCCCGAAACAAGTCTTGCGGGAATGCCGTTCTCTCTTAGCATAAGCACGGATGCGGTTGCAAAATGTTCGCAATATCCGCTCTTTCCGTTTATTACGAAGTCACTTATCGAGGATGCAGAGGGTTTCAATGAATATGCACAGTGTTTATTTAAATAGTTTTTAATGGCTAATACTTTTTTCTGTTCATTCCCTCCGCCCGCAGTTTCTATTGAAATTTCTTTGAACCTTTCGGGGAGTAGAGGAAGTTGAAGGTACTGTTTTATATCTTTATTCGTCAGTTTGTCTATTAGTTGAATATTTGTTTTGCCCACTATATTGCTAAATGCATCGTATTTTACTGTTTTGTAGTATGTCATATCCGTAGAAAAATCTCCGAACTTATTTTTTATGAGATATAGAAATTCACCGTGGACTCCCGTAAATTTATTCGGACCAAAAAGAACATTAGTTCCAGTTGGTTCAAGATAAACAGTATATTTTGATGTTCCTTGTATAAGCCCAAAATCATTGCTTGCGTTATACGGAAAAATCTTTTGTATACCTTTTTCCTTTCTCCACTTACTTCCGTCAAAATATGAATAGTGCATACCCGAAAGGTAAAGCGGCGCGGAGGAGTCCTTTGTTTCAATTCTCATTACAATGCCGTTTTTTAAGGAAACATTCCCCTTTTCAATTACTACTTCCTCGCTAAAACCGCTCTGATTTGCCGGGGCGATATTTATACCGTGAAAATAACCTATGGATAGGCGGGGAAAAGAAAAGAACAATAGAAAGGCGAGAACAAATGAAACAGTGGAAAAAAGGAGTATTTCTTTAAGGAATTTTAGGCTTATGCGGAAGGTTATGTTATTAATTCGGGCAAAGATAAGCATAAGGGCTCCGCTTATAAAAAATAGAAAAAGTATCAGTGAGAAACTTATTGATATCGTAGAAACGGAGGAAAGTAAAACTATCAAAATTCCTATCAAGAATATCTCGTAATAGTCTTTTACCTTTTTGCGTAGGATAAATTTTGCTGTTATAAGCATGAGCAATAAGAAAGATAAAGTATAAAATATATTTAAACCGATGATGATAAATATTATAAAAAATATGAGAGGTAATGCCTCTACAAATTTAGTGAGGAAACCACTTCTAATTCTACCTTCAATAAAATATGAGGATAAGAGAAAGGGGAGAAAAATAAGGAATCTGTTATCTGAGATAGACATAAACAATGTCGAAATGACTATAAACAAAAATGCAAATATAATAGCAGGTTTTTTATGCATAGTTTATATCCTCGGCAGTGATTGCTTCGGAAGGCTTTGTAAGCGGAATATGGTCTTTAAGCTGGACTATAGCAAGAAATTCAAATATTATTTTAAAATGGTTTTTTGAATGTGAGAATGGGAATGTCTTTTCCGAAATAAGTGATACTTCGTATTTATTGATGTAGCATAAATATATGGCTGAAGTAACTTTTTCGACTGCCATTTCAAAGCTGTTTACATCTGTATACAGGTATGATGAATTATCCAGAAATAGCTTTATTCTGTTAGAATTTTCCTTTTCTCCGTCTATCATTATAAGTTTGTCTGTTTTTGCTGAGATAGGCCAGCTTATTTTTCTTGCATCTTCTCCTTCCCGATATTCTTGTACGGAGTAAAATTCATTGCTCTTACCTTTGTAGTTTATGTATTTTTCCTTGTTACGAGCGGTTCTTCCGTCCAGAGAAATACTTTTTACTTCGGGTGCAACAATTATTTTATAATTTGTCCGGATTCTCCGGCTTCTCTCAAAAAAACCGAATGGAAAGGAAGAACTCACGGTTATATAAGGTATTTTTTCTATACCGCGTTTTTTAAATTGTGTGCTAATATTTTTAATGGAAACGACATTTATATACTGGAACGTTTCCTCGCGATTTAGAAAATTTAAGTTCAGCATAAATTTTGGCATGCGCGATTTATTATATGTTTTTACGGAAATAGTTATGTTCTTGTTTGCGAATACAATTTCCGACAAATCCAGCTCTATGGAAATATTTTTCATGTTAAAATATGCGAGCAACCCGGAAAGTATAAAAAATGAAAGTATAGTACTGAAGGTAAGATAGGTGAGGTTGTTACCTGAGTTTACTGCAACTGCACCTATCAAAAGAACGAAGAGAATAAAAGTGCTGCCAGGGCTTTTAATCTTTGCTCTGCTTCCCCTATATGGGAACTTCAACTTTTTCAAGAATTTCATTGATAATTTCTCTGCCAAAATTTTTCTCACTTCCTTTTAAGGTTATACGGTGAGAAAGCACAAACGGGGCAACAGATTTTACATCGTCAGGTACTGCGTATTCCCTTCCTTCCATAAATGCATATCCTTTTATTGCACGAATAAAATCCATACTTCCGCGAACGCTAATTCCTATTTTTATGAGATCATTATTCCTTGTATTTTTTATGATTCTCATTGCATAATTTAGAATGTTGTCTTTTACAAAAACTTTTTTTACCAGTGTTGTAATAAATAATATATCGTTAGCAGTTACAACTGGCATAAGTCTGCTGACTTTATGTTTCTCTCCGCTCCTTACTATTTCTTTTTCTACTTCCGTATCAGGGTATCCTATTGATAAGGACATCATAAACCTGTCAAGCTCGCTTTCCGGTAGAGGGTAAGTACCGGAGAACTCTACGGGATTCTCGGTTGCTATAATTAGAAACGGATTCGGTAATCGATATGTTGTACCATCTACGGTTATTGTTTTTTCGTTCATTGCCTCTAAAAGTGCGGATTGGGTTTTTGGGGATGCCCTGTTTATTTCGTCTGCAAGTACAATATTTGCAAATATAGGCCCCTTTTTGAATGAAAAATGTCCGTTCAGTTTATCAAAGACATTTACCCCTATTATATCGGAAGGTAAAAGGTCAGAAGTAAATTGCATTCTTTTAAAGCTTCCGTTGATGGAACGAGCAACCGCTTCTGCAAGGGTAGACTTTCCCACGCCGGGTATATCCTGAAATATCAGGTGACCTTCCGTTATTAGCGGTATCAAAGCAAGTTCTATAATGCGATGCTTTCCCTTGATAACGGTTTCTATGTTTTCTGTTATTTTTTGTATAATGTTATTCATTGAATTTATATCTCTTCTTGTTTTTTAAGATATAGTTTATTTCTTCTTGTTTTGTATTTATCTTACCCTGAATTCTAAGAAGGGTAAGTGTTTTGAAAATTTCGGAAAATTGTTTTCCTTCCGTAAGCCCCAGTGCTTTTAATTCTTTTCCGGTAATTTCAATGTTAGTACGTCTCAAATTTTCTACATAATTAACAAGCTCTTCCTTTTTTGCTCCTTCCATCATTGCAATATATCCTATGATGAAAGGTTTATCTATTTTTTGTAATGCTAAAAACAAGTCGGTTTTTTTTATTTTGCCGATCTGTTTGCTTATTTTTTTAAAAGTTTTTTCTGCGGAGATAATATTCAGTATTATTTTTCTTTTAACTGAAAGGTAATCCAATCTCTCATCGATTTCCTTACTGTTTTTTCCGTACATTAATAAGAATAGATTTACATACAACCTGTTTACGTTAAATTTATCTATTTGTTTCTCCGCCTCAATAAGTGTATTTTTCTTTCTGCTTGAAAGTTGCTTTATTCCGAAAAATTCATATAAAATGCCTCTTTTAGCCATTTTTATAATTGCAGAAACCGCATATTCTGTGGAGAGAAGCTCTGTAAGTTCACCGATAACCCTCCGAGACTTTTTTGCCTTCAGTGTACTTAGATTTACTGCATTTATAAACAACTGCTCAGTATCTTTGCAAAGCTTGAATCCAAATTTTGATTCATATTTAATTGCACGTAGTAAACGAGATGGATCTTCTATGAATGAAAGTGGGTGAATTACTCTTATTATGCCTTTATTCAGATCATCAAGTCCGTTAAAGAAATCGAATAATCTTCCGAAATCTTCCTTTGCTATGGAAATTGACAAGGTATTAATTGTAAAGTCACGTCTTTTTAAATCCTCCTTTAGGGATGCATTTTCCACTTTTGGCAAGGCTGACGGGCTTTCATAATATTCTCTTCTTGTTGTTGAAAAATCAAAACCGTAGCCTTTGTATTTTAAATGAGCCGCCCCAAATTCCAAGTTATATCTTACCGGAACTTTTAGTTTTGCGGAAAGCTCTTTTGCAAATACAATTGCATTTTTATCCAGTACAAAATCTATGTCCTCGCTTCTTTTGCCAAGAAATATATCTCTTACTGCTCCTCCTACTATATATATTTTCTGATCGGTTTTTCTTGCAGTTTCCCCGAACATTATAAATTTATTAAAAATATCCGGAGGGAAAGCGTTTTTAAGAAGTTTTATAACATCATTTTTAGAAGGAAGTATTTCCCCGGTTGCTTCATATGCAGAGTTTTTATATTTTTTGATGTAAAATGCTTTTAAAAGATCACTCCGTGAAATTATTCCCACTATTTTTTTATTATTTTCCACAAGTACTCTGCCGACGTTGTTAATTACCATAAGTTTTTCAATTTCCCTTATATCCGTATCTCTTTTTACCAACACGGCATTTGGCGAAAGATACTGTTTAACAGGCCTGTCCCTCTTTTCTATAAGCATAATTTTTTCTATGTCTCTCTTCGAAATAATACCTAATAGCTTTCCTTTTTCAACGGCAGGCAAACCTGAAAATCCCATTCTTGCCATAATTTTAAAGGCTTTTTTTATTCCTATCTTTGCATCAATCATTTCTACAGGAAAGCTCATAATGTTTTCTGCCTTTAGCAGCGGAAACTTTGCTGATTGCACTGCATTACGAATCATACGGGTGATTTTATTGAGATCTGTTTCTTCAACATAAGCAGTTGCAGCGGTAGAATGCCCTCCACCTCCAAACTCAATGAGTATGTTCTTTACATTGTATTCCGAGGAATTACTCCTACCTACAATAAAAGTACCCTTTCCTGTTTTCATAATTACAAATAGTAAGTCAGAATCTACCATTTCACGCAACCTGTGCGTTACTATAGATACACCCGGAATGTATTTATCAACTTTTCCTTCTGTAATAACGACTTTAATTCCATTTATATTGTATTCTTCCATTTTAGTTATAAATTCATCCAACAGGGCAAGCTGCCTTGCATTGAGAAACGGTGAAACAAAATGCCTGATTATCTTCATATTGATACCGAATAGGGAAAGGAATGCAACTGCCTCAAAATCGTTGCGAGTGACCGAAGGAAACATAAACGATCCGGTATCTTCATATATACCAAGTGCTATAATGGTAGCTTCAACGGAAGTAAGGGCCACATGTTTTTTCTTTAAGAGTTCCACAAGAGTAGTAGTATTTGCACCATAGTTTCTATAAACTATCTTCGCGTTTTTAATATCATAACGTGAAATCGGATGATGGTCAAAAACTATGACCTCTATGCCATTTTTATCAATAAATTCCTTTCCATTTCCTGTCCTACGAGGAATTTTTGTATCCACTACTATAACTCGCTTAATGTTTTGCTTTATGCTGCTGGGCAATTCACGCACCTTTACAAGATTTAACGTATCTCCAAACAAACTTAACATTTTTTGTGCACTTGTGTCAAGAGAGCCGGGATGGATAAGAAAAGCGCCGGGATACAACTTCCCGGCGGCAAACATTGAACTTATCGCATCTAAATCCGCACCTGAGTGCGTAAGTATTATCGTACTTTTATTCATTAAATAATTTTTCTATGCCTTCCTTTGATATTCTGTAATAGATTAGCGGCAGAGGTTTAACTTTGTTTTTACTAAAAGTAATCAGTTTTAAAAGCTCTCTTGCGGCTGTTTCTCCTTTTTCTTTATTGTCGGCAAGTATCGTAGCAATTGTTTTGCCTTTGCTTACAAGGTCGCCAACTTTTTTTGGAAACATTATTCCTACTGCAAGGTTAATTTTATCACTTTTTTTCATTCTGCCTGCACCTAAAAATGCAGCAAGTTTACCAACAGACTCGGTTTCTATATGTGATATATATCCGTTCGTTGGAGAATGCACAGGTATTCTGAATTTTGCCTGTGGAAGAATTGAGAAATCCTCAGTAAAATCAGGAGTTCCTTTCTGTGCTGTAACTATTTCCCGGAATTTTTTTAATCCGGAACCATTCAATATGGATTTTTCTATCATTTCCTTCCCCTTGCTGTTGCTCTTTGCTTTTCCACCAAGGCGAAGCATTTCCCCGCCAAGAGTTTTTATTACTTCAACAAGCCTTTTTCCACCTTTCCCCTTCAATACATTTACTGCTTCCTCCACTTCAATTGAATTTCCTATTGCATCTCCCAAGGGCTGATTCATATCTGTAATATATGCCACTGTATCTCTTCCCACAGAGTCGCCGATTTCTACCATAGTTTTAGCAAGATTTTTTGCATCTTCCACGCTTTTCATAAATGCTCCGTCACCGGTTTTAACATCAAGTACGATTGCATCCGCTCCGGAGGCAATTTTCTTGCTCATAATGCTGGACGCTATAAGGGGGATGCTGTCCACCGTGCCTGTTACATCTCTCAGAGCATACATCTTTTTATCTGCAACTACAAGCTCTTTACTTTGTGCAACGATGGCTCCCCCCACTTTATTTACGATGTTTATAAACTTATCAATAGGAATTTCTACTTTAAATCCGGGAATGGATTCTAACTTATCAATAGTTCCTCCCGTATGTCCAAGTCCTCTTCCTGACATTTTTGCAACAGGTACTCCGTTTGAGGCAACAAGTGCCACGAGCGGAAGAGATACTGTATCTGCTACTCCACCGGAACTGTGCTTGTCGGTTTTGATACCTTTTATTTTCGAAAGGTCAATTGTTTTTCCGCTTTTTACCATTGATAAAGTAAGTTCTGCAGTTTCTGCTTTAGTCATTCCTTTACACCAGATTGCCATAAGCAGAGGAGAAATCTGATAATCTGGAATTTCACTTTTTGAATAACCCCTCACGAAATAATCTATTTCATTCCTTGTAAGTTCTTCCCCGCATTTCTTTCTCTCAATGATGTCAACTATATTCATTATTTTGCCTCCATCAAAAATTCCTCAATCAGTGTTTCAATCTTTTTTCCACATTTTTCCGCAACCCGAACAACTTCCTCGTGCGAAACTTCTCCCGAGGAAAAGACAGCATCTGTAATGCAGGAAATCCCTAATATTTTCATTTTTAGAAAGCGTGCAACGATTGTTTCTGGTACCGTAGACATTCCTACCGCATCAATGCCAATCCTATTCATAAGTTTTAATTCTGCGATTGTTTCGTAATTTGGACCTGAAACCGCGCAGTAAACCCCTTCTCTAACGTTAATACCTTTTTCCCTCGCAATCTTTTTTGCCTTGAGAATATATTCTTTGTCGTATGCATTTACCATGTCTACAAAACGCTCATTTCCTTGTTCTCCGCGCAAGGGGTTATCTGCAAATATGAAATTTACATGATCGTTTATTAGCATAATATCACCTACTTCAAGAGCACTGTTTACAGCGCCTGAGGCATTTGTAACAATAAGTTTCTTTGCCCCGAGGCCTGCGGCAAGGCGTACGTTTTTTGTAATATCCTTCATGTTGTAGCCTTCGTAGAAGTGTACTCTACCATTGAAAACAGCTACATTTTTTCCGCTAAGTGTTCCTAAAATAAGTTCTCCCTTATGCCCTGCAACCGTTGAAACGGGAAAATCGGGTAAATCTTTGTAGGAGAATTTACTTATAATCTGAACTTTTTTTACGATTGGCCCAAGTCCGGAGCCTATGATAATTGCAAAATCAGGCGTAAAATCTATTTTGCTTTTTACGAATTCTACGTATTTTTCCATCTCTTACCTCATTCCACCGATACAAGATAAAAATAGAACGGTTGTCCGCCGTAAGAAACATCTACTTCAATATCTGGAAATAATTTTTCTATTTTTTCCGCGATAGTTTCCGCATGTTCCTTGCTTATGTCTCTGCCATAGTAAATACCGATAATTTCATAGTCTTTTATTATTTCTTTATACTTTTTCAGTATCTCAATTAATACTTTATCCGGGTTAGTTCCTTTAAGTTTGATTTCACCATCAGAAACACCTAAGATATCCCCTTTCTTCAGGGAGAGACCTTTAAGCGTAGTATCTCTTACGGAATATGTTATTGCAAAAGAATGGATATCACTCAAAATCTCATTTGCTCTTTTGATATTTTCATCGATTGTCTCTTCCGTGTTAAATGAAAGTATGATTGGTATTGCCTGCACCATATTTTTTGTAGGGAGTACTGTTACTTTTTTGTCTTTAGTAAGCTTAGCAGCTTCTTTAGCTGCAAGGATAATATTGGAATTGTTCGGGAGAACAAACACTTTATCTTTTTTGCACTTTGCTATAGCAGAAAGTATATCGTTTATAGAGGGGTTCATTGTTTGGCCTCCGCTTACAAGTACGTCAACCCCTATACTTGAAAATATTTTATCAAAGCCGTCTCCCTGAGAAATTGATACTATGCTGAACGGTCTTTTTATTCCTCCCTGTTTTGGGGTCATAATTGTATTTCTCTTTAAAAATTCTTCCTGCTCTTCCTGCATATTCTCTATTCTTGCTTCGCGCAAATCCCCGTACTGCATAATAAACTCCATTACCTTGTAGGGCTCATTCGAATGGACATGTATTTTTGTGAGGTCGTTTGTCCTGGCAACAACTATGCTATCGCCGAATTGTTCCAGATCTTTCTGAAGTTTTTCAGGATTAATTTTCGGGGAAGCTGTAAGTAAAACTGTGTCATATCTAAATTTTAATTTGCCTCCAAGAACTGTTTTATCCATTTCATCGATCTCCTCTTCAAATGATTTTTCTATATTTATTTTACCTTCCAGGCCCATTAGCATGCCTTCGATAATAAAAACAAGTCCTTGCCCGCCAGAATCAACTACTCCGGCTTCTTTTAATACAGGCAATAGATCGGGAGTTTTTGCTAATACAATTTCTGATTCTTTCAACAATTCTTTCATTAAATTTATAAAGTCCCTTTCGTTTTTGCTCATAACAATTGCTTTCCGTGCAGTTGCATTCATAACGGTAAGTATTGTACCCTCCACAGGTTTAATTACAGCTTTGTATGCAGTTTTGGAACCATTTGTCAGTGCTTCTGCAAATTCTGGAATAGATACTTCTTCCTTTCCATCTATATAATCAAAGAAACCTTTGAATATTTGGGAAAGAATTACACCGGAATTACCCCTGCCACCTATTAAAGCTCCTTCACAAACAAATTTGCCGAATTCTTTCAAGTTGGTAGGATTATGTTTTTCAACCTCTTCCATTGCTGTTTTTAATGTGAGGAACATATTAGTGCCAGTATCACCATCCGGTACAGGAAATACATTAAGTTTATTTACTATATCTTTTTTGCTTCCAAGATTTGCAAGAGCGCCTTTAAACATTTTTTTGAATTCTGCAAGTTCAAGTATATCCACTCTATACCTCCCGTTTTACTCCGGCAATTACAACTTCAATATTGATATCTTTAATGCCAGTGAGCTTGTTTAATTTGTATTTTACCTGATTTATTATTGTTTTTGCAACTTCAGAAACTTTTACTCCGCTCTGTAAGACTACAAAAATTTCGAACGAAACGCTTTTACCCTTAATTTCTACATTTATTCCTTTTGTAAGGTCCGGCTTCCCAAGTAAGGATAAAACTTTATCCGTTAATGTAACCGGTACAAGCCCAACTACCCCATAACACTCCATTGTTGTCAGTGCGACAAGCTTTGCCAGGGCATTTTTAGAAACAATTATTTTTCTCATTTTTACCTCCTAAGCAACAATATTATAACAAACTATTGCATTTAAAGAAAATTTGTTTAAAATGTAAAGGTTAAATTTAGATATGGGAGGTTAATAATGAGTAGAAAATGCGAGATTTGTGGTAAAGGGCCTATGGTAGGCAACAATATAAGTCATTCTCATAGAAAAACAAAGAGAAGATACCTGCCTAATCTTCATAAAGCAAAGGTTAATATTGATGGCAAAATTAAGGTTGCCTGGGTTTGCACGGATTGTTTGAAAAAGTATAGAGTCGTATAACGTGGAAATTAGATCTTTGAAGTTCGACGGGGAGGTTCTCCATATACTTGACCAGAGAAAACTCCCTTTTGAATTTATCGATGTCCCCTGCGAAACAATTGAGGACATATGGGAAGCAATTAATAAAATGAAAATTAGAGGGGCTCCTGCAATAGGAGTTACCGCAGCATACGGGATGTATATAGGAATGAAAGGCGCATCCGATAATACGAATGAGTTTTTCAGAAAGCTTTACAGCGTAAAAAAATACCTTGATAGTGCAAGGCCTACTGCTGTCAATTTAAAGTGGGCAACTGCGAGAATAGTAAAACTTGTCGAAAGCCTTAAAAGCAAGCCCATAAGTGAAATTAAAAAAGCAATTCTCACCGAAGCTGTTGCTATGGAAAAAGAGGATGCAGAGAGAAATTTTAGTATCGGAGAATACGGGTCAGCTCTCTTTAAAAATGGGGACACGATAATGACTATCTGCAATACAGGTGCACTTGCAACAGTTGCGTATGGCACTGCGTTCTCCGTAATACACAGATCTTTTGAAAAGTACAAGAACATCAGTGCTATTTCACTTGAAACTCGTCCCTATCTTCAGGGAGCAAGACTTACTGCTCTGGAACTTAAAGAAGCTGGAATACCTTTTCGCCTTATCACTGATAATATGAGCGGATTTATTATGTCCAAAGGATTAGTAAATGGTATTGTCGTCGGAGCGGACAGGATTGCGGCTAACGGTGATACTGCAAATAAAATTGGCACTTATACGCTTGCCGTACTTGCCATGTATCACAAAATTCCATTTTACGTAGTGGCACCCACTTCAACAATTGACCCTGAAATTAAAAGTGGCACGGAAATTCCCATAGAAGAGCGAGATCCCAATGAAGTAACGCACTGTGGGGGCAATAGAATTGCACCTGAAGGAATAGAAGTATATAATCCTGCTTTTGATGTGACATCAAATAGGCTAATAGATGCGATTATTACTGATAAAGGTATATTAAGAAAACCTTTCGACAAATCCATAAAAAACGTTTTATGATAATTTTTTGTATAGCTCGGCGCCTTTGCGTGCGCTGAGCACTTCTTCGCTTATCAGAAATTTATATTTTAAATTACATAATCCAAAAGAAATTAACGCTGAGTATTCCGGAATAAAATCTTTGCCTGTATTAAATATTCTCAGTATATCCTGATTTTTTATTAATATTGCTTCTGATAATTTTTTTCTTAAAAAATCAGAATTTGTAGGCCTTAAGGTAAAAATAGTACCGGGAAGCCTGGAGTTGGAAAATACTGTTTTTTCTTCCAGTACTTTCGCAAACTGCTTTTCAGAATTTACAAACGATACTACTGGGATATCAAGTCTATTTTTCAGATATTTTGAAATTAATCTGCGGGTTCTAAAGTTCTTTCCCAACAATACAACTCCTTCTGCACCATCTTCGCTCATTTTATATGCCGCATTTATTGTATTTTCGAAGTTATTATTGAAGTTATCAAACATAAAGAGGGCTTTTAAATTTAAAAGCCCGTATATCTTAATTTTTTTCATCCGGATATATTTTTTCTTTCAAATTACTTAATGCCGGGAAAGCAGGATTGAATTTTTTTACTCTTTCATAGTACCATTCTGCTTTTTTGATATCGTTTTTTTCTGCATAACATAAGCCGAGACCCATCAAAATACTAAGTTCCTCGGGAGTAGGTATGCCTTCTTTTTTTTCTTTTGTCTGAAAGATACGAATTGCTTCATCAAATTTTTTATTTTCAAGAAGATTTGTTCCAAGCAAGCGTATTGTTTCCGAATCACGCTGTTCTTCGGGGATTGTTTCTAGAATCTTTGTGCTTTTTTCGATATCACGTGTATTGTAGTATATGCTTGCGATTATATACTTTAAAAAGGGATTATTCTGATTTTTAGGATCTTCTCCCAGTATAGTGGCGAGCTTTGTATAATTTTCCTTTGTTTTTTTTGATGTACTAAGCAAATACCCTACAAGTTTTTTATCCTTACTTATTTTTAGGAATTGTTCGATATATCGGTGGGCTTTTTCAATATTTCCTACTTCCAGTGCTCTTCTGGCATTCAGCATATCAATAGCAGCCCGTTGCTGCGGCGAAAATGTATAAATAATGTGTGCTGTAACAGCGGCTATAAGAAATCCGGTCCCTATGCTTCTCAAGCTGCTTATAAAATACAATATAAATCCTGTTAAATACATTAAAAATAATAATAACGCCCATTTATTTTTTTTCATTTTTTACCTCCGTTTTTTATATTATCTATTTGAAATAAAAAATCAAGTATTATCAAAAAGCACGCATACATTTTGCATACTTTTATATTATAAAATATAATCAAAAATAATAAAGGAGGTTATATTATGCATGGAAATTATTTTCCTTCGACTTTTGCATGGATTACATCGCTTGTTTTTTATGTATATTTATCGTATTCCTTATATGTAATTGCACAAAAAACAGGGCATTCTGATAATGCATGGCTTGCCTGGATTCCAATCGTAAATCTGTTCTTAACACTTCAAATTGCAGGTGAACCAGGTTGGTGGTTCATTCTTTTTCTCATTCCTATTGTAAATATTGTGATAGGTGTGATTGTGTGGATGAAAATTGCAGTGGCACGTAACAAGCCAGATTGGTGGGGTATTCTTCTGATAGTTCCTTTCGTAAATTTTATTGTTCCCGGATATCTTGCATTCAGTGATTGAAGTGGAGGTATAATTAATGAACAACAGTATTATCCGGTGCTTTAGTTTACGGTAGAGCACCGGTTTTATACAATTCTTTTATTCTCTTTCCATTGAATGGCTAATTAATTGTCCTTCCGGGTCGATTTCATTTTTTGATTTTTATTAAGGAATTTATCCTTGATTTCCCCGAGAGCTTTATCCATATAACAAGAGAAATTGGTGCAATGTTTGCAGTTATTTCCTAAGATATATTTTGAAGAATATACGACAACCATTGAAAAAGTATTTTGCCTTGGCGTTGTGCTCTTCCTGATAATCTTTGTGTTGAAAAATTTTTATAAGGCAAAGAAAGAAATGCTATCAGATTATTAAGCGGAAGAAGAGTGTTGTTAACTCAGCTAAAGCTTTTCCGATATACATAAAAGAAAGATTATAGAACTTACTTGAAGCCCAAAGAATGCTCTTTTAAAGGTAAAAACCATCTACCTTTCAGGAGAGGTAAATTCCATATGTTTCTTACAAACTATTCATATTATTATAAATTTTTAAGAAAGTATTACGATATTACCGAGGTGATAGAATGGCTGGCATAATATTAACCAAAAAGGACAGGTATCCATTCTTGCCGAAATAAGAAAAATCGGAGCTAAACCTTGGCGATAAAGTAGAGTTCGTCGTTAAAGACGAAAAGCTTATTGGTATACCTGTTTATGGAAATTCCAAAATACCAGGCATATTTTCGAAATAAGGAATAACAGGCTCTTGAAAAACAAGCGGAGAAAGATAAAAATCAAAAAAACACTATTGAGTTTAATAGCCATAAGGAGGCTATTGAGCAGCTGGAAAAAATAATTTTCTCAAAAATTCTTCCAAAATACTACGATGTCCTTTCCAATGCTATAAAAAACAAAGTCCAAAAACAAATAGAATTTCATATCAAAAACCAAAACTACCTCTCTTTGCACATTCATGAAACTAAAGGTATAAATGGCATTTAAGAGCTGAGGGTTGATAGAAAATACAGGCTCACTTTCGGAGAAAATGAAGACTCTTATTTCTTTTGCGTAATAGGGACTTATAATATCTTAAAGAAAGATTCCAAAATTTTTTTTGGAGTGATAAAAGATAAGCAATAGATAAATTGAACCTTTAGCTTAACATTGGTACATGACAATGAGTCTCTAAACAATTATAATACTGTAAAACAAGAGGTGTTTTGGTATACTAAAATACTTAGTAGGAGCTCGCAGAATAGATACAAACATGGCATGCTTCTAGTAAAGGATTTGTTCAGCCATAGGAATATGCAGAATACCGTTAGATACACGTATACGTCCGATCCTTTGAGGGACAATGCATACAGAAGTGCGTTGACAAGCGGGAAGATAGTATAAAGATAACAAAAGTTTTTCTTAGTTTCATTTCAGATTGAACAATAAGCCAGAATAATCTCAGAAACTTTTCAAAATTTTTACAAAATTATGGGACTTTTTTGCGTTTCGTGCATCTAAGGTATAGAGTGATAAAATTTGACAAAAATTATTTTTGGAATAAAATATAAATGGATTTATGGGGTGCTGAAAGCATTAAGCAAGTAAGCTGAGAGAGGTTGAAGCCTTAACCCATTGAACCTGATGTAGGTAATCCTACCGAAGGGAGGTAAATTTGAATAAGAAATATGTAGAAGTTTTAAAAAAGTTTTTGCTATTTTTGATTCCTATTTTATTCTTATTTGTATTCTTTTATTATCCGATAGTAAAACTCACAAAACTTGCATTTTTAAATCAGAGTGGAAAGTTTACCCTGAAATATATTATATCTGTATTTACAGATTCGTATAACTTGAAAATTTTATCCTTTACATTCAAAGAAGCTTTTATAAGTGCACTTGTAACACTTATTTTGGGTTTTCCCGGTGCTTACATTATATCCCACTACAATTTTAAAGGGAAAAAATTCCTTCTTTCGCTAACTACCGTGCCTTTTGTTCTTCCGTCAGTGCTTGTTGCACTGGGTTTTATTGTGCTTTTCGGGCAGAATGGCATATTTAACAAAATTCTTATGAATCTTTTCCATTTGTCTCACCCTATAAACTTGCTGTATTCATTCTCGGGTATTATATTAGTGCATGCGTTCTACAATTTTCCTATCATTGTGCGTCTTGTCGGTGCAAGCTGGGAAGGAATTTCTAAGAAATATGCATACGCAGCAGAGAGTTTGGGGGCAAATAATTTTGCAGTATTCAAGAAAGTAACATTGCCGATGCTGATTCCTGCCATTATTTCAAGTTTTTCGCTTGTATTCATTTTCTGTTTCCTCAGTTTTGTCATTATACTTATTGTAGGAGGAGCAAAGTTTGCTACGGTTGAAGTTTCGATTTATACATATTATAATGTGTTCTCAGATTTTAGAAGCGGAAGCGCACTTGCTTTGTTTCAGGCTGTTTTTTCGCTGTTATTTATATACATTTATATAAAAAGCGGTGAAAAAATAAAGCAGGGAGTACTGCAAAGAGAAACGGCAAAAAAGGAAGATTTATTAACCAATAGGAAAGCTTTTTATCTTTCTTCTTTTTATCTCTTAATTGTTATGTTTCTAATACTATTTCCTTTAATAGCAATATTTGTAAATGCGTTCATTACGCCACTTGGCAGCAGCTTTACGCTGCAAAATTTTAAGAATTTGTTTAGCCTTAAATACAATTATATTACGGGAGTTTCTCCGATACGAGTAATTTTAAATAGTTTATTGTTTGCAATATTTACAGCCCTTTTTGCAAATATTCTTGCCTTATTTTCAGCTTATGGCATAAGAAATATAAGGAAAGGAAAGGGAATTTTAACCACACTTCTTATGCTTCCTCTCGCAATTTCTCCCATCACAATTGCGTTATCTTTTCTTATTGCCTTTCATGGAGCACAATTTATACTAAATAGCTGGGTTATAATAGTGGTTGCACATACGCTTATTGCTTTTCCTTTTGCAGTACGCACTCTTACCCCGGTTTTGGAAACAACTTCAGACTCATTTATATATGCGGCGGAAAGTCTTGGAATGAACAGATTAAAAACGTTTTTTTATGTTGATCTAAACTTATTAAAAGCGCCCTTAATTGCATCTACCATATTTTCATTTGCGATTTCTATCGGTGAGTTCGGTGCAACATATATGTTATACAGGATACAGTATACTACAATGCCTATAGCATTGTACAGATTCCTTGCAGGGAGGCATTTTGGCATTGCATCTGCAATGGGTACGCTGCTTGCTTTAATAAGTTTCATTGCTTTTGTTGCCATAGATAGAACAAAAGAGGAGGAGGTTACATTTTGAATAAATTAGAAGTGAAAAATATTAATAAATCTTTTAAAAATTTCAAACTCAGTGTAAATTTTCAAGTAAAGGAAGGTGAATTTGTTTCCATATTAGGACCCTCCGGTTCTGGAAAGACAACAACACTTCATATTATTGCGGGGTTTGTAAAGCCCGATTATGGAAATATTATTAAAGACGGAAATAATATTACGGATTTACCGCCGGGTAAAAGAAATATAGGAATTGTATTCCAGGATTATGCACTATTTCCTTATCTAAATGTATTTGATAATATTGCATTTGGCTTGAGGATAAAAAGGGAAAGCCGTAAGGATATAAAAAAGAGAGTTTTTGATATTGCAGGCAAAATGGACATAATAAACATACTTTATAAATATCCCGGACGGATTTCAGGGGGTGAAAAACAGCGTGTGGCGCTTTCGCGAGCCATGATTGTTCAGCCAGACATACTTTTGATGGATGAGCCGTTGTCCTCTCTTGATGCGAAAATACGCAGTGAACTGATGGAAGAATTGAAAATATTTCACAAGGAAACGAATGCAACTATACTTTATATAACACATGACCAATCAGAAGCGATGTACCTGTCGAATCGCATTATCCTAATAAATAAAGGAGAAATAGATCAGATAGACACTCCTATGGGGTTGTATGAATATCCTAAAACAGAATTTGCAAGGCAATTTATAGGAAAGATGAATAAACTTAGTGTTAATGGACAGGAAATTTATGTACGGCCTGAAGATATTGTTATAGGTAAAGATGGAAAACTAAAAGGGACCGTGAAAGAAGTAGCCTACCTTGAGGGAACGGTGGAGATTAAAATAGATTTTTTTGGAACGGAAGTCCTTGCACACGAGTTTTTAAGAAATGCAAGGGATATCAAAAAAGATACAATTTTATATTTTGACATTAAAGGAGATGATTAAAATGGCAATTGCAGAATTTACAGTATTGCCTGTTGTAGAAGAAAAACGGGTAAATGAAATTGTAGAAAAAGCGATCCGAGTGGTTAAAAACTCTGGATTGAAGTACGAGGTGGAGGCAAATAGCACAACAGTAGAAGGTGAGCTTGATGAGCTGTTCGATGTGATTAAGAAGGCTCACCTTATAGCAAGGGATGAAGGTTCGGGACGTGTTATTACAATTATTAAAATTGATGACAAAAGAGCAGGCATTACAATAGAAGAAAAAGTTAGAAAATTTAGAAAGGAGGATTAGTATGAAAAAGCTTATTTTAATTATTTTGGCAGTTTTAATGATTTCAATTGTTTTTGCGGGATGTGCTCCTAAAAGTGTGGTGCGGCCGAAGCCTATGGAAAAAGAAACACTTGTAATTTATTCGTACGACAGTTTTGTCTCTTATGGTTTGCCCAAGGCTACCAACGAGCTATTCGAAAAGAAGTACAATTGCAAAATAGAATACAGAACTTATGGTGGTGTTGGTGTAACTCTCAACAGGCTTATAATAGAGAGAGATAACCCTCAGGCAGATATTTTTGTAGGACTTAATATAAACAATTTGCAAAAGGCTCTGGATAACAATTTATTTATTTCTTATAAACCGGAGGATTACTCAGTGATACCGGAGCAGTACCGAATCGACAAGAATTGGCAGGTAATACCGTTTGACGGACCGAACTCGCTTGCTGTTATATATGACTCTGAGAAAATAAAAAGTCCACCTAGAAGTTTTGCAGATTTACTGAAACCGGAATACAAAGGGAAGCTGATTCTGGAAGATCCCCGTACATCTTCTCCCGGCATGGGTTTTTTATTGTGGACTGTGGCAGCATTCGGTGAAAATAACTTTATTAATTACTGGGAAGAACTGAAACCGACGATATTTCACATCTATCCGAGTTGGGATTCGGCATTTACCGCATTTACGAAAGGTGAAGCCCCAATGATGGTAAGTTATGATGCGGATCCTGCATACTTTTACAATGATGATAAGTCGCTACGTTACAAAGCGGTAATTCCAAAAGACGGTGGATGGTTGCAGCTTGAGTTTGCGGGCATTGTGAAAGGGACTAAACATGAGAAGCTTGCAAAAGAATACATTGACTTTATGCTTTCAAGAGATTTTCAGAAAGAAATTCCTTTACATCAGTGGACTTTTCCGATTGATAGAAGTGTAGCTCTTCCGAAATGTTTTGACTATGCCGTGAAGACAAACAAATATGTTTCACTTTCCCCTGAGACAATTAAAAATAAAAGCCAGGTATGGCTAAAGGAATGGATAGAAAAGGTAGTTTCCAAATAGGATATTTTGATGTTTATTAAAAATATGTCGAGCCTCTTGCAAATTATAACTTTTTCAGTTATAATTTAATAAATAATTTTAAGGAGGTTCCGAAATGAGTGAATTTTTAACAAACGAAAATGCTGAGAAGAAAATGAGAAGAGAAGAGCGTGTAACACTTATGAAAAAACTTTTATTGGATATGGATAAGGATAAGATAACACCTGAGGAGATAAAGGGGCGCTTTAAAAATATTCTGAAGGATGTGCATCCCGTGGAAATTGCGATAGTAGAAAATGCATTAATTAATGAAGGATTCCCGGCGGAGAAAATACATAATCTTTGTGATGTGCATATAGATATATTCAGAGAATCCATAGAAAATGATAAGCCTATAGCAGAAAAAGGACATCCTATTTACCTATTTATGTCAGAACATATTGCGTTGCTTAAATTATTTGGAAAAGCAAAAAGTATGTCCAAAAGAATAAAAGAAATTGGCAGCTTTGAGGATTCCAAAAGCAAAATAGATAATTTGAAAGAAGTTGTAACGAAAATGCAGAGCGTAGAAAGCCATATGCTAAGAGAAGAAAACGTTCTTTTTCCTTATCTTGAAAAGTACGAAATTATTCAGCCTGCAAAAATTATGTGGACTGAGCATGATTCTTTGCGTGCCCGAATGAAGGAACTCGTTAATGCTTTGAATAATCCCGAAAAGAATTTTGCTGAATTTGCAGAACATGTTGATTCCCTGATTCTTTACATCGTAGATTTGAAATCCAACCATATATACAAGGAAAATAAAATCCTATACCCTTCTGCTGTTAGCAAGCTTACCGATGAAGAATGGAGCGAAATATGGGAACAGATGGATGAAATGGGTTATGCATCATTTACACCCGATGAAGCGAAGTGGCATAAAAAAATAGTGAAGAAAGAAGCCCCTAAGGATGAAGTGCAGCAGAAGTTATCAGAACTTCTTGAAGCGGTAAAAAAGAACTCTACAGGGAATAAAGTGGCTTTTGATTACGGAGATCTTACATCCGAACAACTTACCGCAGTGATGGACATTTTACCAGTGGAGATTACATTTATTGATAATAAAGATATAGTGAGATATTTTAACAGAGCGGAAAATAGAGTTTTTCCACGTACAAAAGCAGTAATCGGAAGAACGGTGCAGAATTGCCATCCGCCAAAAAGTGTACATATTGTTGAAAAAATACTTTCCGACTTTAAAGGCGGAAAAAGAAATCATGCGGATTTTTGGATTCAAATGGGAGAAAAGTTTGTTTACATACGCTATTTTGCGATAAGAGATAAAAGTGGTAAATATATGGGAACTCTTGAAGTAACGCAGGATGTTGCAGAAATTAGAAGCCTTCAAGGTGAAAGAAGAATATATGCGGAAGAATAGGAGGTATGTATGATTGAAAAAGAAAAAATAATCGAAGTGTTGAGAAATGTATATGATCCTGAAATTCCTGTAAATATTATCGATTTGGGGCTCATCTATAATGTTGACATAAATCAGGAAAAAGGGCTTGTAGCAATTACGATGACACTTACTGCTCAGGGATGTCCGCTAGGTAATTACATTTTGCACGATGTTGAAATGGTAACAAAAGGTGTGGAAGGCGTGAAAAATGTAAAGGTAACTCTTACTTATGATCCTCCTTGGAGTCCCGATATGATGAGCGAAGAAGCAAAGAAAAATTTGGGATATGAATAGTATTCATGAATAAATAGAAATATGCTATACTTCATCTATGTTAAAGGATGAAATAATAGAGGTTCACAATATTTCGAAAGTATTTAACCCTTTCCCTTTACGCAGTAGGGAAAGGGGTGTTGGTTTATGGATGGCTAACTTGATACGCCTCCGTCGAGTTAAAGGAGAAGAAATTAATGCTTTGGATGACGTCAATCTTTCAGTAAAGAGGGGAGAAATCTTTGCAATTATCGGCCCTAATGGGGCTGGGAAAACTACACTTATAAAAATACTGTCAGGGCTTCTTTATCCAACTGCAGGAACAGGAATGATAGATGGTGCCAATGTTTTGAGAAATCATAATATTGTAAAACAGAAAATCTCGTTTGTTTCAGCATCGTTCTGGATGGGACTTGAGTGGCAATTTACCGTATCGGAAAATATTCTTCAATATGCCACAATGATGGGAATTCCGGATGGCACTGCAAAGAAAAATATGAAAAAGTACGGAGATATTTTCGGAATAGATTTTTATGATAAAAAAGTACCTCAGCTTTCTGCAGGTATGCGGCAGATCGTGTCTATAGCGAGGGGGTTTATAGTGGATAGGCCCATTATATATCTTGATGAACCTGCCGTAAGCCTTGACGTGGAAAAGAGAAAAATTCTTTCCGAGATAGTATGTGAAGAAGCGAACAGAGGAAAAACAATTCTTATTTCCTCACATGAATTTACGGATCTTGATACATACCATCCGAGGGCGTTGCTTTTATATAAAGGAAAAACAATTGGTACAGGTAAAGCAACAGAACTTTTAAAAAGTAAAGATATTACTCCATATGAAATGAAATTAAACAATTTCGACAATAATATAGAGAAAATACTTATTGAATCAGGAATAATATATGGGAAAATTCCAAAGGAGCTAATAGAACTTGACAGGGTTTTTAAAGTAAGAATGTTGGTAAAAAATGGAAAGGTTAATGAACTTGTTAAAGTTCTTTTAAAAAAGAAAATAAAAATTTTTAATATGAAGAAAGAAAATATTAGTTTAAAAGATGCATATCTGTATAGGATAAAAGATGCGATACTTCATTAACCAAATTCGTTCCGTTGCTGCTTTTTCAAAGAGAGAATATATCATCTGGGTTTCATACAGGGTAAACATTATTACCTGGGTTCTGGATGTATTTATAAATTCCACACTATTTTTTATGTTAAGCATTCTGATGGGGAAAAATACAAATATTCAACCCTACGGCAATAACTATGTTTCTTTTGTTGTGTTGGGTCTTTCCGCATATTATATTTCCTATACGAATCTGGGAGATCCGTATGACAGGGTGGCACGAATTTACTGGAACGGTACAATGGATTTGTATCTTCTTAGTCCTCTTTCGTTGATAACTCCGATTATAGGTATAATGTATCGTTCTGTGTTAGACGATTATCCTCGTGTATTGCTTGCGTTCTTGTTTGGTGCGCTGTTCTTTGGCGCACAATTTGCTTTTCTGCAGCCCCTCAGTATTATACTTATTATAATATTACTTGGCATTTCAACATTTGGCATAGGCATGATAAGTGCAAGCTCGTTCTTTTTACTGAACCTCAAAGTCGGCACCGAGCCGGTAAAATTTATTTTTCAGGATATTATTATTGCACTTGCAGCAGGATATTTCTATCCTATCTCCGTATTACCTCATTCTTTACAGATGTTATCATCTATACTGCCACATACGTATGCGCTTGATGCACTGCGCCGTCTTATGATACCGCAAGGGAACCTCGCCGTTCCTGTGCTGCCACTTCAGAAAATCTGGAATATGTCTCCGATTAAAATAGATGTAATTGTGCTTGCTGTAATGTCTGTTGTATTTTTATATTTTGGTTTTTATATGTACATCAGGGGTGTTGAAAAAGCTCGTAGAAACGGGACACTTACGAGGTGGCAATGAGTTTAATTGAGCTGAAAAATATTACAAAGCGTTTTGGAAATCAAATAGCTTTGGATGATGTGAATATTTCAGTAGAAAAAGGAGAAATATTTAGTGTATTGGGAAAGAATGGTGCGGGAAAAACAACTCTGATAAAAATTATTTGTACGCTTCTTCTTCCTGATAACGGCAATGGCAGAGTTTTAAATCATAACCTACTAAAAGAAGATAAATTTATACGTTCTAACATAAGCCTTGTAGCTCCTACCGTGGATGTCGGTGTTGATCCCACGCTTACCGTGCGTGAAAATTTACTTTTCTGGGCTGTTGTGTATGGTTTACGAAACGATGAGGCGCAGAAGCGTGTAGATGAAACTTTGCGAATTCTAAAGTTATATGAAGCAAGAGACAGATGGGCAATGGAGATAAGCGCGGGCATGAGACAAAAGCTTGGAATTGGCCGGGCAATCCTTGTGCATCATCCGTTGCTTCTTCTGGATGAGCCAACGGTAAAACTTGATGTGGAATCTAAATTTACAATAAGAGAATTTATAAAAGAAGTGCGAACCAGATTCGGCACGACTATTCTTCTTACAACTCATTATTTTGACGAAGCAGAGGAGCTATCGGACAGAGTCATGATAATCGATAAAGGAAAAGTCCTTACTGTAGATTCGTTACTAAACCTTAAAAGCAAACTTTCTGCAACGGAAAAGGTAGTTATAAAAGTAAAGGCGGGAAATGAAGAAATAGATGCAATATTAAACCGATTTGATAATCTATCCCCAATTTATGAAAATGGCACTTTTATATTTTATGCCCCTATTTTTAAAGGTAAAACCGAGGAGATTCTTAAGGAGTTTGTGGATAAAGGAATGGAGATTGAAGAGGTAAACAATATATCTCCGAGTCTTGAAGATATATTTTTGCATATTACAGGTGGAAATAGATGAAAGAAATTAAAATTATATTATTATTTATGAAGCTTCGCCTGCGTGCGCTTGCATTGTACCCGACAGGTTTTGTCCTTGATATAGTAAAAGAATATGTAAATGTGGGAATATGGATTTTTGTAGCATTATTTATATCGAAATCTTCACCTACCTTGGAACAGGCATTAACGAATTATGTAGGGTATGTTTTTATCGGAGTAATAATATTTCAAAACGCTGACAAGCTAATAAAACAACCATTTACTGCACTTTCAAAGGCATTCTGGGAAAAAAGGCTTGAAGTTTATAATACATCGCCTTTTGGAATCTGGGGACTTGTTATCGGGGAATTTTTATTTACCTTTATTTTTAATGGACTTATACAAATTTCTATTTTGTTTGCACTTGCACGCTTTATAAAACTTCCTAGAATAACTGCGGGAGCAGTAGGAATATTTATTGTATATTATCTTATTTTCATAGTTTCCATATTCGGGCTTTCGCTTCTTGCAGCATCTACGTTCTTTACCCTTGAGGTAAAGCAAGGGCGAGAACCTGTTAGCTGGACAGTAGGTACTCTTGTACGTTTATTTTCGGGTGTTTACTATCCTGTAACTCTATTTCCTGTTTATTTGAGATGGATAGGCAAAATATTTCCGCACTACTATGTGTTAAATGCCGCACGTTCTTTGTTGGGACTCGGTGCACGAATAAATAGTACTCATACACTAATTGTACTTGCAGCATTTGCGGTAGTTTTACTTCCTGCTGGGATTTTGGTATTTCAGCATTCCATAATCACTGCAGAAAAACGTTCCGGTATGGGCGCTCTTGTTTAGCTATTCTTTTAAAATAAAATCTACTCCGCGCTTTAAAATGCTTTTCTTGTAAAATATGGAAGTAATGTGGTCTGCAATTAACATATGTCTCTCGGGTTTTCCCATTTCTTCCCAGAGTAAGTTCGATGATTTTTTAGGGATAATTTCATCAAAAATTGCACTGTACATTATAATCTTTCTATCCTTTAAAAAGTGTCCGAAAGTAAGTGGGTCGAATAAAAAACATTCTTTTTCGTATTTTACGTTGTCCAGATCTTTCGGAATTTTTAATTTGCTAATATAATCAGAGTAATTTTTATGAACATCCTCGCAAATTTTTTCCGTGCACCCGTATACGTCGGTATTTGATTCCATTTCGTATTTTTTACGGAGCACCCGCGTTGCAAGGCTTTTCCATGTAATATACCGATAGTTGCCGCCTGTTATTACAAAAATTGCTTTTTTAACTCTATTATCCACCCCGGATGCAATTGTTCCTACCATTCCCCCGAAGCTTACCCCCATTAAGGAAAATTCTCCGTTAGAAATCCCTTCTCTTTCTAGGAAGTCCATGCTCGTTCTCACGTCTATCACCGATTGTCGGAAATCTTTTATTGTATCGGGCATATCGTCTAAAAGTACTTTTTTACCGCTTTTCATTCCTTTTGGTGTACGTTCAAAGTGGTATGGAAGTATCATAAGAAACGAAGGGATACCATTTTCTGCAAATTTACGGGGAAACCAACTTAATGGAACGAGATTTCTATCGCCCATACCGTGGAGAAATATAAGTGCTGAATCTGTCTTTTTTTCATTCGGTATAAACATATATCCCACCACATTGTTTGCTTCCGGGTAAGGTGTATCTATGAAACTTTTGTATTGGATTCTATATTTTTTAACCTGATTAATTTCTTCTAAAAAATCTTTTTTTACTTCAAATTTCTTTTTTCCGTAATCATATAACATTTTATCACCTCTGTAAAATATATTATACTATATTTCAAAAATTTTTTATACTTCCTTATTTGTGTATACTTACCAAGGAGGTAAAAAAATGGACATAAAAGATTTGTCAGGAAAGATCGAAGAAGTTGTTACTTCAGCTCTTAAGTCTGGTCAAGGGAGCGAAGAAATTTTTGAGAGAGAGACTGAAAAAGTTGCAAAAAACTTTTTCAGAAAAAATGGTGCTCAGGCAAATGAGGTCGCAAAGCAAGTTGTTCAAATCGTAAAGGATTTGAAGAATAAGGTGGGCGATGATAATAAAGCACTAACTAGTATAGCAGCTGGCATATTAAAGGGAGCTATAGGTAGCGGAAGGCTTTCTGTTGAAACAGCTAAAACTATTTCAGAAAATGTAATAAAAGAGTGTATGTCGGCCGGAATAGATCTCAAAGAAATACCGAAATTACTTTTCAAAAATGTTCACCAAAGCTTTTTAAAAAAGCGTTTTTTAGCTTTTTTGAAAAATGGTTAAATTTTAAATTTATGGCGCCGAAAGGCGCCTATTTGTTTTTTTTAGGTAAAAGTATAAAATTCACGTATGAAAGAAAAACATATTTTGTATTATGAATTTATGGATGCGCTGAAAAATAAGAAATGTCCTGTGTGTACTTTAATAAAAGTTAGAAGGAATCGTTACTTTGAACATGTAATAGATGAACAGGTAAATGATATTGGTTTTAGAAAAAAATTACGGACTAATCATGGCTTCTGTAATTATCATGCATATAAATTCCTTTCCTACAAAAAATCACTTGCAGTATCTATCATATATGAAGACTTATTTCTTACCGAAGTTCCTCTGCTGGAAAACAACAGGATATTAAAATCTCCGAATAAGTGTATTGTTTGTGATATAGAGAAGGAAACGGAAAAAAGTGTTATACAAATTATAGAAAAATATAAAGACGACACGGAATTCAAAAATGCTTTTTTAGCTTCAAAAGGACTTTGTATTCCGCATTATAAAAAAGTAGTTTTGAAGGTTCGTAATCTTCCCGGGTGGTTCAAGGAATTTCATCTGGAGAGGTATAAGCAAATTACTGAAATATTGCATAAGTTTATAGATAGTGAAAATTTTTCGTTAGGACACAAAAAGCCCACTCTCACTAAAGAAGAAGAACTTGTTTGGAAAGAGGCTATCGAAACATTTACGGGGTATGACGGTATGAAATGGTAAACAAATTTATGCAGCTTGCGTTAAGAGAGGCTAAAGCGGCGGAACAGGAAGAGGAAATTCCCGTAGGTGTTGTAATTGTTTGCAACGGCAAAATCATTGCCAGCGAACATAATAGGAGAGAGCAGTTGAAGGATCCGACTGCACACGCAGAAATTCTCGCAATAAGGGAAGCAGCAAAAAAATTAAATGACTGGAGGCTTAGAAACTGCGATATTTATGTTACGTTGGAACCTTGCCCCATGTGTGCATCCGCAATTTTGCTTGCAAGGATCCCAAGAATTTATTTTGGTGCGTATGATTCTGAAAATGGTGCCTGCGGAAGCAGGATAAATATTCCTGTTACATTGAACGTATTTGGCTATAACGCTGAGGTTACGGGTGGAGTCATGAAAAAGGAATGTAAAAATGTGCTGCAGGAATTTTTTATAAAGCGTAGAAATCATTATAATAACAAACGGAGAGATGGCTGAGCGGTTGAAAGCGCCTGACTCGAAATCAGGTAGGGGGTTTATACTCCCTCGTGGGTTCAAATCCCACTCTCTCCGCCATTTTTTAATAAGCCATTATGAAAAATAAAGATATAATAATTATTGGAGGAGGTCCCTCCGGTGCTGTGCTCGGACGATTTCTGAAAGAGAATGGCGTAGATAATTTAATTATTGAGAGATTTGAGCGTAAACGTGACAAAGTTTGTGCCGGTGGGGTACCTGTGGGAATTCGTCGATTTCTTCCCGAAAAACTTCGTAATTTCAAGCATGTTGAATACAATAAAATTACGATTTCATATAAAGGAGGGGATATAGGTAGCTCTACAAGCAAAAAAAATTTTATGTTCGGAGTGGTGCGACGGGAATTTGATGGATTTCTCAGAAATGGATTAGACGTTCATTATAATGAAAATTTTGAAACTTTTGAAAAAGAAAAAAACGGAATAATCATAAAAACAAATAAAAATACCTACAAATCACGATTTCTTATCGGTGCGGACGGTGTGGGAAGCAAAGTTTCCATACTAAGTAATCTTGCTCCTAAAAAACGGTTTATTATTGCGGAGGAAAAAGAAATTCCTCTTAAAGGAGGTGAAGATAAGAAAGAAATAAAAATATACCTTGGTTATAACTTTCTTGGTTATGGTTGGGTTTTTCCAAAGGAAAAGGTTAGCTCCGTAGGTGCAGGTGCCCTGCAAAAATATTTTAAGAAAGGTTTAAGTGATAATTTGGTAAAAAATGGAGCACCGAAGGTTTATCCTATAGCATTGTGGGGAGGAAAAGAAAAACTTACCGATGAAAGAATTGCACTTATCGGGGAGGCAGGAGGTCTTGTTGACCCTTTTTCCGCCGGAGGAATTTATCCGGCTGTGCTTTCTGCGAAGTTGCTTGCAGAAGTTATTCTGGAGAATTTGAGGACAGGAAAAACCGAATTGTCCTTATACAATGATTTACTGAATAAATCTCTTTATTCTGAATTTGCTTATGCCCTGAGCCTTTCAAAGATGTTTTATCCGTTTATTTCAATCATTAAAAAACATATTATAAAAGAAAATACTTTAAATCTTGCTGTAGAGCTTGCATCTAAAGGATATATTTCGTATAAACAGTTTTATCAAAAGGTTGAAAAAAGTAGACATTTATCCGTGCGTACTGCCTATTTTATCGTCAAAAAATTTGTTAAGTAATCTCTTAAACCTCTTGACAAAAAAGCAAATTTCAATATCTTATAAACGAGCAAGTTCCCTGTTAGCTCAATTGGCAGAGCGGGTGGCTGTTAACCACTAGGTTGTAGGTTCAAGTCCTACACAGGGAGCCATTCTTATTTCCATAGAATCTTCTTTATACTCAATCTATTTTGATAGAATAATGGTATTATTTTATCCTTCTGTGAAAAGCGTATCTTGTTAAATTTATTTGACTTTTTATTTTTCTTTGTTATATATTTAATATGCAGAATTAGATAACGACAAATTTTAATAGGCAAAAAGAGCCTGGTTAACGGTGGGCGTTTTTCTGAGGTTTTATTGGCTCACGATAGTGGAGATTGTTAAAACAAAATATATTCTCATACTGGCAATAATTTTAATTATATGCTATATACTTAAATAGCAGTTATGCATGTGATATAGGTATGTGCAAGTTATACAAATAAAAATTTGAGGGGGTTTTATGGCTAAAAAGTCTATTGGATTATGGGGTGCAATTTCCATTGGCGTAGGGGGAATGGTAGGGGCCGGTATATTCTCAATTCTTGGTACGGCCTGTCAGATAGGAGGAAATGCAGTATATATCTCTTTTATAATTGCTGGCGTGGTTGCCCTTTTCAGTACATATTCTTATGCCAAATTAGGTGCTAAATATCCTTCGGCAGGTGGGCCGGTTGAATTTCTTGTCCAGGGTTTTGGCAGTGGAATAATAAGCGGAGGATTCAACATCTTATTATGGATTGGATATATTGTCGCACTTTCTCTTTATGCCAGGGCTTTTGCAGCATATAGTATGACGTTTTTCCCTAATGCCCCGGCCATTTTGTTAAATATTTGGGCGACGCTCATCATCCTGGTATTTGTTGGTGTAAACTTTATTGGCGCTAAAGCTGTAGGAAAATCAGAATTATTCATAGTTACAATAAAAGTAGGAATTCTTTTATTGTTTGCAATTATAGGATCTTTTTTTATAAGGCCGGAACTGCTAAGTTTTTCCAGATTTCCTCCTGTTAATAATATATTTTTTGCCGCTGCAATAGTATTTCTTGCCTACGAAGGATTCGGTTTAATTACAAATGCCGCAGAGGACATGACCAACCCGCAGAAAACGCTTCCGAAGGCTTTATATTCAAGCGTTTTAATAGTTATTGTTATCTATGTAGTTGTATCGCTTGTAGTAGTCGGAAATTTACCATTACCGAATATAATAAAAGCAAAAGACTATGCTCTTGCTGAGGCTGCAAAGCCTTTTCTCGGATTGTTAGGCTTTAAAATTATAGCAATTGCTGCTCTATTGTCGACTGCGTCTGCCATAAATGCAACTTTATATGGAGGCGCGAATGTAAGCTATATGATTGCAAAGGATGGAGAATTACCGATGATATTCGATAGGAAAATATGGCACAGAGGAGTAGAGGGATTATTTATAACGGCAGGTCTCGTGATTGTGTTTGCGAATCTCCTTGATTTAAGCAAAATTGCTATGTTGGGCAGTGCAGTTTTTCTTATAGTTTATGCTGGAGTTAATGTCGGACATCTGAGGTTACATAAAAAAACAGGTGGAAGTCCCATCCTGATATGGACTGCAATTTTAGGAAACCTCGTTTCATTATCCATCTTGATTTATTACCTGCTTGGCCATTCTCCCTTAACATTGGTTGTACTAGTTATTGTTATGTTTTTTAGTTTTCTTTTAGAATGGCTCTACGAAAGATTTACTAAGAGGAAAATCAAAACAAGAGTAAGTTAATAACTATTTCTTTTGTTATTACAGATTTTTAAAAATCAATCTTTCATTTTATATGTGTCGGAAAATACTTAAGTTTATTTTTATAAAGTTTCTTATATTTTTAAAGTCTTTAAGTTTTTTGGAGTTTTGAAAAGTATATTATTCAAAAGTTACGCTTTTGTATTATAATTATTCGGAGGTGGAGTTTGTGCGTTCGATAAGAAAAAATAAAAATTTTGATATTTATTTAACTGTGGCATTCACTGTCCTTACTGTAGCTCTTTTTGCATGGGTGTCCAAAACATGTACTGATCAGGGCTGTATATTCGGTATGGTATTAGTGCTAATTTCTTTGTTTGATGCTTTTATTTTCACGATTGTTGTGTTTGCAAAAGGATTCAGGAATAAAAATATGCTGAAGCTTGCAGTGGCAATTGTTTCACTGATTATAGAAATAGGTATTCTTATTCTTGTCGTTTCCGGTGTATCCTTATAGATTTATATCTTAATTCATTATATCTGAATAGCATGGTGAGAGGTAATATACTAAAACACTCCAAAGTTTAGGTGTTTTTAAAAATTTAATCGCCGGAACTGTTTTTGGTTATTATAAGCAAAGTGAGGAATTTTTCATTTTTTGCGGTCTCCCTGAGAAGTGCTCTTACAATGAAGAATCTTTTTTATCTTTTGTTTCTCTTCTAAAGACGAGATTCTTCGCAAAAAATACTACTATTTAGTTTCTGTAAGCAGAGTAGCCTCTAAGACTCATCGACGCCTCGTGATCTTTTAGGCAAATAGAGAAAAATTGTTTTTATAACGATTTATATATAGTATTGAAATATAAGTAAGATGTTTTATTTTTTTTCTATCTGTTCAAATTTATTATTATAGGTTTTTATCATATCCTGAAGTGTTTCTTTCTCCCTGCCGCTTTCTCTGATTTTTCTTGCTTTCTTTTTTGCATCTTTCACTACTATATCAATAATCCATGGAAAGAATCTTGCAACAAGGTAAGATAGTTTGCCTTCGGGGATAATTTCATAAAAGTTTCCTTTGTTTTTCTTTTCCGCAATCCTCATGGTATAGGAAACAATTTTTTCTGGTGTAGTTAATCCGCCTGTTTTATCTATAAGAAAAGTTTCAAGCGGCTTCATTGCATTTTCTTCAATGAGTTGTTTTGTTAGAGTGTCTATAGGGTAAACAACATAAAACGATGTGTTGCTGATTTCGTGAGAAAGGCCTCTTGCGAGCGAACGAAGTGCAATTTTTGTCGGTGCGTATGCCGTATATCCGAAGGTATCAATTAATGCTGCCATTGATGAGATGACGATGATTTTTGCATGCTGTTCCGTTTTTTTTGAGAGTATGATCCTTATTGTTCGGAGAAAGCCAAAATAATTTATATTCATGGATAGTTTAAATTGTTCAAAAGGAATTTTGCCAAAATTACCAGGTATGGAAATGCCTGCCGTATAAATAAAGTAGTCTACGGAATCGGTTTTCAAAATTTTATAAGAATTGTTTATAACTTCATCTATAGAGTTGTCTGTTACATCTCCCTGAAGAGTTTCAAGTATTGCATCATTTGTTTTAAAGTTTGTAAGATATGTTTTTGCGTTTTCAAGGCGTGCTTTACTTCTTGAAATAATTACTATATTAACCCCTTTTTTAAGTAAATATTTTGCAAATTCTTTACCTATTCCGCTTGAGCCGCCTACAATTATCGCATTCTTATTTTTTTTCATTATTCCCCCCGTTGTTATTTAAATAAATTATTTGAGTTGGGTATGCAAATTCAATTTCTTCTTTGTGGAACTTCTCAATAAGTGCAAGATTTATTTGTTGATGAATATTCATATAGTGTAGATAGTCGCTGTCTTCAACATAGTAAACCGTTTCGAAATCCAGGCTAAAATCACTTAAATTTACAAAATGGCATCTGTCAAAAACGGCACCTTTGATGTTGCCTATAATATTTTTTATCATTTCTGGAATTTTCTTTAGTTTTGTGGACTTCGTTTCGTATGTTACGCCTGTTTTAAATACAACTCTACGCATTTTCATTCTTTTGTAATTCTGAATTTCTTCATTTATCAAGTTTGTGTTTGAAATTACAATTTCTTCACCGCTCAAGCTTCTAATTCTTGTGGATTTTAAACCGATACGTTCTACTGTTCCCGCCGAGTTCCCAAATGCGATAAAATCTCCTTCCTCAAAGGGTTTGTCAAATATTATTACGAAATAGTTAAACAGATCTCCCAAAATTTTCTGTGCGGCAAGTGCTACCGCGATACCTGTAATGCCGAGTCCCGTAACAAGTGCTGTTACGTTTATTCCAAGATTATCCAATATCAGTATTATGCCGCATGAATAAACTACGAGCTTCAAGATTTTTGTTGCACCCTTCAATGACCTGATTCTTAAATTAGCTGTTTTATTATTCGAAACAAATTCGGTTACAAACCAATCCAGTATAATAATTAATATAAATATAATGTATATTGAAGTAATAACTTTCAGAGAAGTTGTTACTATTTTTTCTGTTGAGCTTGCGAAATGTATCTGGTACAGGGCTATGTATATTGCTGCTATGTAAAGAAAAGGAATTGAGCGTTCAATTAGGTACACGGCTAAATCATCTATTACATTTTTTGTTTTTTTAGTGTAAGTTTTCCATTTTTTAACAACAATAAATTCTATAATTTTTAGTATTGCAGCGGAAATTGCGAACATAATTAAGGCTATTATTATTTCTTTTGTAGTGTTGTTTATTTGCATTTTATCTATCAGGTTTACAATATTCTGCATTCTTCCTCCTATACGTTTATGTGAAATATTTTTCTTGCAGCTGTTCCTATGAGAAAGGAAATTAATGCAACGGAGCCTGTGATAATAAACATTTCGATAAATATTTTGTTAAACTTTCTATCTTGAACAACCGATACGAAAAATGAGAAAATTAGAATTACGGCTACACCGGCGCAAAGTGAGGTAAGAAATGCAATGTAATAATTTTTCAGCAAGAAAAACGGAAGAATTAATGATATTACTACAGCAAGGTATGCCGTAAACGTGTAAAAAGATGCTTTGACCGGGTTATTGTTTTTTGCTTCCGATTTTTGCGAGAGGTATTCTGATGCGGCCATTGAAAGCGATGCTGCCGTACCTGTAATTAGCCCCGCAACGCCTATTGTGACCGAGCTCCGCAGTGCAAATGTCAGCCCTGCAAGCGTGCCTGTAATTTCTACCAGAGCATCGTTTAATCCCAATACTATGGAGCTGATATATCCCAGCTTTTCTTCCTCTATCATGTTAATAAGCAGGTTTTCGTGAATAAGTTCGTCTTTAAGTATATTTTTTGCTTTTGGAAAAGTTTTTTCTATTTTTCTGTAAACATTCTCAGCAGTCTCTTCGTCTTTTTCCATCAACTTTATAGCGAATGTTATTCCAAATATTCTTGAAAGTAAAATGTATTTAAGAATTTTTATACTGTTTTTTTCTACATCTTTTTTTGTGTATTCTTTCCATTCATTGTAATGGAGAAGTTCATCCCCTCCTATTCTGCTTAGCACTTTTTTGTTCTTGCCCCTGGCTCTCCCGGATAGGTATTCATATATGTAATGTTCTGTTATTTCGTTTCTTTGAAATTGTAAAATCTTTTCTTTCACATTATTCATCTTTTTTCCTCCATATTCTATTATATTGAAATTTTTGTAAATAAAAGATATCTGCTATTATTAATTGCAATGAAAAAAGTAATTATCACTCGAAGCGAAGCGGAAACAATGTCTGTTGCAAGAGTTTTACTAAAAGAAAAACTCAGCGGTGGCGTTAAGCAACTTACTGTATTTCTTGAGGGTACTCTTGGTGCCGGCAAAACCATATTTGCGAAAGGAATTGCAAAAGCATTAGGTATTGACGAAAATGTGGAGAGTCCCACCTTTGTTTTTGTCAGGGAATATATTGGCATGCTGCCGTTGTATCACTTTGATTTATACAGAATTGAAAGAAGTGTGGAACTTGACGAACTCGGATTTTTTGACTATTTTGAAAGGAGTGGAGTAATTATAATTGAGTGGGCTGAGAAAATCGAGACTTTTGTTCGCCCGAATGTAACTGTTATTATTGAGAAAATAGATAAAGGTGAAAGGAGAATTACAATAGAGAACAATGAAGAGTAATTGCAAAATACTTGCAATAAACAATGCATTTTTACCTGTTCAAATAGTTTTTGGCACTAAGAAGGAATTGTACTTTTCCATAGTAGAAAGCCCACCTGTAAATAGCCTTAATAATATCCTTTACATAACGGATAAAATGCTTAAATCCTTTCATATGAATGTTTCCGATGTGGATGCAGTCTCTGTTGTGAATGGGCCGGGTAGCTTTACCGGTACACGTATAGCTGTAGTGGAAGCTAAAATTATGTCATATGCGCTGTCCGTTCCGCTTGTATCTTTAAACTCTCTGGAGCTTATAGGAAGCCTTGTAAAGGACGGATCGGTCGTATTGCCCGCCGGAAGAAAGCAATTTTTTGTTTCGGATTTCATATTAGGAAAGAAAATTGGTAAAGACAGATGTGTATTGGCAAACAAACTTGAAGATAAAAATATTTATACAACTTCGGAAAAGGTTCTTGAAACATTTGACAAAAATAATACTAAATTCGTAAAAATAGATGCTAAATTACTAATAAATCTTTCTCATAATAAATTGGAACAGGGAAAGGTGGTAAGGGATCCTCTTTCCTTGGTTCCCAAATATTTACGTTCTACTGATATTATTTTTAGGAAGAGAAAATGATTAATCTTGCCATAAAGATTGAAAATGCTACTTCACGTGATATAGAGAAAATTTATAATATAGAACTCTTGTGTTATAAACTGCCGTGGCCTAAAGAGATGCTAGTACTTGATTATATGTTTAATGGAAAATCGGCGTATTATGTAGCAAAATGGATGAGAAATATTGTAGGATTTATTGGATTCTGGAATGAAGGAGAAAAATTGCATATAGTTAATATTGCTGTTCATCCGGACTACAGGAAAAGGGGTATAGGTACAAAACTTATAGATTTTGCGATTAAAATAACAAAGAAAAGCCACAAAAGAGAAGTTTATCTTGAAGTACGTAAAACCAACACGGTTGCTCAGAAACTTTATAAAAAATTTGGTTTTCATATTACGGAAAGAAAAGAGAATTATTATACCGACGGGGAAGAAGGTTTTATAATGAGGAAAACAATAGATGGATATACTGGGAATTGAAACATCCTGTGATGATACTGCAGCGGCAGTGATTAATGAAAAAGGGGAGGTTTTAAGCAATGTTCTATCTTCCCAGACGGAGTTTTATAAAGACTACGGTGGAATTGTACCGGAGATTGCATCCCGAAAACATGCAGAACTTATAGGCTATGTAATCGAAGAGGCATTAAAGCTTGCAGGCATAACTCTGAAAGATGTAAATCTGGTTGCTGTAACTTACGGCCCGGGGCTTGTAGGTTCCTTGCTCGTAGGAGTGGAAGCGGCAAAAGCAATTTCTTTTGCGAAACATATTCCGCTACTTGGAATAAACCATCTTGAAGGGCATATATACTCCTTGTTTATAAATAATAATCCTTTAAGTTTGGAAAATACTAAGTTTCCATTGCTTATTCTGATTGTTTCCGGGGGGCATACGGAACTTGTTTTAATGAAAGAGCATTTGCAGTACAAAGTATTAGGAGAAACGCGTGACGATGCAGCAGGTGAAGCTCTGGATAAGTTTGCTCGTGCGCTGGGTTTTGATTATCCGGGCGGACCTATTATTCAAAAATTTGGGGAAAAGGGCAATCCTTCTTTCTATCATTTTCCGAGACTTTCTTTGAAATCTCCGTACGAGTTCAGTTTCAGCGGGTTAAAAACAGCAGGAGTATATTATATAGATAAACATAAGGAAGAATTGAAAAGTCATCTTTTTGACATATGCGCAAGTTTTGAAGAGGCGCTTGCGGATATTTTGGTAAAAAGGACATTAAATGCAGCAAAGGATTTTGAAGTTAAAGGTATTGGGGTGGTAGGTGGTGTCTCTGCAAATAAACGCCTCCGGGAAAAGTTTCAGAAGCTCTCTAATGTCCCTGTTTATTTCCCGGCAAAAGGTTTTTCTACCGATAATGCGGCAATGATTGCGGTGAACGGATTTATGCACTTTAGAAATGGAAAGCAAAGCGATCTTTTACTGGATGCAGTTTCACGTTTGCACCTGTAGATTTTTTAGCAATTCTAAATATCAAATTATCACTGTAAAAACTATCTTCTTATATACGTCTTGCATAAAATCGATTTTTTAGTAAACTGTTCTCTCAGTTATGTTTAATTTAAAAGGAAAATATGAATATTAAAACGATTAAAGGCGCGATTTTGGCAGCTAAGCATGCTATTAAAAAGATGTATAATGAAGCTGCAGTAAAAGAAGATGTAGTAGATAAAGAAGATGGCTTGATTGTTACGGAGTTCTCCATTTTCTTTATTCGCTATATTAAAAATACCGATAAGGAGTTTAGTCGGGATTTTCCCGAAGTTTCACATCAGATGTTATGGAACGAAGGGATAAAGATTGATAAAAGAACCGTTTTACAGTTTTCACGTATACGTAATGATAAAAACAAAAAACTTTCGATTCTGTTCGTACTGCCTGAAGGCACAATATTTCAGATATCACCACTATCTCTTATAGGTTTTTGCGAAACTATGAATTTGGAAATAAAGGGGAAAGGAATATATTATTTTTTCCCCACTATTCTACTTACGAGGCTGAAAGGAAAACCATCTGAAAGGGAAATATTGACTAAAAAGAAACTATCTATTATTGCTCAAATAAATGATATAGAAGGGAATACGGGAAGCCCTGATTTTTCAGATTCTTCTTTTAATTTAAGAGATTTTGATAGTGATGTAATAAGTGAAATTGTGCAAGCTTTAAAGAATATTAATAATCATTTGTCTAATATAGAAAAAAAATTATACAGGAGGAAAAAGCAATGAAAAGAGTTATCAAATTTGGTATTGCTGCGATCCTTCTGCTGTTTGTTTTTACATTTTTATTTTTTCACTCTTACTCGATAGTTGATGGAAGAAGTATGCATCAAGTAGTTTCTATGAAGAATCTTACCCCGCAGGAAGCGGTTAAAAGGGCCGGAGTACTTGTGAATGGGGCAGATTTAATCATTCCGGTTTCAACAAGTAAATTTCATATAACTGTTATTAAAGTTGTGCGGGCAAAACCTGTCACGCTGTATGTAGATGGAAAAAAAATGTATTTAGAAACAACAAAGCAAACGGTAGGAGAACTACTAAAAGATAGAAACGTTAAAATTGGCGAAAAGGATGTGATTTTGCCTTCACCTAACAGCAAAATTTATCCTGGAGAAGAAATTACGGTAAAAACTTACAAAACCGTAACAAAAATTGTTAAAATTCCGATTCCATATAAGACATTTTACGAAGAAAACACAAAACTTCAGTCGGGAAAAGAAATAAAATTCAGAAACGGAGAAGATGGAGTTTTGGAAAAGAAATTTTTGGTAACATACATAGATGGTGAAAAAAGTTCACAGGAACTGGTCAGCGAGAAAGTTGTAAGTCCTGCAATAGCTTCCGTTTATATGGTAGGGAAAGCTTCATTCAATGGATATTATGTGAAAAAAATATTTGCTGTTGCTACTGCATATTCTCCCCGAGTAATAGAGACTGACGGAAATCCGTGGCGTACGGCTACAGGAATGAGAAGTGGGTTTGGAATTGTAGCAGTGGATCCGAATGTAATTCCTCTTGGTACTTTGATGTATGTAGAGGGGTACGGTTATGCTGTTGCAGGTGATACGGGTGGTGCGATAAAAGGGAACAGAATTGATGTCTTCTTTTACTCTACACAGGATGCATACAGGTGGGGCAGAAGGACAGTAACAATTTACATCCTTCCAGGCAAATGGACTTTTCCAGACAAGTTAAGTTATTAACCGATAAATATCATCTATATCCGTCAAAGAAATTAGGGCAGAATTTTTTGATTAAGGAATCTGCCCTTGATTTTATAAAACAGGAAATTCTTCCCGAAAAAAATAAAAATTACATCGAGGTAGGTGCAGGATTTCTATTTCTTACCAACATTATCGCACGAAGCGGAGGTAAAGTTTTTGCAATTGAAAAAGATAAACGCTTTACGGATTTTTATAAGGATGCAAGGTATGATAATGTAGACATTATCCTTGAAGATGCTTTAAATGTTGATTTTTCTGCCTTGGATGCAAACGAACTGTTTGGAAACATTCCCTATAATATTTCAACGAATCTTTTACTTAAGATTATAAAAACAGAGAATATAGAGAGAGCGGTTTTATTGCTTCAAAAAGAATTTGCAATGCGAATTTTATCCGATAAGAATCATAAAACATATAGCTCGATCACTGTTCTTGCGGATTTTTTCTTTGAAAAGCATTTTCTAAAAACGTTTCCTCCTCATTTTTTTTACCCGAAACCCAGAGTGAGTTCTACTCTTATTGAACTGACTAAAAAAGAAGTTAATAAAGAAATAGATCAGGGATTGTTTTTTAAAATAGTAAGGGCTGCATTTTCACAAAGAAGAAAAAAGATTTTAAATTCACTTTCTACCGGATTTAACAGAGAAAATATGGAACGAGCACTGAACCTTGCGGGAATACCATCCAATATACGCGCAGAGAGTTTATCGGTGGAAGATTATATAAAACTTTATAAATCCTTTAAAAATTCTTGAAAATCTCATTATAAACTGTATAATTGATTTGGTATTAAAATAAGGAAAAGGAGGCCGATCTTATGGCATACAAAATTATTGATGGTATTTATTATTCAAAAGAAGACGAATGGGCAAAAGTGGAAGAAGGTATTGCTACCGTTGGAATTACCGATTATGCTCAGGATAAACTCGGAGATGTCGTATATCTTGAAGAGATAGAGAAAAATAAGAAGGTAAAAGCTGGTGAAACCCTTACTACAATAGAATCGGTAAAGGCAGCATCTGATATTTTTGCACCTGTTTCCGGTGAAGTTGTGGAAGTAAACGATTATGCTGTCAAAGAGCCCTCTATAATTAATAAAAATCCTTATGAAAAGGGCTGGATTGCTAAAATTAAAATGGATGATCCGGAAGAACTAAAGAATTTAATGGATGCAAAACAATACGTAGAATATCGAAAAGAGTGATTTAACATGAGATACATTCCGAATACGGATTGGCAAAAAAAAGAGATGCTTAAAGAAATAGGCGTTTCCTCTATGGAAGATTTATTAAAAGATATTCCGGATGCAATTAGAGTTAAGGGTGATTTAAATTTACCGAAAGCTCTGAGCGAGGAGGAACTAAAAGAAAAAATTTACAATATTGCAGAAAAGAACCTCAACTTTTTTGCTTATAAACCTCTTGTGGGTGCCGGTGCATACAGGCATTCTATTCCGGAGGTGGTAAAGGCAATTGTTTCCCGGGAAGAATTTTATACGTCTTATACTCCTTATCAGCCTGAGATAAGTCAAGGAAATTTGCAGTCTATGTTCGAATATCAGACGCACCTTGCACGTTTAAGCGGTATGGATGTTATTGTGCCATCTGTATATGACGGTGCATCTGCATCGGCGGAAGCAGTACTTATGTCTATGCGTCTTACACATAAAAACAGAATTATCATATCCTCGCTTTTGCATCCGCATTACAAGGAAACAATACGTACCTACACTGAGCCGCATAAAACGGAGATTGTTGAGATTTCTTACCGTAATGGGCTTATAGATAAAGAAAAACTAAAATCTCTTATTGATGAGAATACTGCATGTATCGTTGTGCAAAGCCCGAATTTTTTAGGCGGTATCGAAAATATTTCAGAAATTTCGGAAATTGCGCACAGCAAAGGAGTTCTTTTAGTTCAAGTGATTGCGGAATCTCTTTCTTTGGGTTTGTTAAAATCTCCCGGAGAAATGGACGTGGATATCGTTGCAGGTGAAGCGCAGTCATTTGGTATGGATTTAAATTTCGGTGGTCCGTTCAACGGATATCTTGCAAGCAAAATGAAGTTTATAAGGCAAATACCGGGACGTATAGCCGGAGAAACTACTGATGTGGATGGGAAACGGGGTTTTGTAATGACGTTTAGGGCAAGAGAGCAGGATATAAGAAGGGAAAAAGCAACTTCAAATATCTGCTCGAACCATGCGTTAAACATTATTGCCTCTAATGCTTATCTCTCTCTTTTGGGCAAGAAAGGCTTGAGGAAAGTTGCCGAACTTAATGTAAAAGCTTCTCATTATCTTTATCAGAAGCTTCTTGAAAGCGGAAAATTCAGTTCAATAAATTACCCGTTTTTCAATGAGTTTGTATTATACACGGATGATGAAAAGAAAATAGAGAGAAAGCTTATGGATAACCGTTTCATTCCTCCACTTAGATTATCAAGATTTTATTCTGAACTTGAGGGTTACATGCTATTTTCTGTAACTGAAATCTTTACTAAAAAAGATCTTGATTTTGTAATTAACATTGTTTCGAGGTGATTGTTATGAAGCTAATTTATGAAAAAAGTGTTAAGGATAGGGATGGTTATTCTTTGATAGAAGATGATTTTTCAGGTATAAACATAGATAATTTAGTTCCTGAGTATGCTCTTTCGAAAGAAGAAAAGGAACTTCCTGAGGTTTCCGAAGTGGATGTAGTTCGTCATTTTACAAAACTTTCCAAACTGAACTACGGAATAGATGATGGCTTGTATCCCCTTGGTTCATGTACGATGAAATATAATCCGAAGGTAAATGAAAAACTTGCAGATATAGATAATTTTGTTTATGCGCATCCATTTACGGATGAAAGATATATACAAGGCAGTTTGCAGATTATGTACGAACTTGATAAAGCACTATCCGAAATTACGGGAATGAATCGTTTTACTATGATGCCTGCAGCTGGTGCACATGGCGAATTTACAGGGGTTTTGATCATTAGAAAATATTTTGAAGATAAAGGCAAACCACGCCATAAAATGCTTATTCCTGATTCCGCCCATGGTACGAATCCTGCTTCATCCGCAATGGCAGGCTTTAAAGTGGTTGAGGTAAAATCAGATGAAAGAGGTGGAGTTGACGTTGATGAGCTTAAGAATTTGATGGATGAGGATACTGCAGGGTTGATGCTTACAAATCCTAATACGATAGGATTATTTGATGAGAATATTATAAAAATTGCAGATATAGTTCACCATAAAGGCGGACTTCTTTATTATGATGGCGCAAATCTTAATGCATTGCTTGGAATAGTGCGTCCGGCTGATGCTGGTTTTGATGTGTTGCATTTGAATTTGCACAAGACGTTTTCCACGCCTCACGGAGGCGGAGGTCCAGGGGCAGGTGTTGTTGGAGTAAAAGAATTTCTTGCCGAATTTTTGCCTTCACCGATTGTCGGTTCTGAAAACGGAAGATATTTCTTTGAATATCCTAAGAAGTCTATTGGCAGAGTACGTGCTTTTTATACAAATTTTTCAGTACTTATAAAGGCGTATGCATGGATTCTTTCTCTTGGAGCTAAAGGTTTAAGAGATGTTGCTGAAACAAGTATTATCAACGCAAATTATGTTCTTGCAAAGTTGAAAAGGTATTATAGGCCTGCGTATGAGCGAATTTGTATGCATGAATGCGTTTTAACCGGCAGAGATTACAAAGAGTATGGAATAAAAACTCTTGATATTGCAAAAAGGCTTATGGATTATGGTTTTCATCCTCCGACGATTTATTTCCCGCATTTTGAACCGCATGCTGAAGAAACTATTATGGTAGAACCTACGGAGTCGGAAAGCAAAGAAACATTGGATGAATTTATTGATGTGATGATCAAAATCTCAGGGGAAGCAAAAACTCAGCCTGAACTTCTGAAAGATGCACCTCACAACACTCCGGTTAGAAGGCTTGACGAGGTAAAGGCTGTTAGGGAGCCAAAACTCACTTTTAAAGGATAAGATATGGGACTAAAAAAGGTTAAAATAGCGATAGAGGCAGCAGTAAAAGTAACATACGAGGGGGTTAATCCCCCTCCTATTGATATTGCAGTTTCTCCGGATGGATTTGGTGATTTTGCAACTACATTGCCGTTTCGTCTTGCAAAAACTTTGCATAAAGCTCCTATAAAAATTGCACAGGAAATTGCAAATAATATAAATTCCCCATATATAAGCGATGTAAAGGTAGCTAAACCGGGTTATCTCAATATATATCTTAGTACTTTAGCATATAAGGAGTTTTTATTCGAATTGGAAAAACAGGGCAATCAATTTTTTTATGAGAAGCCAAATAATGTAAAAGTTCAGATTGAATTTGTTAGTGCAAACCCCACCGGTCCGTTGCATGTTGGAAATGGTAGGGGAGGAATTATAGGTGATGTTGTGGGAAACCTTTTAAAATTACGGGGGTTCGACGTACAGAAGGAATATTACCTAAATGATGCAGGTAGCAAGATGGAACTTTTTACCGACTCTATAGCATATTATTATATGAAACTTTGTGGTCTGAAGGCAGAGTTTCCTGAGGATGGGTATAAGGGAGAATATATTAAGGAAATTGCTGAAGATGCTTTTTCGAAATTTAAAGATAGATATATAAAAAACGGAAAAGCAGATTACGAAGCAATAAAAGATTTCGGCAAGGATATGATGATATGGAAAATCAAAAGCTCACTTGCTAAATTCGGGGTTATGTTTGATAACTGGTTTTATGAAACTTCTCTATACAAAAGTGGTGAGGTAGACGAAACAACTAAAATATTCAAGAATAGTGGTTATACCTATGAGAAAGATGGTGCTGTCTGGTTTAAATCTATTTTATTTGGTGATGATAAGGACAGAGTACTTATCAGGAAAACCGGTGAGCCCACATACACACTTGTGGATGCTGCATATCATAGGAATAAATGGCAAAGAGGATTCAAAAAAGTGATTGATGTGTGGGGTGCAGATCATTTTGGCCACATTATACCGATGAAAGCACTTATTCAGGGAATGGGGATCCCAAAAGATTTTCTGGATGTCATTATATATCAGATAGTACATCTTTATGAGAACGGAAAAGAGGTGATGATGTCAAAGCACACAGGAACATTTATCACGCTTGACGAACTTATAGAGGAAGTTGGAAAGGATGCTGCACGTTTCTTTTTCCTTTTGAAAAGTGCTGATACACATCTTAATTTTGATATGGATCTTGCAAAAAAGGAATCAATGGATAATCCTGTTTATTATGTGCAGTATACATATGCAAGACTAAAAAATATTTTGAGAAAAGCAAAAGGGACAAACTTTAGTGCAGGAAGTATGAATATAAGTCTCTTGAAAGAAAAGGAAGAAAAGAGTTTATTGAATGAACTGTTAAATCTTAGAAATAATCTTTACAGTATAGCTGACAACAATTCTGTAAATAAACTGCCGTTTCTTGCTATAGATATTTCTAAAAAGGCAAACGGTTTTTATCAGAAGTATAAAGTAATAGGTTCTGAATTTGAAAAAGAACGTCTTGTACTTGTAAATTCAAGTGTTTCTGTTCTTTCCTTACTTATGGATTTGATGGGTATAGAAAAAAGAGAAAAGATGTAAGGAGGAATGATGAAATTTAATAGGATAAATAAGGCTCTCCTTTTAATTATTATTGTCTCGTTTATTGTCTCGCTATTTCAGATAGGAGTAAGGGTTTCCGCGGAAAAAAAGGAAAATACCCTTGATATTGCAGCCGATTATTATACATTTCAAATGTTTGCGAATTCATATGGAAAAACAGCGTATGATGCAATAGAGGAACTCGGTAAAAATGGAATCACAAGTGTAGCTATTCCGGAACAATCTGTACAGGATGTTGTAAACAACGGGAAAGTTTTGTCCTATGCAGGTAGCGATGTACTTGCCGGGAATATTCCGTTGCAAATTAGCGGAGACATAAATTTTTCCGAATACATGGGTACTATAAAGGCCTTCTATACGGTGCTTATAACAAAAGACAAGTCTCTTGCATCAAGAATTGCCGAAAGTTTGCCTGAAGGCACAAAGCTTATTAGCGGAAGGAACGGAACTTATGCTATAATTGTCCATTCCGACCCGACAGATGCAGTAAATTTCGGTATAGGTTTTGATAACAATATGATACAAAATTTCAAAAACCTTGGTTTAAACGTAATTTTACGTCCTAGATATGTGCCTGGTAATAGAAACCTTGAATCTCTTGAAGATACCATAAAGCGGTTCGATATTCATTCCGTGATGTTTTACGGGAGTGCAATTTTCGGAGCAGGTGGGGATGCAACAGCATCTCTCGCGAATTTTTTTAAACAGAATCATGTTGTTACGTATATTATAGAACTTCCAATTCAGAAGGGTATTTATAATCAGGAAGGACTACCGCAGCTTATAAAAGAAACGAACTACTATGTGGCACGTGTGTATTCCATATATCCTGCAGAACAGCTAAAGCTTTCGCCTATTCAGATATTTAATCGCTGGTTTAGATCCGTTTCCGATAGAAATATTCGTGTAATCTACGTAAAACCGGTTGTTGATACGGGCAAAAGCTATCAGTATAATATGGGGATAAACGATTATTACGTTAACAAGTTACATAAGTTATGGCAGGATAAGGGGATGAAATTCGGTGTACCACATCCTATGCCTGAAGTGAACATCCATACAAGTTTTATTTTCTTAATCTTACTTGGTGTAATTGCATTGTTTATGATTTATGTGGGCATCCTATTTGATATTAAGGAAAAGAATATAATCCTTTTGTTCGTTATCCTTTCTTTGCTTGGGTTTGCGTTGGTTATAGTTTCAAAGGATTTATCCGAAAAACTTTCTGCTCTTTCGGCGGCTGTTGTTGTAACGGGTATGGTATCCTTGCCAATTTTGCAGTATATCAAAAAAATATATGGTAAAGGTAAGATAGCTATCATAAAAGTGATAGAACATGGAGTGATTCTTTCCTCTGCGATGTTCGGTTTTTCTCTCATAGGTGCTTTATGGATCAGTGCTGTTATCTCATCCAGCCCGTATCTGTTGAACCTTGACATGTTTAGAGGAGTGAAGGTGCTCTATCTTTCTCCTTTTATTTTTCTCGTAGTAAACTATCTATATGTTTTCGGTGCTGATTTTAATAACAGGCATTTACCTGGAAAGAAGAATGACCTTGTTAAAGAAAGCGAGAAAGCCTGGAACATCACAGTGAAATGGGGACATATTATTATTTTAATTGCGCTTGCCGGTGTTTTTCTCGTCTATCTTCTTCGTTCAGGAAACACTGGGGTAAGTATTTCTTCCGCCGAACTGAGGTTTAGAGATGTTCTTGAACATACAATAGTTGCTCGCCCGCGTTTTAAAGAATTTATAATAGGCTATCCATCGATTTTCCTTGCGGTGCTGTCTTCTTATCTTATGAGAAAAAAATGGATTATTATTTTTTCCACTCTTGCAATAATGGGGTCTATTTCTGTTGTTGATACTTTTTCGCACCTAAGGGAGACATTTCTTATTTCTATGTACCGCAGCCTCTGGGGTATCGGATTTGGTTTGATAATTGGTTTTATTGTAATTCTTTTAGTTTATATTCCGGCAATTTCTTATTTAAACAATGAAAAATAAAAGTTTTTTAAAGCAGAATGCCGTTCAGGCGTCACTGATATTTATGACTGCTGCCGTAATAAGCAGATTGCTTGGCCTTGTACGAGATATGTTATTCAGTGCATATTTTGGTACAACACATGCGGCAGATGCTTTAAATGCAACCTTCCCCATAACTTCTATTACTCTAAACATTACTGCAAGCGCAATTGCAGTTTCTTTCATCCCCCTCTTTATAGAGCTTTTAAACAAGGATAAAGAAAAGGCAATGCGAGATCTTGGAATTGTATTTAACTACATTGTGTTAGGCCTCGGAATTTTCATGGCATTGCTTGTTGTTTTCTCATTTCCGCTGGTAAAAGTTTTTACTCCGGGGTTTAGGTCATCCTCTCTCATTGCAATAACGGCGCGCCTTATAGATCTTTTTGCCATTACCTCGTTTTTTTGGGGTATAGCAAATTTTCTTTACGCGGTTGCGCAAGCAGAGAAGCATTTCCTTATTACTGCCATTGTTGCGTTGGTATTAAATACTTCCATTATCATATTTTTAATATTATTCCATAATACGCTTGGTGTTGCTTCCTATGCGGTAGGTATGCTTTTCGGGGCTTTCTTGCAAACAATAATAATGCTTTTATACGGAAAGTTTGAACTTGGGATGCACTTTACTTTTGATTTCAGGGTAAAGGGCACTATTCTTCCTATGCTTTTATATCTTTCCGTTCCTCTTATACTGCAACAGTTTTCAACTTATACGGTTACCGTTGTGAGTAACAATGTTGCGTCTACTCTGCGTGAAGGTAGTATAGCAGCTCTTGGGTATGCAAATAAATTAAGACAATTTTCCCTTGGTGTGCTTACTGTCCCTCTTGCAACATCTTATTACCCATTTCTTTCCGAAGCTGCAGCTAAAGGAGACTTCAAGGAACTTAGAAATATTTTTTCCAAGAGTATACGCTTTGCTTCTTTTTTCATTATTCCTGTAACATTTATATCCGTTGTTTTCAGTAAACAGCTCGTTGCAATAGTATTTCAAAGAGGTGCTTTTAACCTGGAAGCTGTGAACCTTACTGCCAGGCCCTTTGCTTTTTATTCGCTTAGCGTGTTTGCCGCAATGGTAGCAATTGTTATAATGCGTGTCTTTTTTGCGCTTAAAGATATGTGGACGCCGACGATTCTCACAATTATTACTGCTGCTATAAATATTGCAATAATTTTCCCCCTTGTCAAGATTTATCAGCATTCGGGAATTGCTCTTGCGGTGAGCATAGGGTTATATCTTGATATGTTTTTTCTGATTGTTTTTTTGCGAAAGAAAACAGGTGCACTTGGCGGAAGGAAAATTTTTGCTTCTTTTGTAAAGCTCACGATAGGCTCTACTGTTGCTATAATTGTAATGTTTTATACATACTCATTTCTTAGTAAGTTTATACCAAAATCGAATTGGTTTGTTGCAATAAACCTTATTATTGCATTTTTGTTTTTCTCTGTTGTATACATTATTGTTCTCAAAATACTCAGAGCAGATGAAATTACGACTGCTTATTATGTATTAAAAAAAACATTTAATAAATTTCATCATACCTAACAAAGTAATACAATCATTGACTGCTAAAGGATTTACAGAGTACTACATTTCTTTTGAATTTGCTATTGACTTACAAACATCTGTTCGTATAATATAGTATGAAAAAGCAAAGGATTATTATACATATTGATATGGATGCATTTTTTGTTTCCGTAGAGGAAACTCACAAACCTTATCTTAAAGGAAGGCCTGTTGTTGTGGCAGGCAATACTAATATTCGTTCTGTTGTAGCCACCGCTTCCTATGAAGCACGTAGATATGGAGTACATTCTGCTATGCCATTGTTTATGGCCAAAAAACTCTGTAGGAATATTATTATTTTAAAGTCAGATATGAAAAAATATGTTGCTGTTTCTAAAAGGTTAATTGAACTGTATGGCACTCTTTGCCCGGCAGTTGAACAGTTTTCAATAGATGAAGCTTTTTTAGATCTTACGTATACTGTAAAAAATTTTAAGGAAGCAGAAGAATTTGGTACTACACTCAAAAACCTTATTAAAAGTAAATTCGGATTACCTGCAACTGTTGGAATAAGTTATAATAAATTGCTTGCAAAACTTGCATCAAAGCTTGGGAAACCGGACGGTTTATTTTTAATTACTCAGAAAAATAAGGACGCAGTACTTCAAAATTTACCCGTAATAAAGATTAGTGGAATTGGCAAAAAAACTTCCGATTTACTCTATCTGAATTTTGGAGTAACTACTTTGGGAGAGCTAAGGAAAATACCGCTAATGGACCTTTCGCGTGTTTTCCATTCAAGTGCGGTTTTCTTGCACAATGCTTCTGCTGGAAAGGACGATTCTCCTATTATTTCGGATTACGAAAAACCTCAGGAAAAATCTATTGGCAATTCCATTACGTTTCATAGTGATTCCGATGATGTTCTGTATATTAAGCGAGTTTTTAAATACCTTGCCGAAAAAGTTGGCATGAGATTGAGGGCCCGTGGATTATTTGCGAAAAGTATTATTATCGTTATCCGCTATTCCGATTTTAAAACGGTAAGCCATAGAAAAAAGGTTTTTGCAATGAACGGAAATGAAGCAATTTATACCGAAACATTAGCTCTGTTTAAGAGTGTTTATAAGGGGGGCAAGGTAAGGCTTGTCGGTATAACTGCAAGTAATTTTTGTAAAACAAATGTTCTCTCTCTGTTTGACAACAATAAGGATATAAATTGTATAAGAATTGAAACAGCTCTGGATAAAATAAAACTACGATACGGAGATAAAGCTATAGATTACGGCGGAGTTATCTTTTTAAAAGATTAAACATCTATTTATTGTTTAAGTTCTTCATTCTTATATCTAAAAATATTTCATGATATTCACGTGGTTTGTTGATGTGTCGTTTACAGATATGGTAAGTTAATTTGAAATATTTGGTTGTTGGGAAGGAGTTACTCTGGATTTTTTATAATTCATGCGGGGAAAAATAATGTAGCTTTTACAAGAGAGAAAATGATTCGATACCTGCTCTATTTTTATATAATCATTATGGGAGTTTGAGTTTTCATTTATGAAACAATTTTTTTATCTGATCTTAGAAGTAATGGGCGATATATTTGTATTTTACATAATACACTCAATAAATCATTGTGTTTATATATGTTTGTTAGAAACATACCGTTTAAATCCATTTTAAGGGGTAAACTTTGGAAAATCAACATGATTACCCTGCTATAGTGCTTAAAATGGAAAAAACAGGCTATTTGAAAACACTGATAAAATCAGCATTTTATAGGTTTTCTAATAAAATGAAAGCTAACTATAAAAATAATATTTGCAACGCCCCCTGTTTATGCTATTGTTTTATGTGCAATATTGATAAATTTCGGTTAAAATACTACTTTTAAGGTCCCCGTGTGTTTCAAAGTATTTGTTCGATATGTAATTAATTATTGATATTTAGCGTCGGCAACTATACTAAATATGTTTTTTTGATATAATATTATAGGAGGTAAAATATGATAAAAGATTATTATGGTATAAATATCGAGGATATGGTAACACCCGCTGCAAAGTTTGCGGGTCTGGTAATTTTCCTTACAGTATGGGGAGTCTCGTTGGCACTAATGTATAAATGGTCATCGTCAAGAAAATAGATTAAGTTTCAATCCTTGATTCCAGCATATTTGAAAGGGCTTCTATTGCAGTTCATCAATTTTTGTAATAATAAACTATTATACTTTTAGTGTAGTCATACCAGGGTACATGGTAATCTTACCGTTGAGTTTTATTTTTGTGATATCTTCTCCGTATCGTCTGCTGATAAATGTAATGTAGCCGTCTTTCATAAAGATTGTAATGTTTAATGCAGTAATGCCAATGTTTGAACGATAATTATTGATAGATTAGAAACAGAAGCAATTGCTTTTTTATGTTTCAATATTTTTATATTTCCCTTCATCTAAAATACTGAATCGAGAAATTTAATAGGTGATGTTTCTCATTGGTGTCTGGCACAAAGGAATACTATAATTAATTCTTTACTTTTTTAGAAGGGGGTATCATCTGACAATTAAGTTGTGTTACAATTATACAAATCTTATATCTGTTATTTCTAAAATTTAATTCATATAGTCTGATTATGCTTAAATCGTATTTTAATAAAGCTACTTTTGTTATATAATAATTTTAAGGAGGAAACGATGAGATGCAAAAACAGAGATATTGAGCAAACTTTAGTTTTTTTGCTTGCCGGCGGAAAAGGGCAGCGGCTGTATCCACTTACGGAAGAACGTGCGAAGCCTGCTGTGCCGTTCGGTGGAAAATATAGAATTATAGATTTTACGTTAAGTAATTGTGTAAATTCCGGCTTTAGACGAATTCTTGTAGCTACCCAATATAAATCAGCATCTCTTAGTAGGCATCTCGCTGTAGGTTGGAATTTTCTAAGTAGTATGTTTGGCGAATACATTATGGATGTTCCTCCTCAGCAAAGATTCGGGGAAAGATGGTATACAGGTACTGCTGATGCTGTTTATCAAAATATGTACTTTGTTGATCGTGAAAAAATAAAATATGTAATTGTTCTTTCCGGCGATCATATATACCAAATGGATTATAGGGAAATGCTTTCTTCCCATATGGCCAAGGGCTCGGACATAACAGTTGGTGCGGTTGTAGTAAAAAAAGAACAGGCTGTAGCATTTGGTGTAATGGGTATAGACGATAAGAATAGGGTAATTAATTTCAAGGAGAAGCCCAAAAATCCTCCGGAAATCCCGGATAAAAAAGGATATTCCCTTGCCTCTATGGGGATTTATATATTTAATGCTGACATTCTGAAAGATTTATTGATACATGACGCGGAGATTAAAACATCCTCTCATGATTTCGGAAAAGATATAATACCTTATGCAATTCACAATAAATACAATATTTATGCTTTTAGATTTGTAGATAAAAATGGCAATCAGCGTTACTGGCAGGACGTGGGAACAATTGATTCGTTTTATAATGCGAATATGGATCTCCTTTCTCCAATCCCAAGATTGAACTTGTATAATAACGAACGGCCCATATATACACATGCACGACAATTTCCCCCGGTAAAATTTGCCTCCGTATACAACAATGGTAAGGAAATAAATGGTTATGCTGTGAATTCTCTTATAGGAGACGGGTCCATTGTTATAGGTTCCATGGTAAAACATTCGGTAATATTTCCCAACGTGAAAATTTATGAAAACAGCGAAATAAATGATTCTATTATTTTCAATGATTCTATTATAGGAAAGAATGTCCGCTTGAGAAAGGTAATTGTCGATAAATTAGTCAAGATACCGAATGATGTTTCCGTAGGTATGAATTTAAATATAGATAAAAAGCACTTTTATGTATCCCAATCAGGTATAGTTGTAATTCCAAGGGAATATAAATTTCCAAAAGATTTTCCAAAGGGGTGATATATGAAAAAAGACTATGGTAAAATGACGAGAAAAGAGATATTAAAGATTGCAAAAGTTTATGTCATTAAAGGCAGACATAAGATGTCAAAGGATAAATTAATAAAGGCTATATCCAAAAAGAAGGAACCGATAAAAAAGATGAGGGAGTTTGAAGCTAGTCTAAAAAATGAAAAACTTCTTAAAAAATATAAAGAAAATCATATTGAGCTTTTGCCTAAAGAGCCTGGCACTGTTTATGTGCACTGGGAGATTGAGAAACAGAGAAAACAGCCCGTGCTAAAACTTGTAAACAAAAAACGGTCTGTTTTGGCAATTCCTGTTATGTCGGAAACGGGTGATGGGTATATGCATACGGAAGAAGGGGAATCTCTAAAAGCAGTAATTGGTGTGCAAAACGGGAGAAGTTTTAAAAAGATTATCGAATCTGAGGAAATTATTGTTCCGGTTAGTAAACCCTCCCGGAATAAGATTTTAAAATGGGTAAAAATTGATCTTGAAAAAAGCAAAATAAAGAAAGTAAAAAGAATAGTAAAAGAAACAAAAGCACTTAAAGAAAAGAAAAATAAAACCGAGAATACTGCAAAAACAATTAAATACATCCATATTCCAAAAGAGAAATAAGGCAATGGGCAAAGTAAAATAGTTTGATTTATTGTCTTCTTACATGATAAATACATGGAGAATAACTTCTAAGTTTTTAATTAAGATAAGGGAGTCGGTTAATGATTGAAGTGAAAAATTTGTATTATACGTATGATGAAAAGAATTATGCTGTAAACGGTGTGACTTTTTCTATAAACAGCGGTTCTATTTTTGGATTACTTGGCCCAAATGGTGCAGGCAAGACCACTACACAAAATCTTATGATTGGGCTGCTTCCCATACAAAAAGGAGAAGTGCTTTATAATGGAATCTCCGTAAGGCAAGGAAAGTCGAGTTTTTTTAATAGTATTGGCGTATCTTTTGAACGTCCTAATCTTTACGGGAAACTTACAGGATATGAAAACCTTAAATATTTTGCTGGCTTGTTTGATGTTCCTGTTGAAGATCCGTTTAAATTACTGAAAAAAGTAGGGTTGGAATATGCATCCCGCAAAAAAGTAAATTCTTATTCAAAGGGAATGAAACAGAGGCTTGTTTTTGCAAGGGCGTTGATTAACAATCCCAAAAGAATTTTTCTTGATGAACCTCTTTCCGGATTGGACCCTAATACTGCAAGTTTTATCAAAGAAATAATAAAAGAGCAGAAGAAGTTGGGTAGAACCGTTCTGCTTACAACTCATAATATGTTTGTTGCAGAAGAGCTTTGCGATACAGTGGCTTTTATAAACAATGGAAAAATTGTTGCCTTGGATAGTCCGCGAAACTTGAAACTGAAGTACGGAGAGAATTCCGTTAAAGTGGAGTATAAAGAAAATGAAAAGTTGAAAAGTGATATTTTCTTTATACAAAACAAGGATGATAAAGAAAAATTTCTGAATTTAATTAAAACAGAGAATATTGAAACAATTCATTCTCAGGAGGCCACACTGGAACAAGTATTTATAAAGTTAACCGGAAGAGGACTATCTTAGATATGAAAAAACTTTTTAGTTTGTTAAAATTAGATTTTCTCTTAGCTGCGCGTAGTAGTCTTTATTGGAGTCTTCTTATAACTGCAATTATTGCGATTGTTTTTATTGACTTTGTTATTCCTGCAAAACTTGATATTATGCCTGAGGCTTTATTCTATGATGGAACTAGCAATAAGATTTTAGAACAGTACTTAGAAACTGGTGGGGTTAATAAAAAATATATTATTAGTAATAAAGAAGGCCTGATTAACTTGGTTAAGAAAGGTAAATCTCAGATAGGAGTGATTTTTGAAGGAAGTCTTACGAAACCTAAGTTTACATTAGTTTATGATGATTCAATCTCGGAGAGCAGTGTTAACCTAGTAAAAGCATCAATAAATAAGTTTGCACAAGTACTGAAAGGAGATTTTCAAGACAAGGGGTTTGATATAAAATCTTTACGAAATAAGAGTGACACTATTCCGTTAAATAAAAATACTATACCTATGTTTATGGTATTTGAAGTTATGGTATTGGGTTTTATGTTATCTTCTATTATGATTTTTCAGGAGAAACAGGAAGGAACCATATTAGCTTATAGAGTAAGCCCTGCCGGTACTCTAAGCTATATAATTTCTAAGTCTTTGCTGTTTCTTTTCTCCAGCCTTATCTATGGTGCAATAATTATTGTTTTTACTATGGGAATAGCGGTAAATTTTGTTTTACTGCTCCTTATAATTGCCTTGGGCAGCCTACTTATGACGCTTCTTGGCTTATTTGTAGGTATTTTTTTTGATGATATTTCCGGATGGTTTCCATGGGGAGTATTGATATTAGTTGTCGATATGATTCCCGTTATTTCTTATATTAATCCGGCATTTTCACCTTTATGGATAAGAGTTATTCCCGCTTATTCAATAATGCTTTCCATGCGAGAGATTCTATTTCCTACTGGTAAGGCTGGTTTTATTATGCCTGTTTTAATAATGCTTTCCATTGAATGTATCGTGATGTTCGCAATTAGTTTCTGGGGTGTTAAGAATAAATTGATGAAAGCCGGAGGACATTATGTTTAAGAGAATTTTATCAATTATCGAACAAGATACGGTAAATTCATTGAGAAATAATATTATAGTATACATGCTCATTGTTCCTCTTATTTTAGCCATTGGCATAAGATTGCTCTTACCTTCCGTTGGAAGCGCAAAACCTACATTTGCAGTAGATGCAAATGTATCCCCTTCTGTTGTTCAAGAGTTAAAAACCTACGGCAGAGTAGAAATGTATCCATCTAAAAATGATGTTGTTAAAAGGGTTAACCTTAACGATGATGTTCCCGGTATAGTAAAGGAGAACGGTAAAATTGTAGTTTTGCTTGAGGGAAATGAGGGTGCAGATACTGAAAACATTGTAGATGTTGTTATGAGTGCAATTTTATCAAAAAATCAATCAACAAAAATTAATTGCCTGCCTATTAAAAGTGAAAAATTCCCATTAGAAGGATATGCCATAATTCTGTTAATTTTTATGGCGGTTCTAATAGGAGCCTCCTGGATGGGATTTAATATTGTGGAAGAAAAAGAAAATGGTGTTATTAAGGCCCTGGCTATTTCTCCTCTTACAATATTTCAATATGTCATTGCGCGTGCTTTACTCGTATTCTTTATAGGTGTCATATTAGCGTTTTTAATGGAACTTATTATGGGCGTGTCTCCAATGAATTACGTAAAGTTGACCATAGGTATTTTGTTCTCTACCGTGGTTGGTATAACTTTTGGTTTAACTGTAGGGATATTTGCCGACAACCAACTTTCTGCTATTGCTGTTATGAAAGTGCTTGGCTTTGTATATCTTGCATTACCATTAGTTTCCATATTCGTTCCGGATAAATTGCAATTTCTTTTCTATTTATTCCCCAATTATTGGATGTTTCAGATGTTTAGAAGTCTTTATCTTCCTACTTATTTGTTTGGTTTCTGGTTTTCCGGTTTTATTACTTTAATAAGCGGAACACTATTATTAATTATATTTATGCCTTTTACTAATAGGAAATTGAGTTTAAAAAATTTTTAGTGATTTGGGAGGAAACATGAAAAAAGGATATCTTGCAATTGTTTTGCATTCACATCTTCCTTTTGTGAAGCACCCGGAGGAAGATTATTTTCTTGAGGAAAATTGGCTATATGAGGCAATAACTGAAACTTATTTGCCACTGTATATTGCATTTGAAAAATTAAGAAAAGAAGGTGTAAAGTTTCAAATTACAATGTCTATTACTCCCCCTCTTCTTAATATGCTTACTGACGATTTACTTATGGTACGTTACACTCGTTATCTAGACAGCCGGGTGGATTTGACGAAAGAGGAGCTTGGTAAAAAACATACAAGGGCAGAAATAAAAAATTTAAATTTTTACTTTGAGCGATTCTCCATACTTAAAGATATTTTTGAAAATGAGCTTAATTTTGATGTGCTTTCAGGCTTTAAAAAATTACAGGAAGAAGGTTTTATAGAAATTATTACCTGTACTGCTACGCATGAGATCCTTCCGCTTGAACTGAATGAACAATCACGGAAAGTGCAAGTAGAGATGGGAGTAAAGGAGTATGAGCGAATTTTTAAGAGAAAACCAAGGGGTATATGGCTTGGGGAATGCGCATACACAAGGGGTGTTGATAAAATTCTTGCCGATAATGATATTTATTTTACTCTTTTGGATACGCATGGCGTCCTTTATGCGGATCCTTCTCCCGTTTATGGAGTGCATAGCCCCATAATAAGTGAAGCAGGGGTAGCATTTTTCGGGCGTGATCCGGATGCTTCCAAACAGGTATGGAGTGCTGAAGAAGGCTATCCCGGTGATTTCAATTACAGAGAATTTTATAAAGATATTGCGTATGAAATTCCGGAAACGGAAGTACGAAAATATTTGCATCCTGCAGGCTTTCGTTTTGATTCCGGAATAAAGATGCACCGAATAACAGGTAAAGTTCCTCTGGGCGAAAAAGATCCTTACGATAGGGAAAAGGCAATGCGGGTTGCAGAAATGCACTCGGGAAATTTTATGTTTAATATGGAGAAAGAAACAGAGTACCTGCTTGACATAATGGAGAAGGAGCCGATTATTGTTGCACCTTTTGATACGGAGCTTTTTGGGCATTGGTGGTTTGAAGGGCCTGATTTTTTGGAACATCTCTTAAGAGAAATTTATAAATATTCCAAGCGAATAGAAACAATTACTCCTTACAATTATCTTAGAAAGTATCCGGTGAATCAGCTTTCACAGCCTGCGCCATCCACATGGGGTGATGGCGGATATTTTAGGGTATGGCTGAATGAGAAAACGGATTGGATTTATCCGCATATTCACGTTATTGGAGAAAAGATGATTGAGAGTGCAGAGAAGTTTACAAAACCTTTGCTACTTCAGAAAAGAGTATTAAACCAAATGGCGCGTGAGCTTATGCTTGCACAGAGTAGTGATTGGGCATTTCTCATAACAGTGGGTACTGCTATAAATTATGCAACGCAGATGGAGAAATTTCATATAAATGCATTTCTTAAACTGTACAATATGATCTGGGGTAATAATATAGATGAGGAGTTTGTATACTATCTTGAAAAAAAAGATAGCATTTTTCCTTATGTTGACTATTCAATTTACAGAAGGGAAAAATGAGAAAAGTAATGAGGGTCGTGAATAGGGCCCAATGTATAGGTTGCTATTCTTGCATGCTTGCTTGTTCTAGAACTTATTTTCATATTGCATCTACAAAATTATCTGCAATGAGAGTAAAAAATTATCCTGGTGTGGAAGGTGCGTTCTCCATTCGTATCTGTGCAGGATGTACACATCCTGATTGTGCAGCGGCCTGTCCTACTGAAGCACTTACAATAAGGAAAGGTGGCGGAGTAATTTTTCATGAAGAGAAGTGCATTCATTGCTACAAATGTGTAAAGGCCTGTACGTTAAATGCAATGCAGTGGGATCCGATTGTACAGGAGCCTCTTGTGTGCCATCAATGCGGAATTTGTGCTGAGTATTGCCCAAATGGAGTTCTTTCCCTTGTGGAGGTAGAGGACGATGAATAAAATAATGCGTATAGATCTTACGAATAAAAAATATGAAATCTATGAAGACAAAGTATTATATGATGAATTTATAGGTGGTACCGGAGTTGCAACAAAACTTCTTTATGATATGCATGTTGAAAATACAGAACCTTTGGGGGAACTATCTCCTATTATATTATCCATAGGTCCGTTCAACGGTATCTATCCTATTGCTACAAAAACTATAGCAATGTTTAAATCACCCTTAAGCGGAAATTTAGGTGAGTCACATGCAGGCGGAAGACTTTTTATGTCCATGTACGACGCGGGACTTTCTGCTATTGTTATTACAGGTAGACTTAACGAACCTTCTTATATTGCAATAGAGGATGAAAAAGTAAAATTTGTATCGGCACATTCCATATGGGGTCAATCTGCGCTTGCAACCGAACGAATTTTAAGAAGTGCAGAGAAAGGTATTGGAAAACGAAGCATTATACGCATTGGCCCTGCCGGGGAAAATATTTCCCTTATGGCTAATGCTACTGTAGATACAGGCAGACATTTTGGCAGGCTTGGGCTCGGTGCCGTAATGGGCAGTAAAAATCTTAAGGCCATTGTTATTTCAGGTAGTAAACGTCACAAGTCGAAAAATTTTAGTGAGTTTAATAAGATCTATAATGAAATTTTTCAGGCAGCCGTAAACTCTTCTGCTATGAAAAAGTATCACAACCTTGGTACTCCACAAAATGTAATTCCATTAAACAAAATAAATTCTTTACCCACACGTAATTTCTCTCAGGGATTTTTTGAGGATGCCGAGAATCTTTCGGGTGAGAATATGGCGGAAAATTATCTTGCGCAACAGATTGCTTGTGCAAACTGTCCCGTGGGTTGTATACATCTGGGAGTCTTGAGAGAGCCCTTTGAGGATGGGGTACATTTTAAAAGTTTTAAAATCCCTTATGATTATGAGCCAATCTATGCAATAGGAACGAATCTCAGTATAAATAGCCCTGAAGAAGTTTTAAAGCTTCTTTATATAGTTGAACGTGCAGGGTGGGATGCAATGGAGATGGGTGTAACGCTTGCTTGGGCAACAGAGGCATTTGAGAAAGGCCTTATAAGCACAAAAGAAACCGAAGGACTTATTTTAAATTTTGGTGATGGCAAAACATATGAGAAAGTAATGCACAAAATGTTGGAAAATAAAGCAGAATTTTATAGGGATTTGAACAAAGGTTCTGCATTTTGTTCCGCAAAGTATGGTGGCAGTGAATTTGCAATAAATTTTGGTAAGTTAGGCGCTCCGGGATATATTACGGGGCGTGATGCATTCCTGGGTTTTCTTATGGGGGTAAGGCATTCGCATCTTGATAGTGCAGGTTATGCTCTAGACGAAAAAATTATAGAAGGCGATGTTCAAAGCAGCCCTGAACTTGAAGTAGATGCTTTGATAAAAGAGGAGGAGTGGCGCTTTATTTTAAACTCCCTAACAATTTGTTTATTTGCGCGTAAAATTTATACGGAGGATATCATACTGCGTGCACTTGGTTCCATAGGTATAAATAAAACAATGGATGAGCTAAATGCTACCTCTAAAAAAATTCATTCCTTAAAGTATAAAATAAAAATCGTAAATGGTTTTGATTTAAGCTCTTTGAAATTCCCTGAGAAACTCTTCTCCGTGCAAACCGGACGCGGTAAGATGAATAAAAGTACTGTACAAAAAATGATTTTGCAATATACTGAGAAAATAAAAAATTTGATGAAGGAGGATTTCAATGGATAGAGACAAACTTTTTGAAAAACTTAATGAACGAGTGAAAGATCGGCACCTTATAAAGCATATGCTTGCAACAGAAGCAGTCATGCGTGCAATGGCAAGACGGCTTGGACAGGATGAAGAAAAATGGGGTATTACAGGTCTTTTGCATGATATAGACTATGAATTGACAAAAACGGATCCTGAAAAACATAGTTTGATTGGTGCGCAGTGGCTTGAAGAAATGGGGCTTCCGGATGACATTGTTTATGCTGTAAAAGTGCACAATGAGAGACACGGACTTCCCAGAAACAGTTTGCTTGATAAAGCTCTTTTTGCGGTAGATCCTTTGACAGGTTTCATCACCGCTGTTGCTCTCGTTATGCCTGATAAAAAAATTGCTACCGTAAAAGTAAAATCCCTGAAGAAAAAATTTAAAGATAAAGGTTTTGCCGCTGGTGCAAGCAGGGATCAGATAAAGACCTGTGAAAGCGAACTGGAAATTCCATTAAATGAATTTTTTGAAATATCTTTAAAAGCAATGCAGAGTATCGCAGAGGATCTTGATTTATGAGCGACCTTTCTAATGCGGAACGTTTTATTACTATTTACAACGAGATTGATCACAAACTTCGTTTAATGCTTCATGAAGAAGTGTGGGTAAGTTATCATGAACTTGTCGAACGGGCAGCACGTTTTAATAGAGTTGTTCGGGAGTATGAAGAAAATTTAAAACTGATCGGTAGCTTAAGAAATGTAGTTGTGCACCGCTCAACAAACCAGATCATTGCGGAACCCGCACCTTTTATTATAAACCTTGCCGATAGAATTAAAGAAATGCTCAATGCTCCCCCTAAAGTTATTCCTAAATTTCAGAAGAAGGTGTTTATTGCAGAAGGCACAGACAGTATAAAAAAAGTTGCTAGAATGATGAAGCAAAATAATTTTACCAGAGTACCCATATACAACGATAATAATTTCTTGTTTCTTTCTACTGCAGGAACCATTGTGCGATTTATTGCGGAGAATGTCGATGCAAACCTAAATGAAATCTCTATCTCCGAAGTTATGCCCTTTATGGAACATAAAGATAACTTCCGGTTTATCTCAAAGAGTACTGATATTTTTAAATTAGCGGAAACGTTTGAGATATATCACAAAAATGGCAAAAAAATGGATGCTGTTCTCATAACAGAAACAGGAAGTAAATCAGAAAAGCCGATAGGCATGGTAACCTTATTTGATGTTGGTGAAATCTATAGGCAAATGGAGATTCGTGTTAATGATTAATCTGTATAGTTCATGATTTTTATCAAACATATTTGACTAAGTCTGCGGAACTTTATATAATAACCTGAAAATATTTTTAGGAGGTGAACAATGATTATTAAAGAAGGTAAAGATTTAATTAGCATAAGAATGGAAGACGGCGAAGACTTTTTTGCTTCTATGAAAACGGTTTCGAAAAACTACCATGTGGAATCGGGCATTGTACTCAATGGTATAGGAATGCTAAAAAATGTTAAAATTGCTTATTGGAATGGAACAAAATATTTAACGGATGAAATAGAAAAACCTGTGGAGCTTGTTTCAATGCAAGGAAACATCGGAACAACGGAAAATGACGGTGACCCAATAATACACATCCATATCGCGGTAGCAAAGAAGGATCATTCTGTAGTCGGAGGACATCTTTCTTCTGCAGTAGTCAATAATACCGTTGAAATTTTTATACAAAGACTTGGTAATATTGTACTTTTAAGAAAGCAGGAAAAGAATGGTCTGTTCGGACTTTATCCTGCGTAAAGAGGAGGGTTTATGGAGAAGGCATATAATCCGAAAAGTGTAGAAGAAAGAATTTATAAGTTTTGGGAAGAAGGTGGTTTTTTTGCTTCGTATCCTAATTCTAGTAAAGAGAAATTTGTTGTAATGATGCCTCCCCCGAATGTTACCGGTAGGCTTCATACGGGACATGCCCTGAATTTTACGTTGCAGGATGTGTTTGTCCGTTTTAATAGAATGCTTGGTAAGGAATCTCTTTGGCTTCCTGGGATGGATCATGCGGGGATTGCTACGCAATCTGTCGTAGAGCGTGAACTACTAAAAAAAGGAATTAAAAAAGAGGATCTTGGTAGAGAGAAATTTCTATATGAAGTGTGGAAATGGAAAGAACAGTATGGTAACGCAATAGTAAACCAGCTAAAAAAGTTAGGTACTTCTGCCGATTGGAACAGATTACGTTTTACTCTTGATGATGATTATGCAAAGGCAGTAAAAGAGGCATTTGTGCGGTATTATAACGAAGGGCTAATTTATAGAGGTGAAAGAATTATAAACTGGTGTCCCCATTGTCATACTGCACTGTCCGATATAGAGGTGGATTATATTCCTGCTAAAAGTAAACTTTACTATATAAGGTATCCGTTTAAAGATGATCCGTCTCGCTATGTAACTGTTGCAACGACACGTCCCGAAACAATGCTTGGGGATACGGCAGTTGCAGTTTATCCTTCGGATTTACGTTATAAGGAGGATATTGGTAAAAAACTTATTTTGCCTATTGTGGGCCGAGAAATTCCGGTTATTGCGGACGAAGCTGTGGATAAAGAATTTGGTACTGGTGCTGTTAAGGTTACTCCTTCGCATTCCGCGGATGATTTTGGAATTGCACAGAGACATAACTTGGAGTTTATTACTGTGATAAATGATAGGGCAAAAATGGTAAACGTGCCGGAAAAATATAAAGGGCTTACCGTTGAACAGTGCAGAAGAGAGATAGTGGAAGACCTTAAGGCAAAAGAATATCTTGTTAAAGAAGAAAATTATGAAAATTCCCTTGGACATTGTTCGCGTTGCGGTACTGTTGTAGAGCCTCTTGTTTCTAAACAATGGTTTGTGAAAATGCGAGAATTAGCAAATGTTGCGATTGAAGCCGTAAAAAACGGTGATGTAAGAATTACACCCAAAAAATGGGAGAAGGTATATTATGACTGGCTTGAAAACATCAGAGACTGGTGCATAAGCAGACAGCTTTGGTGGGGACATAGAATTCCTGTGTATTATTGTAAGGATTGTGGTGAAGTAATTGCTTCTTCGGAAAAAGTTCAGAAATGTCCTAAGTGCGGAAGCACAAACATTGTTCAAGATAAAGATGTACTTGACACATGGTTTTCATCTGCACTTTGGCCATTCGCTACACTTGGGTGGCCTGATGAAACAAAGGATCTTCAGTATTACTATCCCACTACCCTTCTTATTACCGGCTACGATATTCTTTTCTTTTGGGTTGCCAGAATGATTATGAGCGGATTACACTTTATGAGAGAAAAACCTTTTGATACGGTAATGCTGCATGGACTCGTTCGTGACGAAAAAGGCAGAAAGATGAGTAAATCTTTGAAAAATATTATTGATCCCGTAGATGTGATAAATGAATTCGGTACCGATGCATTACGCTTTACCCTATCCTACCTTAGTACTGTTGGCGGGCAGGATATAAATCTATCCAAAGATAAATTAACTGCAAGCAGAAATTTTGTAAATAAAATATGGAACGCATCAAGATTTGTTGTTATGAATTTAAAAGATTTTGATCCCTTAAATTACAATGCTTCCGACATTCATTATGAACTTGAGGATAAATGGTTTTTCAGTAGAATGAATAAAACAATTAGAAGAGAGAAAGAACTTTTATCTCAATATGATCTTGGAGAGGCATCCAGGGAATTGTATGACTTTGTATGGAAAGAATTCTGTGATTGGTATATAGAATTTTCTAAAATCAGACTTTATGGTAAAAATCCAGAAAGAAAGATGGAAGTGCAGTATCTTTTGTGGGATGCATTGAGCAAGATTCTAAAAATGCTTCATCCGTTTTCTCCATTTGTAACCGAAGAAATTTTTTCATTCCTACCTCATAAGGAAAAAGCATTAATTGTTGCCCCGTTTCCTATGGAAAATGAAGCACTTTTAAATGATAGTGCCGAAAAAGAGGCAGGTTATATTTTTTCCGTGATACGTGCCATTAGAAGTTTGAAGGCCGATCTCAAAATTCCGATAGTCAAAAAAATGTCGACGTCCTTTTTTACGCGAAGCAATGAAGAAAAAGTTGTACTTGAGCGTGAAAGTGAAAACGTGAAGGAACTTGCTTTTCTCAAAGATTTGAATGTAACGAACGAGAAACCTTCTCAAAGTGTAAAAAGTGTAGTGGGAGAAACTGTAATTTACTTACATGTTGCAGGGGAATTGGATATAAAGAAAGAAAATGAACGGCTACAAAAAAAATATAATGAACTTGAAAGAGAAGCAAATAAATTGCGATCAAGATTACAGAATAACCGTTACCTTTCCAAAGCTCCGGAACCAGTGATTAAAAAGGATAGGAATAGCCTTGAAGAGCTGGAAAAGGAAAAGGACATTGTTGCCAGTCATTTAAAGGATTTGAATGGGTAAATGCACTCTTTTGCAGAATCGCTTGATTATATTTACGGTTTAAATAAAAAAAGACATATACGGTTAAAGTTTGGTTTTGACCGAATGAATGCAGTACTCTTGATGTTGGAAGACATGCAGGAGAAATTGAGCGTTATACATGTTGCAGGTACGAAAGGTAAGGGATCAACGATTTCCTTCCTTTCTTTTATTTTGCGTGAAAAATTCAGTACAGGTTTATTTACTTCACCTTCTCTTATAAATACTGTCGAAAGGTTCTCGATAAATGGCGTACTGATGCCTCCGGAGGATTTTCTTAAAATTGCAACATTTCTAAAAGGAATTTATAAAAGTTTGCCGGAGGAGCTTGTTCCAACAACATTTGAAACTTTTACAATTATTGCATTCCTCTATTTTTATGGAGAAGATGTGGATTTTGCACTTTTAGAAGTAGGCATGGGCGGAAGGCTTGATGCGACAAACATTATAAAAAAACCCTTACTTTCTATCATTACGCCGATTAGTTTTGATCATCAAAAATTTTTAGGTAATACATTGTATGAAATTGCAGGTGAAAAAGCTGGAATTGTAAGGGTAAATGTACCTGTTGTAGTAGGGAAACAAAAAAAGGAAGCGGAAAAGAGGATAATTCAAGAAGCAAAAAGTAAACATGCGCCTTATTTCTTATATGGAAGGGATTTTTATGCGGAAAACTTTAGGGAAAGTATTTATGGGACGCTATTTGATTTCTACTCTCCTTACTCTAATATAAAAATGAATGATTTATCTGTGCCTTTAATTGGAATTCATCAGGCTGAAAATGCATCCGTTGCAGTGCAAGCCGCTATTTTATTAAAAGAAATTGGATTTGGCATCGATAAGAGCAATATCGTCAAAGGGCTGAAAAAAAGTTTCTGGCCAGGTAGAGCAGAAATTATAAATCGCAGTCCTCTTATCATTCTGGATGGTGCTCATAACGGGGCATCTGCAAGGGCATTAAAAAGAACTTTAAATCGTATGGAGAAAAAAAGAACTATTTTTTTGTTCGGGATTTTAAGAGATAAGAATATTAGTGATGTTCTGTCTGAAATTTGTGATGAGAATTGTATTTTTGTAATTACTGAGGTTCCTTTTTCAGGAAAAAGAAGGCTTTCTGTGGATTTACTGAGGGTGTATGTGGAAAAATACGTTCCTAAAAATAGAATTATCGTAGAGAAAAACTTTAAGAAGGCTTTCAGAAAAGCATTTGAAATAACAAGCAAAAACGATTTATTGTGCGTAACGGGTTCTCTTTATCTTGTAGCCTCCGTAAGAAAATTAATGAATCGTTTTGTTTTTTCGGGGAATATACTATAATTTCAGTGTTATGAATAACATTATTCTTGTTTTAAAAAGTGTATTTCCATGGATGAACCAGCTCGATTTTTGGGTAATAGTATTAGTATATGTTTTAATTGTTTTTGCACTCTCAGTTTTTGTTTATAGAGATAGCAGGTCGAGAAGGGGAAGTAGTATTTCCTGGCTTATTTGGACCATTCTTTTTGGTGGAATCCTTCCGTTTTTATTCTATCTTATTGTGCGTTCTCCATATACTGGGGAGGAACTTCAAGAAGAGGCAATACAAAAGGAGGTGGTGGAATTACAGAAGAAATACTATGAAGTTATAATAAGTAAAGAAATGCAAAGATGTCCCGTTTGCGGTGAGGAAATTAAAGCGGATTATATGTATTGCCCTTACTGTTTTACACAGCTTAAAAAGAAATGTCCCGAATGTGGACAGATCATAGAAAAGGATATGAAGATTTGTCCTTACTGCGGTCATATTTTTGAAGATGAAGAGAAAGGAGTGGTTGAATGAAAATTTTTACTTTTCACCCCGGAGGTATACATCCGGAAGAAAATAAATTTACCAAGAATAAATCTTTTGCTTATATGAAACCGCCTTCTATTGCTGTTATCCCTCTGTCTCAGCACATTGGTGCTCCTAACGTGCCTACGGTAAAAGTAGGTGATCATGTGAAGATGGGCCAGGTTATAGGTACATCTGCGAGCTTTGTTTCAGCTCCGGTACATTCCACTGTTTCTGGAGAGGTAATTGCAATAGAGCCAAGACCTCACCCGCTTGGGAAGAATGTCCAGGCGGTTGTGATTAAGAATGACTTTAAAGATGAATGGTTTGAAAAACCTGAAAAGAAAAATATTAAAGATTTTTCCAAAGATGATATCATTAAACTTATTAGAATCCGGGGTATTGTGGGTATGGGAGGTGCAACATTCCCTACGGCAGTTAAACTCTCTCCTCCAAAGGGAAAAACCATAGAAATCCTTATTGCAAACGGTGCGGAATGTGAGCCTTACCTTACTACGGATTATAGAACCATGCTTGAATTTACGGATAAAATAATTGATGGTTTTCTTTTGGAAATGAAGGCAACTGCTGCAAAAAAAGGTTTTATTGCGGTTGAGGATAATAAATCCGATGCCGCTGAAAAAATTGAGGATTGTATAAAAGCGAGAGACATAAAAGATGTAGAAGTTATCCTTGTAAGGACTAAATATCCACAGGGAGGTGAGAAACAGCTTATAAAGGCTGTTACCGGCAGAGAAGTTCCTGCAGGTGGTTTACCTCTTAATGTTGGCGTTGTTGTACAGAATGTGGGCACTTTAAAGGCTATTGCAGAAGCTGTGTTGGAAGGAAAGCCTTTAATTGAAAGAGGTACTACCGTTTCCGGGACTGCGATTAAAAATCCGGGAAACTATATCATAAGAATCGGTACGCCCCTAACCGATGTAATTGAACAGGCGGGGGGTCTGACTAAAAAATTGAGGAAACTTTTATTAGGTGGACCTATGATGGGGCTTGCACAATCTACAGTAGAAATTCCTGTAATTAAAGGAACATCTGGCATTCTTTTATTTGGTGACGAGGCTTTTAGCATGGCTCCCCAAGAAGAATCACCCTGTATTCGTTGCTCGCGTTGTGTTGACTCTTGTCCGATAGGGTTGATGCCGCTACTTATTGATCATGCTTGGCGTAGAAATGATATGAAAATTGCGGAGTCGCTTAATGCAACTGATTGCATAGAATGTGGTACATGTTCTTATGTTTGCCCTGCACATAGACATCTCACGGAAAATATTCGGTCGGCAAAACAATCGATCATAAAACAAAGAAAAATAGAAGCTGCTAAACAGGCTGCGTTTGAAAAACTGAAATTATTAAGGGAGAAGCAAGCTAAGGAAGCTGCGGAAAAAAATAAAGGAGGAAAAGAAAATGGATAACAAAATGATTGATCTTGTTGTAACCTCCTCACCTCACGTAAGAGATAAAGTAAAAGTGTCCGGGATAATGCTAGATGTTATAATTGCTTTGATTCCTGCAACAATTGCGGGGCTTTATTTCTTTGGTACAAAGCATACGTTAGGTGTAATCTTGATTTCGCTAATCTCTGCAGAAGTTGCCGAGTTGCTTGGTGCGTGGATGTTCAGGAAGCCTATTTCGATTAAAGATCTATCTGCAATTGTTACCGGTCTTTTATTTGCTTTGATTTTACCGCCCTCTTCTCCTTATTGGATGGTAATTGTCGGGGCATTTACCGCTGTAATTTTAGGAAAGTGGGTATTCGGTGGAATTGGTTCTAATCCTTTTAATCCTGCACTTGTCGGCCGCGCTGTGCTAATGATTTCCTGGCCTGTTTATATGACCACTTGGGCAAAGCCATTTAATACTGTTTTTGTACCTAATGCTGTAACTACAGCAACTCCGTTGAATATAGTAAAACTTCACGGCTTTTCTCAGCTTATAGGCCAGTTTGGCAGTAGAGGGGACTTATATCGGGCGCTATTCCTTGGGAATGTCGGTGGGTGTATAGGAGAAACTTCTGCACTTTTCCTTTTACTCGGCGGTTTGTATCTGGTCGTGCGTGGTGTAATCGACTGGAAAATTCCCACCGCATATATTGGGACGGTGTTTGTACTGTCTCCTTTATTCGGACGAGATCCTTTATTTTCTATACTTGCAGGTGGTTTATTTCTTGGAGCGTTTTTTATGGCGACGGATTACAGTTCATCTCCTATCACTCCGCAAGGTAAATTATGGTATGGAGTTTCACTTGGTTTTCTTACGGTAATTATTCGCCAATTTGGTGCTTATCCGGAAGGGGTAATGTTCTCCATACTTATCGTGCAATTATTCGTACCATTCTTTGATAAATTAATTCCGCATGTTTACGGACATAAAAAAGAGGTGAAAGCATGAACAAGATAACAAAATTAGCTGTAGTGCTTGGCCTTATAAGTGCGTTAGCTGGTGGGATACTTGCCGGTGTTTATCAGGTGACCGCTCCTGTTATTGAAGCTCAGAATATAAAGGCTTTAAACAAAGGGCTTTTGGAGGTATTTCCGGGTAATTATAAGTTTGAAAAATTTAATGGACGGCTTAATTCTCCTGATTCTGCCGTAGCTTTTGGAAACATATATCTTGTTAAGAAAAGCGGAAATGTTACGGGAATGATTGTGGATGTTACCTCCCCGGGAGATCAAGCACCTGTAGAGATGCTTGTTGGTGTTAACGAAAATGGTACTATTAATGGTGTAAAGATTCTAAAAAGCCTCGAAACTCCAGGACTTGGTGCTAATGCAA
>CAYYKP010000002.1:0-25185 GCA_964468055.1 uncultured Caldisericales bacterium
TACGTAGGAACGTTATTCTCGTGTAAGTTTGCAGAAAGGAAAACAGCGAAAACAAATAACAGAAGAATTATCAGAAGGGCAATTTTATAATTACCAAAAATATTCCTGGAATAGTTAATAACAGGCACAATGGCTACAGCAGCTCCATTGCCCATAAGTTGCAGGAAGGAAGCAGAGAATCCGGCATATTTTGCTCCTGAAATTTCTGCACTCATTGTAAGCATCAAAGGAAATGCCGAGATAGCAAAAAATCCCATAACAGAAAGAATAATTGTATCGCTTATAACATTCCCTTTTATTAAAGCAAAAAATGCTAAAGAAATTGCCGCAACGGACATTCCTAAAATAAGGAAAGGTTTTCTTCTGTGCGTTCTGTCGGAAATTTCAGGAATGACAAAACAGCCGACCATTCCGCTGAAAATTAACGCCGTTGCAATTGTTCCGGCCTTTTCCATTGGAATGTTGTGCATCTCATTAAGAATTTTTTCGAGCCAGGTGAGGATTCCGTTGAATGAACCAATGGCAATAAATGCGATACTACCAAGAACTATTAAGTCTCTTATTTTTAAAACATTCCTAATGCCATTTGCATACTGAGCAAAGGTTGCTTTCACATCCGAAGTTTTCTCCCGTATCTTTTTATCTGAGAAATATAGTAACACAATTCCTATAATACTCATTGTTGCATATAGCTGCAACATTTTAACGAAACTGTAATGCTTCGTGATGAACGGGGTAAGCCCCATTCCAACAATCATTCCTATAAAAAGGGCAAGTGAACCCAAACCGACAGCTGTAGCTTCTTCATCCTTTGGAAAGCAAAGTCCTGAAAGTTTTGTAATGCTGTTTAAAACAAAGGGTTGGCCTAAAGAAATTCCTAATTGAGAAATAAGAAGCATTGTGTAAGAAAAGGGTGAAATTAACCTGAATATGGCGAAAAGTGTGGTAAAAATTGCTCCGAACATTATGCTGAATTTGTACCCTTTTCTATCAATTACTATTCCGGCAGGAATGGAGAGAATTAAAAAAGTTAAAGGGAATATCATTGTAAGAAATCCTACCTTCATTGCGGATATATTCAATAACTTTTCTACGTACGTATCGATTGCGGCAAAATTTATCCAGAAAAGCTGAGTGAGTGCTGCAACAAACATATATGCGGATAAAACCAGCCATCTGTATTTACTGATTTTGCAATTTTCCATATCAACCTCCGTTTTTTGTTAGCATAGCAAAAAACGGGGAATTTCAAATAAGTAAATTTACGTTACAATAGTTAAAAAATGGAGGTGCTTTTATGCTTGTATATGTTGCAGAACCACTTTTTACGCCAGGCGAACGGAAATACGCAGAGGAGATTGATGAAATTTTACGTAAAGCAGGATTTGAAACATATCTTCCTCACCGTGATGCTGGCTTGTTTGAGAGAGGAAAAAGTTCTAGCAGAACATTTTTCGAACACGATTTAAAACTGCTTAAAGAATGCGACTTTGTTTTCGCAATATTAAACGGAACAGATGTGGATTCGGGAACTGCCTGGGAAATAGGCTTTGCCTATGCAAACGGTGCAAAAATTTACGGGTTATTGGAGGATACAAGAAAACCAAACCTCGATTTGCTGAACCCGATGATTATAAACTCCATAGAAAAAATTGCACAAAACAGAAAAGAACTGAAAGGAATCATAAAAGAAATGAAAGGAAAGCAACCCAAGTAAGTAGTTTATAAATATTTGTTTGAAAGGAAAACAAAAAATTTCGAATCTATTTTTTTATTATGTTCTTTTCAGTTTGTAGATAACGAGTATTAATCATCTTTTGAATGTAAATAGTCCTTTTGATTGCTATTGCAGTTTGGCTTTAAAATTTTCCGAATCAAATATAAAGCAGCTAAAAAAGAAATAAAGTAAGATTTGTAAACAGCATTAAAATAAATTTTTTATAAAAGTACATTATTTTTCTTGTAGCTTTCCCTTTTGTTGACTTCTGCAATTTTATGGCTATAATAATGGCAATTTAATTGTAGGAGGTTAAAATGCTTAAAGCAGTTAACGCAACGGAAGGGAAAAATAATTTTCTGCAACTTCTGGATAAATGCAGAGAAAGTTCATTTCTTATTACTCGCAACGGAAAGCCTGTTGCAGTACTCCTTGATGCGGATGAATACGAAAGAATAATGGAAACTTTAAAACTTTATTTAAATCCTAAAATTGAAGAGAAAATCGGGGAATGGCAGAAAAAGTAAAACTGTTGAACGATGCTGTACTATCTTTTGATAATAACGGGGTAAAGGTTTCATACGATAAAAAGATATGTGGTATTACTTATGCTAATCCCAATAGGTTTGCCTATTTTTCTTTGGTTATTCTCACTGCAAAAGAAAATAACCTTGGCAGAGCAAAGGGAATAATAGCAAAGTATGAAAGCCTTATACCCATAAAAGAAATAATCATTGTAGGAAACTTAATGCAAAAACCCGAAGGAATAAAAACAAGTAAAACAGTAAAGTTCCTTGTGCATAAGAAAAAGAGGATGCCCATTATTACTTCGGTAAAAGAAGCCCTTTCGTGCATTAGCAACTTCTCGCAATTTGCTGTTATTTGCCCGGCAAATAAGGAATGCATAAAAAGAGAAGTTATTGAAAAAATTATGAAAATTGCAATTAAAAGCGGAGAGAGCTTTTTGGTTCCGAGTATAAATAACAAAAAAACGCATCCTGTGATTATTACAAGAAAAGGGTTTGAAGAGTTAAAATCCGTGAGAAAAGAGTTAGGACTGAAATACATATCAAAAAAATTCTTTAGAGAGGTGGCTTTGTGAAAAAACTTTTACTTCTTTTATTGGTTCCCTTATTATTTGTGAATGGTTGTGCAAGTACTAAAAAAGTCTCTTTGAATTTTGCTGTGGAAATGAATGACCATGCGGCCTCAGCTTACGTTGCAAAAACTAACAGGGCATTTGAAAAATACGGGATAAAAGTAAATTCCTTTAACCAGTATGCTACAGGTATGGAACTTGCAGCAGCACTTTCACGCGGAGATATAAATGTTGGATATATATGCGTAGTACCTGCTATTATTGCATATTCAAGAGGGGTTCCCATTAAAATTGTATCTCTTACGCACCAGTATGGATACGAACTCGTTACACAGAATTCTATAAATAACGTTAAAGAGCTTAACGGTGCTGCCGTTGCATGCCCTGGTGAGGGCAGTGCTGCAAATTTTGTTATGAAGCTTACGGAGGAAAAATATGGAATAAAGTTTAAACCTCTCCGTACAAAACCAATGGAAGAAATCTCCTTAATGGAGAAAGGTGCAGTCAAAGCCGTATTTATTCCGGAACATTACGCATCAATTCTGCACTCAAAAGACTTCAAAATTTTATTAAAATCTCAAGATATATTTCCGGAAATGCCGGGAAGCTGTGTTGTCGTAAAAGACAATATTATTAAAGAAAACCCTGAGTTGGTTAAAAACCTTGTCAAAATAACAAGAGAAGAAACAGATTTTATAAACTCAAATAGAAGCGAAGCTGCAAAAATAGTCGCAAGTTACTTGAATTCAAACCAAAGCACTATTGAGTACTCTATGAACAATCTTGTTTATACTACGAAAATTGACAAAGAGAAAATTCAGGAAGAAATTGATATGCTTGCAAAATGGGGATACATTAAAAAATTCAATGCAGCGGATATGATATGGAACAGAGATTAAGGTTCTTAATTCCTATACTGTTGTTCTTTGCCGTGTGGGAAATTGTTGCCCGTTTGCCGTTCGTCCCGCAGTATTTATTTCCTCCTTTTTCCGTTGTTGTAAAAAGATTTTTTGTCGAGATATTCAAGGGAAGTCTCATTAGAAACACACTGCTTACCCTATTTAGGGTTTCCGTGGGCTTCACTCTTGGAGCGTTAAGCGGAATACTTCTTGGGGTACTTGCCGGAATAAGCGAGAAATTTAATGAAACAATATCCCCAGTTATATTCCTCATATACCCGATCCCCTCTATCGGATGGATTCCCGTTCTTATGATCTGGTTTGGAATCTCAAATGCTGTCCCGATTATTGCAGTTCTAATTTGTTCGTTCTTCCCTATTTATTTAAACAGTATCCGCGGAGTAAAGAGCGTAAATAAAAGTATAATAAATGCAGCAAGAACAATGGGGGCTGACAACATTACTTTAATAAAAAAAATTATTTTACCTCTCGCAATGCCTAACATTTTTACAGGGCTAAAACTTGAAAGTGGAATGTCACTAAGAACCGGGGTTGTTTCCGAAATGCTAGCGATTCCGTCCGGGCTTGGATTTATGCTTATGAAAGGGGAATCTCTTATAGATGTCTCCCTGATGTTCTCTGCTTTACTTACAATTGCTATTCTTTCTATTGTAATTGATTACACCGTTAGAATAGTGGAAAAGAAAGTTTTAAAATGGCAGAATCAGGATTAAAAGTAGAATCTTTGAGCTCCGGAATACTAAAGGACATATCGCTGACTTTGGGCAAGGGAGAAATAGGAGTTGTCCTCGGCTCAAACGGAGCGGGAAAAACCACATTACTTAATGCAATCAGCGGACTGAGAAAAGTAGAAAAAGGAGAAGTTTTTATAAACGGCCGAAATGTTACAAATACACTTGCAGAGGAAAGAAACATAAGCTATATTTTTCAGAATCTTGCCCTGTTTCCTCACTTAACGGTTTTAGAAAACATTGTTTTTCCGCTTTTAATAAAAAAAGAAAAAAATACAACCAAAAGGGCAGTTATGTTTTTAAAAAAACTCGATATAGAAAACCTCAAAGATAAGTATCCCTTAAAAATCAGTGGGGGAGAAAAACAACGCGTTGCTATTGCAAGGGCACTGATAACAAATCCGGAACTGCTTCTCATGGATGAGCCCTTTTCCAGTTTGGATTTTGAAATGAGAAAATTTATCAGGCAAGAATTCATGCAAATAATAAAAAGTCTTTCAATTACAACACTTTTTGTAACACATGACCCCTATGAAGCAGAAGAGGTAAGTGATAAGATTTTTCACATCGTTAAAGGCAGTGTCAGCCCGGACAGGCAAAATTATACGAATACCCTACCGATTATATCACTTAAAAAAATTAGTCAAAGTATGGCAATTGTAGAACTCGGGGGTTTTTCTCTTGTTGCACCTGTTCCGGAAAAAGAAAGCGGACACTATGTTGCCGAATTTGCTTCCGAAGACATTTATATATCTTCCAGTAAGCCACCTGTCCCTACTTTAAACACAGTTCCCTCAAAAGTGATTTCACACAAGAGCAATAACGGAAGGGAAATTATCACTCTTGAGGCTTACGGCAAACACGTCGAGGCAAATGTACCGACATTTATGTGGAATGAAGTAAAAAGCAATAAAGTATGCATTATTATTAAATACAGAGGAATCAAAATCAAGGAGGCAAAAAAATGATATACCGGAAATTAAAAGAAGATTTTGCAAAAATTGTTAAGGAAAATGAGCTTAAATCGGAGAAAATTCGTGTCAAAGCTTTTCCTTTAACCCCTGAGGAAGCAATTGGCAATCCAAGTGATCTGGATTATCCGCTTGTAAAAGGAAGAGAACGACTAATGGAAGCAAACTTCAGGGACTTTAGAGGACAGGCATTTACAGACTTATACGGTGATTTCGAGGGAAGTATAAATGATATTTTAAACCTCGAGATGCGGACAAACTATGAACGCGCAATTTTTATATCAACACTTAATGCCGTACTCAGAGGTTTAGGACTCATTACAAATAGCATTCACTGCAGAGATGACGAACCACGTGAGTGTTCAAAGCGTGCTGTAAAATTTATAAAAGAAAACTACGGCAACCCGAAAATTTTTATTATAGGCTTTCAGCCCCGTTTTGTAGATTATTTCTCAAAAAATTTTGAATTACGTATCACAGACCTGGATGAAGAACAATTAGGTAAAAAAATAAACAGCGTCTTGGTGGAAGGAGAGAATTCAACCGGTAAAAATATAGAATGGGCAGACCTTCTTTGGGTTACGGGCACAACAATAGTAAACAACACGATAGAGCAATTTTTAAACGTAAACAAACCAAAGATTTTCTATGGCTCAACGATCGCCGGAGCTGCATATTTGTTAAACCTAACCCGTTTCTGTGCAATGAGCAAATAATTCATACTATTTTCATATTTCATGTTATACTTTTTTATATGGGAAAATTAACATTTTATGATGGAGTAAAGGAAATAGGCGGTACTAAAATATTTTTGGAGACTTCAAAGAGAAGGTTTTTCCTTGACTTCGGTTTGAATTATAAAAAAAGGAACCTTTTCTTTGAGGAATACCTTAACCCACGCGTAGCTAATGGTATAGGGGATTTGTTCTCTTTGGGACTTATACCAAAAATTAAAGGACTTTATAGAAAAGACCTGGTAAATTTTATAAGAAGAGAAGGAATAGAGTCACTCGGGGAAGGAAATGAGAACAATTTTGTTGATGCCGTATTTCTTTCACACGCTCATTTTGATCATTCAGGATATATAACATTTTTAAGAGATGAAATACCTGTCTATACATCTAAAATTACAGAATCTCTGCTTCGGGCAATGGAAGAGGTTTCCACCACGCAATTTGAAACATCCATTTTTAAATATATCAGGAGACCCGCAACAGGAAATTTCAAATCCGAAGGCTATTACGGAACTCATAAAGCAGTAACTGCAGAAGCAGTAAATAATTTTGGCAAGGTAAAAGTTTATGCATATCCCGTTGACCATTCCGTACCCGGAGCAATGGGTTTTGTGTTCTCAGGAGAGGAAGGCAACATAGTTTATAGTGGAGACTTGAGGCTGCATGGCAAAAACAAAAAGGATACCGAGGAATTTGTTATAAATGCTTCGGGATTCCACCCTGATATTCTTATAATCGAAGGCACCAACCTCAGAGGGAAAGACACACCAAAAAAAGAATTCTGGACCGAGGAAAAGGTGCATCAAAGGGCAGGAGAAGTGATGGCAAAAACAAAAGGCCTTGTTCTGGCTGATTTTTCCATCAGGGATGTAAACAGATTCCTTACCTTCTATAACCTCGCAGAAGAGAACAACAGAAAATTCGTCATCACATTAAAGGATGCATACCTGATAAACTCAATGAACAAAATCGGCATGCCTGTTCCAAAAATAACCGATAAAAATATATACATATACCTGAAGAAGAAAAAGAGCGGTACTTATGTAGAAAAGGACTACAGCGAAAAATGGATTAAAAAAATTCTTGAAATAGATGGAATAAAAACATTAAAAGCAAAAGATATACGTAAAAACGAATCAGGATTTGTTTTCGTTATGCGTTATTGGGATTTGCAGGAGCTTATCGATTTAAGACCCATTAAAGGCAGCAAATATATACATTCCTCTTCCGAATCACACACGGAAGAACAAAGAATAGATGAAGAAAGAATGAATAACTGGTTGAAATTGTTTAACCTTTATCCGAGAGAACACATTCATGCATCCGGACATGCAAGAAAAGAAGATTTATTTAAAATTGTTTCTCAGATAAATCCGAAAATTATTATTCCGGTTCATACGGAACATCCTGAAGAATACGTGGAAGCATTTGGCAATAAAGTAAGAATTGTAGATGAAAAAGAAACAATCATATTTTAGGAGGTGGTAAAAATGGAAGAAACAAGAAGTAGAAGTTGGTTTGTAGCACTAATTATCGGAATTATTATAGGCGGTATTCTGGGAGGTATTTTCGGCACTTATCTTGTTTTTCAAAACCCGAAAGTGTTTCCTTGGGCAAATAAAGTGGCAACTAATGTCCCGGTAAACCAACCAGCGGCACAGAACCCTACGGTATCACAAACAGAACCTTACCTTGAGTCTGCTGTTGAGAATGTTGTGCAACAAGTTTCACCGGCAGTTGTCAGAATCGTATCTACTAAAGAAGTATTAAATTTTTTCTACTTGCAGGCAGTACCACAGCAAGGGCTTGGCTCAGGCGTTGTTATACGTCCGGATGGTTTAATTCTAACAAATAATCATGTTATTGAAGATGCAAGTAAAATTCAAGTAACATTAAGCAACGGAAAAACATATAAAGGAAAGGTTGTAGGAGCAGACCCAATAAGCGACGTTGCTTTGGTTAGAATTAATGCAAAAGACCTACCTTATGTAGGATTAGGGGATTCTTCAAAACTAAAAGTAGGGCAATCCGTAGTAGCAATTGGTAATCCTTACGGTCTTGATCACACGGTTACCGTTGGAGTTGTAAGCGCACTTGAAAGAAATGTAAACATAGGAAATAAAACTATGCATGGAGTTATCCAAACTGATGCTGCAATTAACCCGGGCAACAGTGGCGGACCATTGGTTTCTCTGGATGGTAAAGTTGTCGGTATTAATACTATGATCTATCAAAATGCACAGGGACTTGGTTTTGCAGTCTCTTCGAACACCTGTAATAAGGTAATCGATAGTATTTTAAAGAATGGAAAGGTAGAATGGCCGTTTTTAGGAGTAGAAATAACAACTATGACAGAGGAAATTTCAAGCCAAATGCACGTTAAATACATACCTGGCGTACTTGTTACTAATGTTCAAAAGGATTCTGCCGCAGATAAAGCAGGAATAAAACAGGGAGACATCATCACTTCAATTGATGGAAAAGCCGTAAAAACATCAGATGAGTTAATTAATATTATACGCTCACATAATGTTGGTGATCATGTTATTATAGAAGTTGCAAGAAAAGGATTGAGTCAGAATTTAAGACTTGAAGTTACACTTCAGGCTCAACCGAATCCGTCAAAAAGCAATAAACAGAAGCAAACAAATCCATTAAGCCCGTTCTTTAATTCTAACCCGTAGTTCATCTATATATGCCTGAGTGCACAGATTGAAACTATACTCAGTCTTCACTCAGGCATTCCTTTGTTGCAACAAAGGAAGATACGGAAATCTTTACTTTTGAGGTACCACTGATAAATCTCATATATATATTGCGTATAAATGGATAAATCACTTGGGTTTTAATACTTACCTCATAGTGGTAATACATACCCTTTTTCTCAAGCGGAGCAGGAGATGGCCCAAGCACCGTAAAATTTTTACAATTATTACAATCTTCTTGTATCTTTTTTCCAAATTTATCCGAATAACCCAAAACAGTTTCTTTATCCTTTCCGATAAATGTAAAAATAATGAGGTTTCCGAACGGTGGATATTTAAGAGTCTTTCGCAAGGAAAACTCTTCTTTGAAAAAATGCTTAAAATCTAAATTTATAGAAGAAGAAAGAGCAAAATGCTCGGGTACATATGTTTGTACCACAACTTCCTTGTCCCCCATTTCGGTAATTGCATTTCCTAATATCCTAAAGGTATTAAAGGAAGCATTAAACGCATAATGATTTAGAAAGATATCAATGCTGATAAAAGCAAAAGAACTTATATTTTCGAGAGTTAGATGGCTTAAAATAAATTCTGTGCCTATAAATATCGTTTTTGAAAAACTTGAAGAATTTACAATTTTTTTACTTCCTGTTTCGCTTATAAGCTTTACAACTGAAGTCCCTTTGAACATCTCCCTTAGCTGCTCCTCCAGTTTTTGGAGTCCACCGGAAAAATACCTGATACTTGTGCTACCACACCGCGGACAGATATCAGGCGGTTTTTCCTTATAACCGCAAACAGGGCAAGTCAAAATATTTTTTTCTTTGTCATAATACAGAGGTACGTTACAATTCGGGCACCGCAAAACATAGCCGCACTCTCTGCACATAACAAATGTCGAGTAGCTTTTTCTGTTCAGAAGGATAGCAACATTACCATCTTTCTGAAGTATTTTTCCAATTTGTTTTTGCAGAAACAAAGATAACATCTTATAATTGTGCTTTTTAAATTCTTTGCGCATATCTATGAATTTTACAGCATGTGTTGTATCTTTAGAAAAAATTTTATTTATTTTTCCTTCTTCCATTAAAAAATATATATTTTCATCCGGCACCGAAGTAGAAAAAATTAAATCTACTCTTTCCTTTTCAGCTCTCCTAATTGCTATAACCTCCGCATCAAACGGTACAAATTTATTGTTTCTAAAATAACGCGAGGATGCACCCTCCAATATAATATACTTCAGGTTAGGAATCTCTAAAAAGAGTGCAAATGAGGTAGAAAGAATAATTTTACTGTCTTTAAAATAAATGGATTCCACAAGGTTGCGTTTGCTTGTTCCGTCCCATACGAAGATACTCTTTCCGAAGGCTTTTTTATATAAACTTTTTACTCTGTTTATTAAGGAAAATTCCGGAAATATAATAAGTGTTCTCTGCTGATTGTTAAAATCTTTTTTTAAGATATCTATGACCCGGGCTGTTCGTTCTTTCAAAGACATTCCGTATATCAAGATGTATTGATTAGTTCTTTTTTCTTTGATATTTTCTTTTACGGATGGAAAAGTTGCTTTTATAATTTTTTTTTCACTGAGTAATTCTATCGCCCTCTTTCCATTTTTTATTTCCTTTTTTAGGGCTATTTCTCTGACGGGTTTTGCTGCATTTATAATTCTTCCTACAATTTGTATTGCAGCATTTTTTATTTTTTTGTCAGGTATTTCGTTTAACAATTCTCCCAGACTTCTTTTATCCACGTTTAACGAATAATACTTCTTTGATAGTTGCTCTATGACATTTTGACGTTTAACAAAACCTGCGTCCTCCAGTTCTTTCAAATATTTATCTGCGCTTAATCCGAATCTTTTTTTGACAATGGAAACCGGAACAAACATTCTGAGCAATATAAACTCTGATATTTTTCTTTTTTTTTCAGAAAAGCCATCCAGATTTGCTTTTAGTTCCTCCGGTAATATGCACTGTACATATTTTCTATAAATTTCACCTATCGTAGTCTTAAGCACCTTATTTAAAAGTATATGAATAGGTATGAAATATTTCTCTGACGTAAATAATATTAGATCTCTTACAACCGTATTAAAAAGAGGCTTGCTGACAATATCGTGAATTTCTTTAACTTCCTTGAAGGACGGCAACTCCGAAGATTCAACAGAAAAAAGAAAACCATAATGCAATTCGTTCTTCTCGCCAAATGGCACTTCCACTCTGCTGCCAATTTTTGCATCTTTCAACAAAAAAAGGGGAATCTTATAATAGAACAGATCTTTCTTAATATTAAGTCCATCTATTACGATTCCCCCTATAACTATCTTTTTATCTGCCAAACTTCTCTTTTAATGCACTAACTAAGTCCGTTTTTTCCCATGTGAACTCCGGTTCGTTTCTTCCGAAGTGCCCGTAGGATGCTGTTTTTTGATAAATAGGCTTAAGCAAATTAAGCTTCTTTATAATGCCGCGCGGTGATAAGTCTGCAAGTTCCTTTAAAGCCTTTTCTATTTCCGTATCAGGTACGGTTCCTGTACCAAATGTATCAACCGTAAACGATACGGGTTGAACTTCACCTATGACATAAGCAATTTGAATTAAGCATTCTTTTGACAAACCGGCTGCAACGACATTTTTCGCAAGATACCTTATCATATATGCTGCGGATCTGTCTACTTTACTAGGATCTTTACCTGAGAAAGCACCTCCGCCGTGCGGAGCAATACCGCCATAAGCATCTACTTCAAGTTTTCTTCCAGTCATACCCGTATCTGACTGAGGGCCACCTATAACAAATTTACCGGTTGGATTTACATGAAAACGCGTCGTGTCTGTTATGAGGTAATCTGGCATAACCGGCATTATAACAGAGCGAACAATTCTTTGTCTTGCCTCTTCTGATATATGTGAGGAATCATTTTTATCTAAGAGTTCTTCCGTATGCTGAGTAGAGATTACCACATCAGTTACCTCAACAGCTTTGCCGCCTTCATATCTTAATGTAACCTGCGCTTTGCCATCAGGCCCGAGGAAAGGACCCAAGTCAGATGGATTGCCCGACTTTCTTACCACAGCAAGCTGCTTGGTAAGCTTGTGCGCAAGTACTAAGGGCAGAGGCATAAACTCATCTGTCTCATCTGTAGCATAGCCATACATTACACCTTGATCCCCTGCACCACCTATATCGACGCCTTGGGCAATATCCGGAGATTGCCTACCCACGGCATTAACAATTGCACAAGTATGGTAATCAAAACCATATTTAGGTGACGTATATCCTACTTCCTTTACTGCTTCTCTGGCAATATTCGATATATCAACCCATGCTTTTGTAGTAATTTCTCCGCCTACAATAATTAAACCATGTGTTACGTATGTTTCGCAGGCAACACGACCTGCCGGATCTTCCTTCAAAATTTCATCAAGTATTTTATCCGAAATCTGATCCGCAAGTTTATCCGGATGTCCTTCAGTAACAGATTCAGAAGTTACAAACCTCGTTTCTTCGTTTCTAACCATTTTTGGCCTCCCTATCAATGTATTCTTCTAAAAATTCTAAAATTTGTTTAGCAATCTCTTTTTTATCTTTTCTCACTATTCTTTTCTTTCTACCGTATTTATCCATAAGTATAGCAGATGCTTTATCCGCACCAATATTTTTTTCGTTATTTGCAACAACTATATCCATACCTTTTTCTTTCATCTTTTTTAAAGCATTCTTTTCTAAATCTTCGGTTTGCAAAGCAAAGCCAACGATAACCCGTCTACCTTTGTAATTCTTAATTGATTTTATTACATCAGGTGCAGAAACAAGTGGTAAATTAAATGTAGACATCTTCTTAATTTTTTTCTTTCCCGGCTCTTTTGTTTTGAAGTCAACAGGTGCGGCAGCCATGATTAAAATATCACTCTCTTTAAAAGCGCTTTTCGTAACTTTCAATAGCTCTTCCGTAGTTGTAACATAAGAAATTTGATCAACATAAGGCAATTCTGTTTTCACTTTCCCCGATATCAGATGAACATGCGCACCTTTGAGTTTTGCTTGCACCGCAATCTCCGCTCCCATTTTTCCCGTGGATCCGTTTGTAATAAAACGTACAGGATCAATGTATTCCAGGGTTGCGCCTGCAGTAATAACAAAATTTTTATTTTTAAAGGCACTTTCCTCTTCAAGTTTGAACACGGTACGCTGTACAATTTCACTTATATTCGCAAGTCTTCCTTTTCCTATGGTACCATCGGCAAGCTGACCCACTTTCGGACCTATAAAGTAAACACCGTTGTTTTTAAGGAATAGAATATTATCTTGAGTTATAGGATTATTAAACATAGCACTATTCATTGCAGGTGCAATGTTAACGGGGCCTTTGAAATTAAAAGCAAGTAGTGTCGTATAAGCTAAACTGCCCGCTATGCCGTTTCTGAGTTTAGCGATAAAATCCGCACTTGCCGGGGAAATAAGAATCGCATCAGCCCATTTTGCAAGTGAAAGGTGCAATGAAACACCTTTTTCATCTGTTTTAAAGCTATCTCTTTCCGTGTATACATTATCAGCACCAAGAGCTTGAAACGGTAAAGGGCAAATAAAATGTTCAGCACCTCCGGTAAGGATTACTTTAACTGATTTATCAAATTTCTTTAACCCTCTAAGAATCTCGGGCGCTTTGTAGGCTGCAATACTTCCTGTTACTATAAGGAGTAGATTCTTACTTATTTTCTGCCTCCATAAGCAAACTATTTGCTACTTTCATAAAGCAACTATCCGCATAAAAAGGAATATATTCAGGATTTATTTTTGACATATCTCCTGTCTTGTTTATAAGATACTGAATAAGTTTATATTTATTTTTTTCAACTTTGCTCATAAGTTTTACATACATTTTACTTTCTTCCATTTTTACCACCTCGCTTTAATAAATTTAATTTTACTCCAATTTAGCTTCTCGTCAAGCTCTTTTATAAGTTTTTTAATCTAAAATAATTTGCTTATAACGAACTTTAAACAAATAACAGGGTTTTTTATTTAAAAAAGTAATAGAAAACAAATTTTTAAGTTAAAATCATATATTACCCTCACAGTCCATACATTATTTACAAATTATTTTCTCTTTGTCCCTGCTTTTCCGATAGAAACAAGATAATTCAATGCTTTCTTTGCTTCTCTAACGTTAATACCAAGCTCTTTGGCAATTTGGGAAAGAGTTTTTTTATTATCTATTTTTTTGTATAGCTTTTCTGCTATTTTATCTTTTATTGATTTTCCCCTAAACCACACCATTGCAACAGGGATAATATCATCTACATTCTCATAGTTTTCAGTATCTTCGCTTTTACTAACTTCTATTACGGCTTTTTCTTTTAAATTTTTCAAAAGTACTAAAAGCTCTAACTCCCCTATATGAAGAGTGTTTATAATGTTTTCAATAGTAACACCATTACCTATTGAAGTTATTATTTTCCATTCACTCTTTGAAAATTCTATTTTGTCGTTTCCTTTCTCCGATAGCATTATTTTTGTTGTTAAAGACGGAAACAATTTCTTAAGAGGTTGCCATTTATTCGCTGATTCTTTATATCTTTTTAATACATCGTTAAAATTTAGCTGAAGTAAGTGCTTTAATTGCAGATTTTCTTTCGGTAAAAATTCGAATTGCCCCCGAGAAACAGAAGCGAGTTTATCTATAACAGCAACTCCGCTAATTTCTCCAAGAACTGCACTTACAATGTTACCTTGTTGAAAATAAAGAAGGATTTCACTTTTTATTCCTTCCTCTGCAAAGCTAACGTTCAAAATTCCTGTTTTCTTCTCCTTATTTAAAAGTTCAAGAATATCCTTAAGAGAAAAATCCTGTAAATCTCCTTTAAGTGCCATAATCAAACCACCTCCGTTAATATTTTAAATATGAATAAATGCATATGATTATAACAGTAGTCTAAGTTTAATCAAGGAAGGTATTTCAACGGATTAACAGGTTTATCCCCTATATATACACCAAAGTGTAAATGTGGCCCCGTTGACCAACCTGTATTATCCGAGTATGCAATAATCTGTCCTTGTTTTACTACTTGTTCTTTTTTCACGACAAAATTTCGCAAATGAGCGTATAAAGTGGAAACGTTAGATCCGTGATAAAGAATTACAACATTACCATAACCGGTCATCCGTCCGGCATAGCTGACTATACCTGCTGCAGCAGCATGCACAGGGGTCCCCGTACCAATTGCAATGTCTATACCCGGATGAAATTCACGTGAATGCCATATTGGATTTATCCTCCATCCGAAAGGGGATGTTATTGGCCCTCTAGCAGGCCAGATAAATCCACCTTTAAGAACTAATTGGCCTTTATTTGCTTCCTTGATAAGCTGTTCTATTTTATTTTGTTCCTGCTTTATCTCTTCTTCCAACATATTTTTTTGGGTAATATCAGAAAGTTTCTTTTCCTTAAGGGATACAAGAAGCTGATTTTTTAAAGATACTTCTTCCTTTAACATGCTTTGTTCTGACTCCTTTTGTTTGAGAAATGCAGTAAGATTTGCTTCATTCCTTTGAAGTCCTTCCTTCTGGGATACCAAAATCTTCGTTTTCTCATTTAAGTCATCCAACAATTTCTTATTGGATGAAGCAATATAAGAAATATAAGTGATCCTCTGCAATGATAAATCAGCATTATTCCCGGAAAAAAATATTTCTGCAGGAGAAATCGTGCTTAATTTGTACGATAAATTTAAAGCGGTATAAATTGAATTTTTATTCTCAAAAATAAGCTGTTCATCTTTTTTAATTTCTGCTTCTTTGGATTGTATATCATTTTGCAGATTGTTTACTTTGTTCTGTATAACATTAATATTTTCCGATATGTTTTGCATTTCATTCTCGAGATTATTCAATAGAGAAAGCACTTGAGACGTATCACTATTTACGTTGTTTATTTCCTTTTTAATGCGTTCCAGTTCCATTTTATATTTGGCAAGTTTATCCTGTTCATTTTTCAAATCAGAAGTTGCAACCGGATAAAAAACAGAAAAAAACAACAAAAATATCATAACAAATAAGCAAACCTTTTTCATCTAACTCGCCTCAGTGGTATTATGGCTCCAACCAAGCTGATTAATACTCCGAATAAAAACAAAAGGCCGTATAAAGCAACTACGTTAATAGACACGGAATACTCTGCAAAGGGCAGCAATCCTTTCACAATTTGTATACTCCACATGTCTACTTTTTGTAATATAAAAATGGAAATTATCCAACCGGTAAATGCCGAAAAAAAGACAACAATTAAGAAAGGCATATTTATAAAAACACGATCAGCACCAATAAGATTCAATATTTTTATATCAGAATGCCTTAAATCCACTAAAAGAGAGGTAATACTTTGGCTTATAAAAACAAATTCCGCAAGTACTGCAATAAAAATAAAAATGAATAGAAACCAAACTATTTTCGTAAGGTTACTAATCTTCTCCGCCATTTCCTTAGAAAAAATTGTCGCATCTACGGTCGGAAAGGAAGAAATGAGATTCTTTATATTATTTCCCAACTCAAGATTCGAAATTTCCACTTTTGCCGTGCAAGGAAATGGATTTTCACTCAGAGAGTCTACAAGGCTATCATATTGCGGAAAAATATTTAAGAAATTTTTCTTTGCCTGTTGTTCGTTAATAAACTCAATGTTTTTTACTCCGTCAATTGCTTTAATTTCATCAAGAGTTTTAGCAATATCTGTATCTTCTGCAGTAGTTTTAAAAAAAACGGTGATATTAACCTTATGCTTCAAGGAGAGAGAGGATGCAAAAAGACGTTCTCCTATAACATAACTGCTTCCTATCGTAACAAATCCTATCGTTAAAAATACAACGGATATAAAAACTGCCTTTTTGCTCTCCTTTAAAAGCAATAGCCCTTGCCTTATAATGTATAATAATCTATACATAACCTTTATATATTACCCTCCCATTCTTCAATTTAACAATTTTTTTGGGTAAACTTCCGTTTCTATCTACCATATGGTGAGTTGACATTATAATAGTGACTCCTTGCTCATTGATTGCTTCTATAAAATCCATTATAACTTGTGCGGTTTCCTTATCCAAATTTCCCAGAGGTTCATCCAATAGTATTAATTCCGGACTCGGCATTACAGCACGTGCTAAAGAAATTCTCTGTTTCTCGCCCCCAGAAAGTTCTTTTACCAGTTTATACATCTTGTCCCTTAGATTTAAGGCATTCAATACAGTTTCCGCCTTGTTAAACATCGAGGAAAAATTCTCTCCTGTAATTTGAAGGGGTAAAGTAATATTATCAAACACTGTTCTATCTTCAATCAACATAAAATCCTGATAAGCAAGTTGTACTTTTCTTTTCCACTCGTACATTTTAAAAGACTTATCAACCGACTTATCTTGATAAAATATCATACCGTTCGTTGGAGTTTCATCCGAATGAATAAGGCGAAGAAGTGTAGTTTTTCCAGCACCGGATTCTCCGGTTATATAAATAAAATCATTTTTCTCTATTTGCAGATTTATTTTTTTCAGAGCAACCGTACCATTCGGATAAATTTTCGTTACATCTTTGAGTTTAATCATATGCGTTCCTTCATTGATTTGAAACCACTGCCAATTACCTCAGCAAGTTCGCCTATTATAATAAAACTATTGGGATCGACATCACGTACAACCTTTTTTATTCTGGAAATTTGCATATGCGGGACAACCACAAGAAGCATTTTTTTATCTATTCCGGTATATCCTCCTTTGGCGTCAATTTCCGTTACTCCCCGCCCTATTTCAGTTAATATTGCTTCTTTTATAGGTTCCGATTTTTCGCTAATAATATAAACTGCTTTAGAAAAAGTAAAACCGCTTTGAACAATATCTATCGTTTTATTCCCAACAAGTTCCGTAATTATTGAGTACAGGGAAATATCAATATTATGAAATACTATACCTGCAGCAACGATTATAATAACATCTATAATCATCATAGATTGGCTAAAAGGCATGCCCGTATAATCGTAAATGAGCTGTGCCAGCAAATCTGTTCCACCCGTAGAACCAAAAAATCTGAATACAATACCTATACCAATTCCCATAAGGAATCCTCCGTATATTGATGCAAGAATCATATCCGTATGTAGTGGAGGAACATAGGGAGCAAAAACATCAATCAATATTGAAGAAAGCACTGTTCCGATTACGGTTCCATAGAGAAAGTGCCAACCTATGCGTCTTACGCCAATAATAAGAAACGGTATATTCATTATAATAATCATGGTTCCGATTTTTACGATAGGGATGTAATGATTGGCAATAATTGCAATGCCGATAAATCCACCTGGTGCAATATGATTCGGCTCGATAAACATATCAATAGCAATTGCATATACAATAGCTCCTAACAATATGCCGAATGTGTTGATCAGAATTGTTTTTAGGCTTTCTTTTTTACTGTGAATTTTCTTTTTTAGATTTAAGGTATGCCCAAATAAATGCATTTATGTCTCCTTCAAGAACATCATTTACTTTTCCTGTCTCAGCACCAGTTCGATGATCCTTAACCATTTTGTAAGGTTGAAGTACATAAGAGCGAATTTCATTGCCCCATTCGGCTGATCGGTAGGATCCTTTTATTTCTTTCAGCTTTTTTTCTCTTTTCTTCTTTTCATGCAGCAACAATCTGGATTTTAGAACTTTCATCGCCATGATTTTATTTTGAAGCTGAGAACGTTCATTCTGGCATTCAGCAGTAATTCCAGTTGGAATATGCGTAATACGCACTGCTGTTTCTACTTTTTGCACATTTTGGCCTCCATGGCCACTTGACCTGTACATGTCAATTCTCAAATCCTTTTCGTCTATGTCTATATCTCCTATATTTTCTATTTCCGGTATTATTTCTACCAGAGCAAATGAAGTATGCCTCCTTTTATTGGAATCAAAGGGGGATATACGTACAAGCCGGTGAACTCCAGATTCGCCTTTCAAAAGTCCATACGTAAAGCTTCCCTTTACGTAGACTAGTGCACTTTTAATACCGGCTTCTTCCCCTGGCATTTCCTCTAATATTTCTGCCTTAAATTTTCTCTTTTCGGACCAACGCAAATACATCTTTAAAAGCATTTGTGTCCAATCCTGAGCATCAGTTCCACCTGCACCCGAAGAAAATGACATAAATGCATTGGAATTATCGTAGGGACCTGACAAAAATTGCTCCACTTCCCACTCATCCACGATTATCTTGCCTTTTTTAAGAACAGGAATAAGCTCGGCATCCATTACCTCATCCGAATCCATCGTAAGCTCAAGCATTGTATCAAGATCATCCCTAAATTTTTCAATTTCCCTAAATTTTTCAATTTCCTTTTTAAACAGAGAAAGCTTTTTTAATTTTTCCCGTGCATCACTTCTCTGCCAAAAATTCTTTTCCAGACTAACTTTTTCAATTTCAGAGAGTTTTTCTTTTCTATCCTTCAGTCAAGAATAATCAATTCCTTTTTTAATTCTATCCAGTAGGTTATGCGCACGTTTTTTAGCATCGTCGGTAATCATTTTTCACCTACCTCTTCCTTTTCTTCTTAAGCTTTTTCTTTAAGGCTCTGCGCTTTTGTCTTTCTTCTTTTCCTAATTTACTTTCCTCATTATTCATTGTATAAGAAGTAACTATCTCATTTCTTTGCTTTGGAGTTTCCTCTTCCTGTTTTAGCTCTATTTTGAATAAAGTTTTCACCGTATCCTCTTTAACACGCTCAATCATGCTATCAAAGAGTTCATGGCCCTCTTTCTGGTAAGCCATCAAAGGATCTTGCTGTCCGTACGCCCTAAGGCCTATCCCTTCCTTTAAGTCATCCATCGTATAAAGGTGATCCTTCCAATTTTGATCAATTGTTCTTAGGAAGATGTATCTTTCTATTTGATCCATCAGCTCGTTACCGAAAGAGGCCATTTTTTCTTCGTACGTTTTCACGGAAAGATTTCTGAGTTCTTCTACCAATTCTTCCTTTCTCAAAGATGAAAGTGCCTCCGGATCAAGAGTTACTTTTCTATTTAACAAAAATGAGAGAGCTTTTTCAAGTTCTTTGGCATCTTCATCGGAAAAACCAATGTCTTCGTTGTAATAACTTAAAACAATTTTATCAGATACGTCTTTAACCATTTGAATAATTTCATCATGTACGGCACCACCTTTTAGGATTCTGTCGCGCTCTTTGTAGATTACTTCCCTTTGTTTATCCAGAACATTATCGTAATCAAGTAAATTTTTTCTGATGCTGAAATTATATGCCTCCACCTTTTTCTGAGCATTTTCTATTTGCCTGCTGAGTAATTTATGCTGAATGGGCTCATCATCCGGTATTTTGAATGTGGAAAGAACTCTTTTTATAGAGTCTCCACCGAATATACGCAATAATTCATCTTCAAGCGATAAATAAAATTGTGATTCACCAGGATCTCCCTGTCTACCCGAACGTCCTCTTAACTGGTTGTCAATTCTTCTTGCTTCATGCCTTTCTGTCCCGAGGATAAACAATCCTCCAAGTTCTTTTACTCCGTTTCCCAGTTTTATATCTACCCCTCTGCCTGCCATATTCGTTGCAATTGTTACGGCTTTGTATTGTCCTGCATCCTTAATAATCATTGCTTCTTTTTCATGATACTTTGCATTTAGAACGTTATGGGTTATCTTTCTCTTTTTTAACATTTTAGAAAGTCTTTCTGATTTTTCAATTGAACGTGTACCTACAAGAACCGGCTGACCTTTTTTATTAAGTTCTTCAATTTTATTAACAATAGACTTAAATTTTACATTTTCATTTTTATATACAACATCCGCACGGTCAGCTCTTATAACAGGCTCATTAGTAGGAATTACATACACGTCAAGGTTATAAATTTCTTTAAATTCTTCTTTTTCAGTAAATGCAGTTCCAGTCATACCGGCAAGCTTTTTATACATTCTAAAATAATTCTGAAAAGTAATTGTGGCAAGTGTTTGACTCTCACTTTTTACTACAAGGTTTTCCTTTGCCTCAATTGCCTGGTGCAGGCCGTCACTATAACGCCTGCCTTCCATAAGTCTGCCCGTAAATTCGTCAACTATAATGACTTCTCCCTCTTTTACTATATAATCTACATCTTTTTTGAAGTACATTCTTGCGCGGAGCGCCTGATTTATATGTTTTACAATATCAATGAATCTCTCATCATATAAATTATCAATATGAAGCATTTTTTCAACTTTACTTACACCAGCGGAAGTTAAGGAAACTGTTTTTAACTTCTCGTCACCCTCATAGTCTTCATCTTCGGTAAGCTTCTTCACTGCTCGTGCAACTTTATAATACATTTCTGTAGATTCTTCGGAAGGGCCTGAAATGATGAGGGGTGTTCTTGCCTCATCAATCAAAATGCTATCTACTTCATCAACTATTGCATAGGAAAGTTCTCCCTGAACGATCTGATCCGGGGATGCTGCCATATGGTCTCTCAAATAATCAAAACCGAATTCATTGTTGGTTCCATATGTTACATCGGCAGCATATGCATTCCTTCTTTCGGAATAATCCGAATCATGCCGAATTAAACCCACTTTAAGCCCGAGAAATTCATAGATAGGGCCCATCCATTCACTATCTCTTTTTGCAAGGTAATCATTTACCGTAACAAGATGGCCACCTCTTCCGTGCAAAGCATTTAAGTACATAGGAAGAGTCGAAACAAGTGTTTTTCCTTCACCTGTCCTCATCTCAGCAATTGCACCGTTATAAAGCACAATTCCTCCAAGTAACTGAACATCAAAATGACGCATATTTACAGTACGCTTTGCAACTTCACGTACAACTGCAAACACCTCTGGCATTATAGAATTATCCTGTTCACCATTTGCAATGCGTTCTTTAAATTCAACAGTCTTCTGCTTTAATCGTTCATCTTCTAAAGCAGAAATACTTTCCTCAAAAGTGTTTATTTTTTTAACTATTTCCCAATACCTTTTAAGGTTTTTTTTAGTAGGGTCAAATATATCTAACAGCATATTATTCTTGCGGTTTTATTAAGCCGTAGTTACCGTCCTTTCTCTTATATAAAACACTATACAAACCAGTTTCCTCGTCCTTAAATACAAAAAAGTCATGATCAAGAAGTTCTAACTGAAGGATTGCCTCATTGATACTCATTGGCTTAATAGGAAAAGTTTTAATTTTAGCAATAGAAGATGGCAAAGCAGATTCTTCCAAATCTACTTCCTCTGTTTCCTCTTTTACGGATTTATGAGAACTTTTAACCCTATCTTTGTATTTTCTTACCTGCCTGTCCAATTTGTCCGTTGCTTCCTTCAGAGCTTTATCTATTAAATTTCCTCTGCCTTCCGCGCGCAAAACCCTACCTGCAATTTGCAAGGTTGTTTCGATAGAATAACGTCCCCTTTGCTTACTCACAACCACATCCGCTTTCTGCACATTATTAAAGTACTTTTCAAGCTTACTAACCTTAGATCTTATTGCATCTTCCGCAATCTGAGGAATTTTGTCAATTCCTTTCAAAGTAATGTTTAGTCTCATAATCTTTTGCCTCCTTTCCTGTTTCTTAAAGTATAAGATTTAAAAGCATTTTGTCAACGCGAGCTATTGAACCTCGCTGTCTTCAACAATCTCCCCACGTTTTACGAAGCTCATCGTAATAAAGGCAAGCACAAAAAACACAGAGGAGAAAACAAGTAAAGCGGGATAACCAAAAGTATCTATGGAAAGTCCTGCAATAGGTGGGGCTACTATATTGGCTGCCTGTGAAAAGAAATAGTAAAGCCCCGTATATCCGCCAACCTTTTTTAATGTAGTCATATCAACAACCATCGGAAGCGAGTTTACGTTAATTAAAGCCCAGCCCAAACCACCTATAAAAAATAAAACAGAAAAGCCTAAAAAATTCTTCATGAATAGGCTTGTAAGCATAACCAGGGTAATGATAAGCAAACCAGTTTGTATCGTTTTTCTTCTGCCTTTTTTTGCACCTATAGTTCCGGCAAAAAGCGAAGCAAACATAAAAGCAAGGGCAAACACTCCTAATATCATAGCACCTGTACTTGCTTTTATATGAAGATAAAACTTTGCATAACTTGTAAAGAAAGTTTCAAGAGCATTATATCCGACAAACCAAAAGAAAATTGAAAGAAGAATGAACAATAAACTCTTCTCTCCGTTTACAACATCACGCAAATTATCCATCAATCCAGAAAAAGATTTTTTTAAAGATACCGGAGACGTATTTTCCAAATCCCCATCTATTTCAACATAAGGCTTATCTTCCCTTACAAAAAATACCACTATAAGGCTTGCAAAAAGCATAATAAGACCACCTGCAATAAATGGGTACGCAATATTCGCATCATAAAGATTTTTCCCACCGAAATAAACGAGTAAAGCTCCAAGTCCACCCATAAAATTAATAATGCCATTTGCCTGACTGCGAAACTTTGAAGGCACTATATCTGGCATAAGAGCGATAACCGGAGTTCTAAAAGTAGCCATGGCAAGATTCATAAGTATAATTGTGCTCATCATTAAAACTACACTATGTTTAAGGGTAGCATAAGGAATTAAGATAAAGAACAGGGCAGCAAAAGGTGCACCACCCAAGATGTATGGTCTTCTGCGGCCCAATCTTGTATGTGTTCTGTCACTCATCGCGCCGAGATATGGTAAAAGTAAAATTGCAAAAATGTTATCTATCGTCATTATAATACCAATAATAAAAGAAGAAAAATGAAAACTATTCTTCAAAAATATCGGAACATAAGCATTGTATAATGCCCAAATTACAGCTACACCAAAAAAACCAAACCCAAGAACGAATGTTTTTCCTACTTTAAATTTTTGCTCCATCTTCTCTCTCCTTTATAAATATTCTTTTCACTCTTTTTCCTATACGTGAAACAATTTCGTAATTTATTGTGTTCACCTGGTCTGCAATGTCTATTGCCCTTATTTCCTCAGTTCCTTGCTTTCCCATAATGACTACCTCGTTACCCGGGTGTATATAAGGAAATCCGGTTACATCTATTACGGTTTGGTCCATTGTAATTCTGCCCAAAATTTTAGCCCTTCGCCCCTTAACCAGCACTTCACCTCTATTGGATAGCATCCTTGGAAGTCCGTCTGCATAACCAACAGGAATAGCAGCAATTAGCATTTCCCTATCAGAAACAAATGTCCTACCATAACTTATACTTTTCCCTTTTGGAATTTTTCTTACATACACAATACGTGCCTTAAAACTCATTACCGGTTTAAAAATGTCAATCGGATAACCAAATGGAGAGAGTCCATAAAGAATAATGCCCGGACGTACCGCATCAAAATAACTTTCACTTATATTTAAAATTGCAGCACTATTTGCACAATGAACGATATCGGGCCTTATATTATGTTCATAAAGCTCTCTAAGAAGTTTATTAAAAAGCTTCAATTGAAATTCAGCATAACTCCGATCCGAATCAGCAGTAGATAAGTGGGTGTATATTCCATGCAATCTAATATTTTTTAAATTAAGAATTTCCGATACGGTATCAAAAAGCTCATCCGGCATTATACCAATACGACCCATACCCGTATCCACATTGATATGAATATTTAAAACGTTGTTTCCTTTATATTCTTTTAATCTTTTTACAAAATGTTTATCAAATAAGGTGATGAAGATATTTTTACTGGCTGCAGTTTCCAATGCTTCGGGATAAACGTATCCAAGAACAAGAATTGGGATTTTTATTCCATTTTCCCTAAGAACTAAGGCTTCTTCGAGTGAAGCAGTTGCAAGAGCATATGCTCCTGATTTTTCAAGCACTTTAGATACTTCAACAGCACCATGACCATAAGCATCTGCTTTAACAACACCGATTATTTTTCTGTTATTGACTATATTTCTTAAATTTAAAAAATTTTCCTTCAAATTTTTTAAATTTATTTCTACCCATACAGGACGGATAAAATCCATTTAACCTCCTTGAAAAATTCTTTATAAAGTATATCATTAAAAATAAGAAAATGAAAGGGGTGAATATGAGAATAGTTATAACAAATGATGATGGAATTGAAGCAAAAGGTATAAAAGAGCTTACCAAATCACTCTCGTCAATGGGTGACATTTACGTAGTTGCACCGAGTGAGCCACAAAGTGCCGGCAGTCACGCTACTACATTGCACAAACCGTTAAGAGTTAACGAATTTCCTATTAACGTGGGAGAGAAGAAAGCATTTAGGGTGTCCGGAACTCCCGCAGACTGTATTTTACTTGCTGTAGATGT
>CAYYKP010000002.1:25285-50957 GCA_964468055.1 uncultured Caldisericales bacterium
GGAGTAAAATTTGTTAGTCAGGGAAGAAGGAGATATGTGGATAGAGTAATGATCGGAAAGGACCCTTTCGGAAAAACTTATTATTGGATTGGAGGGAAACCGGTTGACGGTAAAAGTAAAGAAACAGACAACGGCGTAGTTCACAAAGGTTACATTTCCATAACGCCCATGATGATTGATATGACTAATTATAAACTATTGGATAAAATTAAGGATTGGAAAGTTAGTTTTTAAACTTATAGGGGGGAAAAATGAAAAACGTAAAAGAGGCTTTGTATGAATTAAAGGCTTTTTCAGAATTTGTAGTTATACTTGGATATGCTGCGATATTGCAAAATGACATAGATATCGCTATTGAAGCACAATATGTAAAAGATAAAATCAGATCTCTTAGTTACGACATGAGAGTGGCTACCATATATGCCGTAAGGAGCTCAAGGGACAGCAGCAAAGAGATTTTTCAACTTGCATCTCTATTGCAGGTAGGTGTAGCAGCAAAAGAAATAAGTGATGGGATTGACGATCTCGTAGACATTGTAATACGTGGAGGAGGAGCACACCCCTTACTTCGAAGTATATACGGAATGGATAAATTTGTAATAAAGATAGCCGTATCAGAAAAAAGTAAAGTAATTAATAAAAAATTGTCCAATCTTAATTTCGAAAAAACAGAATATGAAGTTCTGTTTATAAGAAGAGAAAAAGAATACATAATAAATGATAATATGGAAAATACACGGATAAAAAGCAGCGACGTGATTCTACTGAGGGGTAGTGAAAAAAAGAGTACGGAAGTCAAAAAACTTTTTTCATAAAGTAACACCTACAAGCGATCCCCTACGTAAAATTTTATTTCAATCATTAACTGTTCTAATAATATCAGTGATTGGGGAAAGTATAACAGGCACAGTACTTATAAGTATGAGAGAAAAGATTATTTTAATTCCCGGATTGCTTATTATAGTACCTGCACTTACAGATTTAAGGGGGAATATAGGTGCAGCTTTTGGAGAAAGACTTAGTACAATGCTTCATCTGGGAATTTTAAAGCCGAAGTTCACCTTTACTAATATAGTTCGACACAATATCTTTGCATCTTTTACTTTAACTGCAACTATAGCCTTTATTATAGGAATTATTGCCCCAATATTTTCAAGATTATTTCAGGTAAAAAGCAGCGGCTCTCTGATTCTTTCGTTCATCTCGACAAGTGCCGGAATTATGTCCTCTCTGGTACTACTGCCATTTGTATTTATTATGGTTTTTCTTTCATTTAAAAAACACATAGATCCCGACAACATTATAGCTCCGGTACTTCCTGTAATCGGAGACATTGTTACAATAAGCGCTATTTATGGAGCTTCTATGGTAGTAATAAAATTAGACAAAAATTTAAGCTCCGTAATGTTATTCGCTTTAGCCCTTTCTCTGCTTGTAAAAGGAATGAAGTATACAGAACAAGATAAAGCTACCTTCCCAGAAAGGTATCATTATCTTTCCATTATAAAGCAAAGTTTACCCGTACTCCTTATCTGTTTATCCATTGGCATTAGTTCCGGTATTTTTTTGCAAAGTGCGGATGAAACCTTTGCACTTTTTCCACTACTTCTCTCTCTTGTCCCTCAAGTTATTGCCCAAGGAGGATCCATAGGAGGAATTGTGGGTTCCCGTGTTTCAACCGCACTTTATCTTGGTAATGCCAAACCATACATATGGAATAAAGAAATTATTAAGAACTTTTCCGCAGGTACTATCATGGGATTAGCAACCGGGCCTGTAATCGCTTTTATATCAGTGTTGGCTGCCTTTCTAACTAATACGCCTATCTTTGCATTTTATAAAGTTATTGTTATTTCTTCCGCATCAATACTCACGTTATCGATTTTAATGGGAATAATAGCAATATACATTGCATTTTTTTCATTTCAAAAGCACTTAGATCCAAGCAATATAGTCATACCCATAATTACCAGCATCGGCGATATCAGCGGTGTAATAATTCTCCTTATTATTACTAAACTTATACTGCTATAACTTTATTAATTCATGGGGAAGTTTCGTTAATACTTCCCCCGAATCCTTCTTAACAAGAAGTGTATCTTCTATTCTTACGCCAAACTTATCTTTAAGGTATATACCCGGCTCTACGGTAATAATCATACCCTCTTTTAGCTGAATGTCCGAACGCAAATTTACAAAAGGCAATTCATGTATCTCAAGCCCCACACCATGTCCAAGTCCATGAATAAAATATTCACCATAACCTTTATCAGAAATAAATTTTCTTACCTCTCCATCCAGCTCACTGCAAACCAAACCTTCCTTTACAAGGCTCCTGCCCAGTTTCTGCGCATTCCTAACAATCTCATAAACTTTTGCACTTTCTTTGTCAGGTTCCCCAATGCAAACCGTTCGGGTAGTATCGGAGGCATATCCATTATAGAAAACACCAAAATCCATTACCATCAGTTCATGCGCCTTAAGTTTTTTATCGGAGGGCATCCCATGCGGTAAAGCACCACGTTCCCCGGATGCAACTATTGTGTCAAAAGAAGTTTTTTCAGCTCCGTTTTTTCTAAATCTATATTCAAGTTCTGCTGCAACATCTTTTTCGGTGACTCCAACTTTTATAAACGGAAGTGTTTCATTAAAAGATTTTGAGGATATAGCACAAGCTTTCTTAATAGTCTCAACCTCTATTGCCCCTTTTACCATTCTTAACTGTTCTACAGCTTTGTCTAAAGGCACAACCTTTATAAAGGGAATATTCAAAAAAGCAAGGTAAAGCTCCGTGTTAATACGGTTTCTTTCTACACCAAACCAATGTACTTTATTCTTAAGCAATAAGTTTTCTACGAACTTCGTTATTGGCGGCTTATATTCGAGCACTTCAATCCCGGCTAATGCCTCTGCTTTTGCCTGCGTAGTGAAACGTGAATCCACTATTAAATAGAACTTTTTGTTTACCGCAAGCAGGAACGAATCCTCGCCGGTAAAACCCGTTAAATAACGTATGTTGGGTGTAGCCGTAATGAAGAAGGCATCCACATTCATGCTCTCAAAATTCTCAAAAGCTTTGTCTAATCTTGCCATTTTATTCTCCTTTCACTAAAATTTTATTCAAATGGATTCTTTTTTCCAATATCATTTACAGGCGGAGTAAGAGAGGGAACATTAGTAAGAACCCGCTTTGAAAGCTGTCCATCGACAAACTTTATGTCTCCTCTTTTTACCACGGGTATGTGCCCAACAGGAGGAATACGTATTGATCCAATCATTCTCGGGAGCAAAATAACCTGCCAAACAACAAAAATCGCGATTATTATTGCAATTGTATACATTGTGCTTTTAGATATTATAGCTTTCTTTTTCCTTAGCTTCTTCTTTTTTAAATTCTTCTTATTTTCACTCATTTTATTATCCCCCTATTTTTTGTTAGATAAGTAAATGATACCATCTACCTGCAACACATACTGAGATGAATTTTGCTGTCCTTGCCGAACATTAGCTCCACCCTTCTGAATTGACATCTTATTGAGGTAAACAATCTGCGGAAAAGAGGCAAGGTGAGTGAAAAAATAATTGATATTGTCAATTTTATTTGCACTAATCGACAAGCTGAACGGTACATTACCGGCAGATACATTCTTAGGTCCTTTCGAAGAAAAATTAAGATTCATAATTGTAACACCGCACAACTTTGCCATAGTCTGAAATTCTTCACCGAACAAAAATTCATTCCTTTCCGTGGGAAGTATACGTTGAAGTTCCGATATTCTTTCCTGCAAGTTTTTATTGTCGTTCAAAAGAACTTTTTCTCTTTCTCTTGCAAGCTGCAACGTAGCAAGCTTTTGCTGTTTTGTAGTAATCTGTTTTTCCAGGTTTTTAATTTGTAAGAATTGAGGTTTGATAAAAAACCAATAAAATGTTCCACCTATAATAATAAAAAGTATTATCCAAATTGTAAGTTTTGTTTTGGGATTACTCATACTAAAATCATTCATTTTTTCATCCCCTTCCACTTGAACGTAATGGTAAAAGTAGTATATGTTGGCCCCTGGCTACGTGTTGTTCCGCCATATGGCACATTATAACTCTTCAATATAACATTAGACAAATCTTTATTATTTTCGATTGCATAAACTGTCCACGCAAGAGTTTGTAAATTCTTTGTAACACCGGAAATTGTAATAAGCATAGTACCTTTATCTATACTAAGCTGGTTAATTTTGGTTTCCTTCGGTAAAGATTGAGCGATAATATCCACCAAATTATTCCAATCAGTTTGTTTCAAAGTAAAATTTTTAATGGATGCTTCATAATAAAATACTTTACTTCCAAGGGCATTCCGAAGATCCAGAACTTTTTGAACACTTGTTAAGGCATTTATCTGTGTATTCAAGTTATCAAGTTCCCTTGTCTTTTTAGATTTTGTATATAATACTCCAGCATACATAGCAAAAAGGAGAAAAAAAATAGAGAACCCGATAAAGATTACTTGCTTATCCTCCTTACTTAGTTTTTTCTTATGTTTTCTTCCCGGTAACAAATTAATGTTAATCGTTTCCATTTTTATCCCTTCTTATATCTGAATATATTTTTCTTCTTAGCTTTAATTTCAGATTTTTGCTTTCCCTTTCTGACTTTCTCAACCAAACTAATAGGATGCTCCCTTAATGCAAGCCCGGTAGATACGGAAAAGATAGGAGCCATCTCTTGCAAATATTCTTTGGTAAACAGGTTTGGATCAAAATATGCTATATCTGTAAAAAGTTTATTTATGCCCGTCGGATAACCCGTACCATTCTCAATATATTTAATTAATCCTTTTAAATTAGCACTTCCGCCTTCCAAAAGGATAATAGTATTCATTTCTTTCCCCTCATTGAATTTATTAAAGTAAAAATCTATAGACCGTTTTGTTTCAAGAGCAATACTGTTGACTAATTGTTTAGTAGAATTTACCACCGGATCTTCCGTATTATTTAAATCAAAAACCGTTTTTTTATATTTTTCTGCTTCGTCGTAGGATTTTCCCGTATATTGCGCTATTGCTTCGGTAATTTTCTTGCCACCCATTGGCAATGTTCTTGAAAAACGAATTATTCCATTGTCAATCATATTAAGCGAAGTATAGTTGTGTCCTACATTAACAATGACAAGGAGTACATTATTTTTTTCAACGTCAAGATTCGGAATAAATTTTAAAAGCCTTAATTCCGAAAAAGCCTCCACTTCTAAAGCTACCGGCTCTAATCCCGCACTTTTTAAAACATCGACAATGGACTGAACAGCATCAAGAGGGGCTGCCACGGATAGTATATCTAATTTCTCACTTCCATCTTCTTCAGTTACAATTTTGTTTAGCACTTGATAGTCAAATATTGCCTTATCCATAGGAAAAGGTAAAAATTTTTCCATCTCCCATTTAATCGCTTCCATCAATTCATTTTCAGGGATTTCTTCCATAAGGATCTCTTTTACGATAACAAGTTGCCCTGAAACTGCAGCGACAATTCTGTTACCTTCGAAAGAATGAAATTTGAGAAGTTCATTAATACTATCACCAACTTCTTTTGGGCGTATTATGCGCCCTTCCTGTATTGCTCCCTCGGGAACAGGAAGAAGGCCAAAATTTACTAAGCTTAAACCTTTAGGAGTATCTTTGAACTGTGCCATTTTTATAAATCCTGAACCTAAATCAATACCGATAACAGGTGTTCTTTTTTTTCTTTTTAAAAGTCCACTCACTATACCTTCCTCCTTATCTTTATCTTATCTAAAGTATATCATACAAGTTTTTAAAATGCAAACATCTTTTGGTACATAAAAATAATTTGATACCCATACAATAGCATAATGTAGGCGGAAATAGCAAGATACGGCCCAAACGGCATAGAATCTTTTCCTTTTTTACGGAAAAATATTAATAGAATAATTCCCACAATAGATCCGAGAATAAAAGAAATTACAAGTGTTGCTATTGAGAATTTCAACCCTATAAAGCTACCAATCATGGCACCAAACGTTGCATCACCTTCCCCCATGCCACCGCGTGTCGCCAGAATAACAATGAGAAAAAAACCAAACAGAAAAAGCATTCCAAATAAAGAACTTATAAAAACAGACTTACCTCTTATCAAAGAAAAAATAAGCCCAATTACAGCGCCGGGAATAACAATAACATCGGGAACAATTCCATAAAAAAGATCAGTAAAAAATATAGTAATTAAAAGACTTGAAAGGATAATATATTCGAAAAATTGTAAAGACCATCCGAAGTGTAAACCTATGCCTACAAAGGCAAAGCCCGTAAGTGCCTCAATAAGGGGATAGCGAGAAGAAATCTTAGCAGAACAGTATCGGCACCTGCCTTTAAGAAAAATATAACTAAAAATTGGTATCATATCATACCATTTAAGTTTATGCCCGCATATAGGACAGTGAGAGGGAGGAGAAACTATGGATTGATTATTAGGTACTCTATATATAACGACATTTAGGAAACTGCCTATAACAGTGCCCAGTAAAAAATTAAAAATAGAAAACATCAGATTACTCAGCCAAAGCATCCTGCTTTCCTTTTAATAGGTTTAACACAAAATGTACGGCATCCTGTGCATCCACGAGAGTTTTATTACCTGTATCCCTATCTTTGATCTCAAGTTTTCCTTCTTTTTTAAATGCCCTTCCCACAATAACTTGAACCGGAATGCCTATAAGGTCCGCATCATTAAATTTAATACCAGCACTTACACCTATGCGGTCATCCATCAGAACTTCCATGCCCTTGTCTCCAAACAATTTATATATTTCCGCTGCAGTACGTCCAATCAATTCATCCGACATATTCAAGGGTAAGATTTCTACATCATACGGAGCTACGCTAAGAGGCCATTTGATGCCAAACTTATCATGATGCTCTTCTATGATTGCTGCAAGGGTACGTCCCACTCCTATGCCATAACAACCCATAACAAAATATTTTTCCTTTCCGTCTTTGTCTAAAAATTTTGCATTCATTTTCTCGGAGTATACAGTTCCGAGTTTAAATGTTTGCCCTACTTCTATCCCATTATAAACTTCAAGTGGTGTTCCACACATAGGGCATTTATCACCCTCTCTTGCATTCCTTATATCTGCTATTAGGCTAGGTGTAAAATCTCTGGTTATATTTACATTTAAAAAATGAAAGCCATTTTCGTTTGCACCCGTAACGAAGTTTTGCATATTCGCCACTCGCTTATCCGCAATTATCTTTACTTTGACATTAACCGGACCTAACGAACCAATTGAAACACCCATTACATTTTTTACCTCTTCTTCTCCCGCAGGAGATATAAATTTTCCATTCAATAAATTCTTAAGTTTTATTTCATTTAATTTGTCATCACCCATTATAAGTACTAATATAAACTCCTTATCAACCTTATAGAGTAATGATTTTACGAGTTTTCTCTCTGGTACATCCAAAAACTGTGAAACTTCTTTAATTGTTCGCGCTCCTGGTGTTGCAATCTTATTCAGAGGAAGTTCTTTCTCTTTCTCCGGAATTCCTTCCTCTGCACATTTTGCAGCCTCTATATTGGCCGCATAACCACACTTAGGGCAATATACAAATTCACTCTCTCCGGCCTTCTCCGAAATAACAACAAATTCGTTCGAAACCTTTCCGCCTATTGCACCGGAATCCGCATCTATGGGTATAGTGGTAAGGCCGCAACGTTTAAAAATTTTTGTATAAGCATTAAAAATCTTATTGTATGTTTTTTCTAACCCCTTCTCTGATATATCAAATGAATAAGCATCTTTCATAAAGAATTCTCTTGCACGCATCAAACCGAAACGGGGGCGTATCTCATCTCTGTATTTCGTTTGTATTTGATAGAATGTTTTTGGAAGCTCTTTGTAAGAACGCAATTCTCCGCGAACAAGATCTACGACTGCTTCCTCATGCGTAGGGCCAAGGCAAAAATCTCTGCCTTTTCTGTCTTTAAGTTTAAACATTTCATTTCCGTAAAGTGCCCATCGTTCGGTTTCATCCCATAATTCTCTGGGAAGTATCGTAGGAAATAGGAGTTCTAAGGCATCTGCTTTATCCATTTCTTCTCTTATTATCCGCTCTAACTTTTTTAAAGATCTCAATCCAAGCGGTAAGAAGGAGTAAACACCCGATGCGACTTTTCTCATCATTCCCGCTTTAAACATTAGTTTGTGACTTATTATATCCGCATCCTGGGGGACTTCTCTTAAAGTTGGTATAAACGTTTCACTTATTTTCATATTTTTCTCCTTTACCAAATTCACTTTTTATCAATTATATACATTCGTTTAAAAAAATAAAATAATTATGGTTGCATTTAATTCAAAAACGTGTAAAATTTTCTCAGGTACAAATGAAGATAGAAGAAGAATTGGGAAGACTGCTAAAAGAACATTCTTTGAAAATTGCAGCTGCGGAATCGTTTACAGGAGGGCTATTTTCCAAAAGGCTCACCGATATTCCGGGAAGCTCTGATTACTTTGTAGGCAGTATAGTAGCTTACAGCTATTTTGCTAAAGAACATGTTCTGGAAATACCCGGTGAAGTATTGGTAAATAAAGGAGCCGTTAGTAAAGAAACAGCATTACTGATGGCAAAAAACGTAAAAAAAATTTTCTTATCGGATATAGGTATAAGTTTTACCGGAGTGGCAGGTCCGGCTACCCAAGAAAACAAACCTATAGGCCTTATTTATATAGGAATCGCAATTGATAAAGACACAAAAATTTTTGAATTACATTTTAAAGGAACAAGGGATATAATAAGAAAGAAAGCTGCAGATTTTACTATAAATAAAATTATAAAAATTGTAGGAGGCAGATTATGAAAATAGGTGTTTTAACAGGTGGCGGAGATTGCCCGGGGCTTAACCCTGCAATAAGAGGAGTAGTGTTTCACGCTCTCGATTTCGGAGACGAAGTAATAGGAATTGAACAGGGCTGGAAGGGCATAATGGAAAAAACTACTCGCGTGCTCTCTCTAAATGAGGTTGACGAAATAATAAATTTTGGCGGAACAATTCTTTTTACATCACGAACGAACCCTTTTTCCATAGAAGGCGGGGCAGAACGCGCAATAGAAAATTTAAAAGAACTGGGAATTGATGCCCTTGTTGCAATAGGCGGAGATGATACTCTTGGGGTTGCCAAAAAATTATTTGAAATGGGCGTAAAAGTTGTAGGTGTGCCAAAGACAATGGACAATGACTTATCAGGAACAGATTACACGTTTGGGTTTGATACATCCGTTACCGTTGCAGTAGATGCGCTGAATAGGCTGAGGGATACCGCACGCTCGCATAAAAGAATAATAATCTTAGAAGTAATGGGACGCGAAGCAGGTTGGGTAGCACTTTTCACTGGAATAGCAGGTGGCGCAGACTGGGTGCTTATCCCTGAAGAAAAACCTGACTTTAATGCAATGTGCAAACACTTAAAAAAAGATTTTGACAGGAAAGGTTACGCATTGGTTGTTGCATCCGAAGGAACAGAGCTCCCTATAGATAGTGAAAGCGAAATAGATCAATTCGGACACAAACTACTTCAGAAAAGGGGAGTTGCAGAATTCACTGCAAAAATCATTAGGGAAAAAACAGGAATCTCTACAAGATCCGCAGTAATAGGTCACATGCAGAGAGGTGGAGCACCTACTATATTTGATAGAATGTTAGGAACAAGAGTCGGAGTCAAAGCAGTTGATATGATTCATAATGGTGAGTTCGGCAGGATGGCTGCCATGCGGGGAAATAAAATCATATCCGTATCATTGAAGGAAGCTACGGGAAAACTAAAACTTATTTCCAAAGAATGGCTGGACTTGTTGAAGGTATTCTTAAAATGAAGAGAATAGCGTTATTAACATCAGGAGGCGATGCTTCCGGAATGAATGCAGCCATTAGAAGTGTTGTCCGCGTTGGATATGTACGTGGCTTGGAAATTATAGGAATATATCATGGATATAAAGGACTATTAGATAAAAACTTTCACCCATTACTGCCACGAGACGTAAGCGGAATACTCGAAAGAGGAGGGACAATTCTTCGCACAAGCAGAGTACCGGAGTTTAAAAATACGGAACTTCAGTATGCTGCTATAAAAAATATGGAACAGGAACATATAGAAGGTTTAATAGTTATAGGAGGTAACGGTTCACAATCCGGGAATCTTGCTATTTCTGAAAAAGGTTTTCCAACAATAGGAATTGCGTCCACAATAGATAATGACTTATGGGGAACAGATTATACCATAGGGTTTGACACGGCAGTAAACACCGCTATAAATGCAATTGACAAAATTAGAGATGCAGCTGTATCACACGGCAGGACATTTATAGTAGAGGTAATGGGGCGTGAAGCAGGATTTATCGCCCTGGATGCAGGAATTGGCGGAGGTGCGGATTTTATTTTAGTTCCGGAGATACGCTTCAATATAGAAAAAATTGTAGATAATATGAAAGAAGCATTTAAAAAAAGAAAAATGCATCACCTTATTGTATGTGCCGAAGGCGCAATTCATGCAAGAGACTTAGAAAAGGAAATTAAAAATTATATGCCCGATGTAGACACTCGAGTATCGGTATTAGGATACATTCAACGGGGAGGAGCACCCACCAGATTTGATAGGATACTTGCCTCTAGACTTGGGGAACGTGCCGTAGATGCATTACTAAAGGGAGAAAAAGAGAAATTGGCAGGAATAAAAGATAATAAGATTGCATTAATACCACTGAGAGATGCAGTAACAAAGAAAAAGAGCCTGGACAGGAGTTTGTATAAGCTTGCGGAGGAAGTATCAGTCTAAATGAAGCATTTCTTTCAATCAATAAGATTTCAGCTTACCACGGTACTTGTATTGTTCGTTGTTCTTACGATGGTATTCATTACTTCTGTGCTTGTTAAAAGCGTAAAAAATGAAATCTTTTCTGTCGAAACAAAAAGAATAGAAGTGGTGTCAAATCAAATCGTTGATAAGTATGGCAAGCTATACGAAGGAAATGCCTGGCAGTATGATTTTGGTCATATATCTATCGATAAACAGCGTTTATATTTACAAAAATTTCTTAAGCCTGCATTCGACGATTATATCGGCAATATTAAAAAAAGTTTTCCGGAATTAGAAATAGGGTATTACATACCCCCTATAGATACTAATGTTGTCTATCTGGGGAATAAAACGTATAAATTGAACAAAAAACTTACTATTATCAAATCCATTACCACTAAAAAAATGGAGAACGGATACGTATTCGTAGATGAACCATACCCGATTATTATGAAGTCCATAAACGAGATCAGGAAAGAGTCCAATAGAGTTACTGTATATTCAGCACTTCTTGCTGCAATTTTCGTGCTTGTGGTTACATCCATTTTTACAATCAAAATTGTTAAAATTAAAAAAGGGTTAAAAACCCTGGAAAAAAACCTGGATTATAGAATCCCAAAATTTTCGGGAGAAATCGGAGATATTGCTTTATCTATTAATAGTATGGCGGAAAGTTTGAAACGCAACATAGAAGAATCACAGAGAAACGAGGCATTAAGAACTCTTGGAATGTTCACTGCAGGTGTAGTTCATGAAGTGCGTAACCCCCTTACTTCCATAAAAGGGTTTGCCCAAATCCTTCAAAAGAAACTACAAGGAAAGCCAGAAGAAAAGTATATAGAACCTATTTTGAGAGAAACAGACAGACTGAGCAGTATTGTAAAAGACCTTTTGAACTATGGTAAACCTACGCCATTAAAAAAAACAAAGATCAATGTTCCAATCTTTTTTAACCAAATCATTTCACTTGCTAAACAATTCTCCGGAGATGGTAATATAAAATTCCAAGAAAAATGTGAAAATATAGACATAATGGCTGACGAAAAAAAATGTGAAGAACTTTTTCTAAATCTTTTGATAAACAGCATACAAGCAATAGATAGTAAAGGCAAAATTGATATCGCATGCGGAAAAAAGAAAGAATTTGTAGAAATAACAATATCGGATAACGGATGCGGGATGAATAAAGATCAATTGGAACATATTTTCGTACCATTTTATACGACCAAAGCAGAAGGCACAGGACTTGGGCTTGCAATTGCTTACAGGGTAGTTAAAGAACATGGCGGAAAGATACAAGTTGAAAGTGAAAAAGATAAAGGTACAACATTCCACATATACCTGCCTGTTTAAAAGAGGTGAAAAATGAAACTTAAAAAATATTCGGTATTAGTTGCAGATGATGAAGCAAATGTAAGAAGCCTTCTAAAGGAAATCCTGGAGGAAGAAGACTACAATGTAACTGAAGTAGAAAATGGAAAGATGGCTGTAGATGCAGTTCTCAAAAAATATCCGGATTGCATTTTGCTTGACGTCAGAATGCCGGTAATGGACGGGATGGAAGCCTTTCAAAAAATTAGAGAAATTGCACCTGATCTTCCCGTTATTTTTCTTACCGCATATGGAAGCTCGGATATTGCAATCAAGGCAATGAAAAAAGGGGCTTATGATTATCTTACAAAACCGTTCGATATTGATGAGTTAAAGATAAGAGTTAAAAAAGCAATCGAATTAAAAGAACTTTCCTCCACATTTGAAAATAACAAGTTTAGCAAACAGTATAAACAGGATGAAATTGTAGGAGAATCCCAAAGTATGCAAGAGGTTTATAAGGCAATCGGGCGTGTTGCCGATTCGGATGCAACCGTATTAATTCGAGGAGAAAGCGGGACAGGCAAGGAGTTAGTAGCACGTGCAGTTTACCTGCATAGTAATCGTAAAAGTAAACCTTTTGTAGTTGTAAACTGTGCTGCAATCCCGGAGAATTTGCTTGAATCAGAGCTATTCGGACACGAGAAGGGTGCATTTACCGATGCAGTATCCAAACACATCGGTAAGTTCGAACAAGCAAGGAACGGAACCATATTTCTTGATGAAATTGGCGATATGAGCTTATCGCTTCAGGCAAAACTACTAAGGGTGCTTCAAGAAAAAACATTTGAACGAGTAGGAGGTCATGAAACTTTTACATCCATCGCACGCATCCTCGCCGCAACAAACAGAAATTTAGAACAGCTCGTTGCAAACAATAAATTCCGTGAGGATCTTTTTTACAGACTGAATGTAGTAACAATCATGATTCCCCCACTTAGAGATAGAAAAGAAGACATACCTCTGCTTGTTTCATACTTTATTGCAAAATATTCAAAGAAATACGGCAAAGCTGTACAGGGTGTTTCAGAAAACGTAATAAAAATTTTTATTGACTATAATTGGCCGGGAAATGTTAGGGAATTAGAAAATGCTATTGCACGAGGGGTCATTATTACGTCGGCACCATTAATAATGGAGGAACACCTTCCTCCTGAACTAATAAAAAGAATAAAAAAAACCACTAATCAGGATGCGAAAATTTCTAAAAAAAATACAGAACCAAATTCAGCTAAAGCAGAAGGCGAAAAGGAGGTAACTCCGCTTCCCGAAGCAATCGCAAAGCTTGAAAAGGAAATGATTATGAAAGCTCTTGAAAAATCAAAGGGAAACAAGACAAAAGCAGCAAAAATGTTGGGAATTTCACGGAAATCCTTATTTAATAAAATAAGAGATTATAAATTAAATTTAGACTAAATTAAGGGACATGTTAGTGTCCCTTAATTTATAATAGACTTATGGATAAGTAATAGTTATCGTGCGTGTATTATTGTCCCATACAACTTTTGCATTAAGCGATTCGCTTATAAACCTTAAAGGAACCATTGTCCTGCCATTCATTATTTGAGGTGGAGAATCAAGTTCTACTTTTTTACCATTTACGGATGCGAACTTATTGCCAATCACTAATTTTACATCTATTCCGTTAAATTTTATATCCACCAATTTAAGAACTGCGTCCCATTTTACATCAGCACCGAAAGATTCACTTATAAATCTTAAAGGAACTAAAGTTCTGCTATTAACAATTACGGGAGGTGCATCCAGTGATATTACTTCTCCGTTTACAATTGCATTCTTATTTCCTATTTGCAATTTGATGGATACAGCTTTTACAAATTTGACAGTAAGCTTTACTTCGCTTTTTTCATCGCTTTTTAAAGCTACAACATCAATAATATTTTCTCCGGAAACAATGTTAATAGTAGCAGTAAATGAACCATCATCAGACACTTGCGTTGGGTTTTTGTTTATTGTAATCTCTGCACCTGGATCCGTTTTACCTGTAATAATTACGGAAGACTGGTAAACAACAGTACCATTCTGTGGCGAGATAATAGTAAGATTTGGTGGCTGTGCGGGTTGAGAGTTAAACGTAATGGTAATATCTTTTTCTGAACTGTTTCCTGCCTGATCCAAAGCAATAACTTTAAATGTTGTTTTACCATTACCGTTCACAATTAGCTCAAATGTTCCATCATCTTTAACTCCTGCATTGCTTCCGTTAATTTGTACCAGATCATTCTGTTCTGCCTTACCCATAATTTTTACAGTAGATCCGCTAACGGAACTTTTTGTAGGAGAGGTAATAACTAAAATCGGGGGAGTAGTATCAACTTTGAACTTAACGGAATTAATAACATTTTCTTTATTACCATCATGATCTATTGCATAGTAATATAAAGTATGCGTACCGTCCGGTATTACTATCTCATCCCCAACATAGATAGCAGGGGAGTTATTATCAATATAATAATAAATTGCAGGTTTCGGATCTTTAGGACTTATGGCACTTAGTGCAACTTTAGGTTTCGTTATGTAATAGCCATTCTTTCCGTTAGGAGCATCAGGAACAACTTTTGCAGATGATCTGGGCAGTATTGAGATATCGTACCCTACGGAAAATACCGGAGTAGTTTCCTTGGATGTAAAGGCAGATAACGTATATATACCTCCATTCGTAGGGTTTTTTATGTTTACCTTATCAGAAATTTCTATGCTTACTTTCATGTTAGCGGATATGTCTATAGGAACAACCATATTAAAAGCCTCCTGGCTTATATTTACTGCAGAGGTTAATGGTACATTATTAACTTTGATATTAGCTGGTTCTATTATTTGCGGTAAAACCGTACCATCCGGAAAAACAATGCTTATTTTATCATTCCCCTTAGAGAGCATACCGCCTGCCCCGGTATAAAAAACAATCCCATAGCTTGAGTTTGCGCCTGCTCCAAAATTAGAAAGTGCAACCACGGGTGCAGTTATATGAGAAGATTCAATCTGCACGGATAAAGATGCTGGCATTAAATCTTTAGAGGTATATGCATCTAAGATATATTCTCCCTTGACAGAAGGATTTTTAATTCCAAACGATTTATCTATTATAATAGTTACAGCACCCGCTTGAATATCAATTGGAGTATGAATTGATAAAATACCTGAGTTAAACTCCCCGCTGCTGCATGTAACACCATTAACCTTAATTTTGGAAAAGTTCAAAGAATTCGGAAAGTAAAACTCACCAGGGAATTTTATAAAAATTTCATCTTCATATTTTTTAAGATTACCGTAGGCGGAGGTGATAAAGCTTAACTTAATTTCAGGCGAGGCGTTCTGTATGCGCGGATTTAGAGTAACTAAAAAATTATTTACCTTTGTTCCCTTGATATTGAAACTGGTATTAGTAAGAAACGGATCTTTATTTGTTAAAACAGAAATAAAATAGTTACCTGGCAGTGCAGGATTTATAGTTTCAGCTGCTGAAATTTCAACAGAGACAAAACTACTTGCAGGGATATTTAAATTATTGTCCAGGTAAATAGTCAAGATTTGATTGTTCAACTCGACAGATTTAGACAAAACACCGTTAACTACAACATCATTAGGGACTACTTTACTGTTTTTAAAATGTATACCATCAGGAAAAACAATAGTGATGTAATCACCACTTGATCCGTTAAGCGCTCCATTCTCAGAAGTATAAAAAGAGATTAAATACATTGCAGAACTGTTTGAAGTATTCGGTTGTACCGTTACGGAGAGTTGGCCTATACCCTTCCGTATCTCTCTAGATACGCTCTGCGGATTTGATTCGTTTGAGACACCTATAAGAAATCCGAAATTGCCGGGGGTCATTGGATTTTTTATTTTTGCACTCTGCTTTATATGAATTACAGCTTCCGTACCTTTCTGTATAGGAGCTGCAGGATATATACGCATAATCCCTCCGGATAATACATCAATTTTTGCAGGTGGTTCACCTTTAATTGTAATAGAAGTTTTAGAAATAGTTTCAGGCAGTGCAAATCCGGAAGGGAAATCCATATAAATATAGTTGTCGGTAGAAAGATCCGAACTTAATTGCATATCGATAATATAATTTGCATAAGAACCAGAAGTTGCAGGTTCAATAACAAAGGTAATTACAGATAAACTGCTTATGGCACTTGCTGCGTTCGGGAGAGCAGTCGCAAAAAACAATAAAACTAAAAAGATAAGCAAAATTTTTTTCATATTTTCCTCCTTACAGATGTTTTTTAGATTATATAACACTAATTCTATTTTAAAAATACATTATATATAGTAGAATATAAAGAATTATAGAATGGAGGCATTATATGGAAATTAAAGATGAGATCATGTCACTAAAAAATGAAGTGATACGTTTAAGAAGAGACTTTCATAAACATCCTGAGCTTGGATTCAAGGAGCATAGAACTTCTGAAATTGTAGAAAATTATTTAAAGAACTGTGGAGTTGAGATTAAATCTAAAGTTGCAAAAACAGGAGTTGTTGGTATTCTCAAAGGAAAAGAGCCCGGAAAAACTATAATGCTAAGGGCAGATATGGATGCTTTGCCTATACAGGAAATGAACGATATCCCGTATAAGTCGGTAAATAAAAACATTATGCATGCTTGCGGACACGATGGACACACAGCAATGCTTCTTGTGGCAGCAAAAGTACTATCAAACCACAAAGATAGAATAAAAGGAACAGTAAAATTTATATTCCAACCATCTGAGGAAGAAACTCCGGGAGGTGCAATTAAAATGATAGAAGAGGGTGTTATGGAAAACCCACATGTAGACAAAGCATTTGGTTTGCACCTTGGAAATATGATCCCTGCCGGTATTATTGGAATAAAGGATGGAGTATTCACGGCAGAAGCAGATACGTTTAAAATTGAAATTAACGGTAAAGGGGGACACGGAGCATATCCACATACATCCGTAGATCCGATTATAATTGCAGCACAAACAGTAATGGGATTACAAACAATTGCTTCAAGAGAAATAAATCCTATTAAGCCGATAGTGGTTACCGTGGGTAAAATTCATTCCGGGGATGTATTTAACGTAATTCCTGAAAAAGCAGAGCTGTTTGGTACGGTAAGAACGTTAGAAAAAGATGTTGCAAAAACAGTACCCGAAAGAATTAAGCGCATAGCTGAAAACACTGCAAAATCATTTAGGGGCAGTGCTAATACCCATTATTCCTTCGGATATCCTCCTCTTATGAACAACAAAGAAGAAACAGAGTATGTTATTAAAATAGCAAAAAGAATTGTTAGCGAAAAAAATGTAGTAAAAACCCCTGTTTCTATGGGAGGAGAGGATATGGCATACTTCCTTGAGAAAGTACCCGGTGCATTCTTCTGGCTTGGCTCAATGAACAAAGAGAAAGGGCTCGACAAACCACATCACTCAGCATACTTCAATTTTGACGAAAACGTTCTACCAATTGGGGTGGAAATGCATGTAAAAATAGCTATGGGAATTTTAAAATAGCACTTAGTTTATTGTAATCCATCTATGGCAGAAAAAAACAGAAATCTTAAGTGGAATTTCTTTGTCGGAGTAATGCACGGAGTCCTTTTTAACGGAGGAGTTGCGTTTAGCAGTACCACAACTGTTATACCGGCATTTTTAAACATGCTTACCCCTTCAAGTGTAATCATCGGCTTTTCTTATATGATAATGGGAAAAGGAAGAGGTATTCTAGGTGTAATTCCTCAACTTTTCATAGCAAATAAGATTGAAACTAATCCTTACAAAAAACCGTTATTAATAAAAGCCATTACTATACGTGCAATAAGTTGGGGGTTACTTGCCATTTCTACTTTCCTGTTTGCTGCAAAATACCCCAATGCTATGGTTTGGATTCTTATTTCCCTTTTAGGCTTATTTACATTTATGGGCGGAGTTGCGGCAATTCCATTTTCAGATATATTCGGAAAAGCAATCCCCTCCGAACTGAGGGGCAGATTTTTTGGCTTACGTGGATTTCTTGGCGGTATTGTGGCAATTGTTGCAGGTATTACCGTAAAGTACATACTGCAAAACAAAACACTCTATTTTCCTAAAAATTATGCTGTCATCTTTTTTCTTTCATTCCTATTTATCAGTATCTCATATATCTTTCTTGCTTTAGTAAAAGAACCTAAAGGAGAAGTTCATAAAGAAACCCTGCCCTTTGGCAAATTCCTCAAAAAAGCTGGCAAGATTCTGAAGTTAGATGTAAACTTCAGAAATTTTCTTATAATGCAAATTTTAGTAGGAGCAAGTTCTCTTTCTCTGCCGTTTTATATAGTTTATGCGAAAAGAATATTAAAATTTCCTTCAAGCGCGGTTGGCACATTTCTTGCAGTACAAATGATCGGTTTTGTTTTATCTAATTTGCTTTGGGCATATATCTCTGATTATAAAGGAAATAAACTTGTGGTGGGTCTTACTGCGCTTGTTTCATTTCTTACACCAATTATGGCGTTATTAAGCAAAAATAGTCTTCCTTTGTTTTCCTTAACCTTTTTATTTATTGGCTTTAGTTTCTCGGGGATGAGCGTAGGTTATACAAATTTCATACTCGATCAGGCTCCGGAAAAGGAAAGGCCTGTATACCTCGGCCTAAATGGTACTCTTACCTTCCCTGTACTGACATATTCTCTCATAGGGGGGATTTTAATAAAATTTATTTCTTATAAAGCTTTGTTCATTGTAACCGCATTGATTATTCTTTCGGGAATGATATTTGCATACAAACTTAAAGAACCACGTCTGTTAAACTGACCGTTCTTTTATTAACCTTAATACTTCCTTTTTAAATTCCTCATATAAATGTTCTTCGGAAACAGTTTTAATAATCTTCCCCTTTCTAAAAATAACACCACTATGCTTACCACCTGCAAGTCCCACATCCGCACCTTGTGCTTCTCCTGGACCGTTTACAACACATCCCATAATGGCAAGTTTAACCGGAACTTTTACATTTCCAAAATCAGATTTTGCTTTTTTAATCAGTGAAAAAAGGTTTATTTCGCAACGACCGCAGGTAGGACAAGAAACAATAGTAAGCCCTTTGCTTCTTAGGTGTAAGGATTTTAGTAAATCAAAACCTGCTTCTACTTCTTTTACCGGACTGTCGCTAATAGAGTATCTTATTGTATCCCCAATGCCGTTCAGCAAAAGATATCCAATGCCAACACTGCTTTTTACAAGAGACTCTTCAAGCGGACCAGCTTCGGTTACGCCAAGATGCATTGGATAATTTACCAGGCTTGCAATTTTTAGGTTAGTTTGAATTGTCGTTAAGACATCAGAAGTTTTTATAGAAACAACGATATTATCAAAATTTGCTTCGTTAAGGATTTTTATCTCGTTTAAAACACTATCTATGAGGGCCTGATTAATGTCTTTAGGCCTATTTCTAAACGAACCAAGATTTGCACCAACCCGTATAGGAACATCCCTTTCACTTGCAAGTTTTGCTATTCTTTTTATCCATCCCCTATCTTCTATGTTTGAAGGATTTAATCTTATTTTATCTGCACCGCTTTTTATGGATAACTCTGCAAGCTTTGGATCAAAATGTATATCAGCAATAAGGGGTATATGGATTTGCTTTTTAATTTCTTTTATTGCAAGTGCTGCCTCTCTATCGGGCACTGCAACTCGAATAATTTCACAGCCCCTGTCCTCAAGCTGCAGGATTTGTTTTACAGTGCTCGATACGTTACGTGTATCCGTTTTGGTCATAGATTGAACAGCTATAGGATAACTTCCACCGATTACAATATTACCTATTCTGGTTGTTCCGGATTCTCTCCTCATTTGCCGATAAGCCTCATAACATCATGAACACTTATTAAAGCCATAAGTCCAAGAAGGATAAGAAATCCTGTTCCCTGAACCGCAAGTTGTTTCTCAGGTGGCACCGGTTTATGTGTAATGGCCTCCCACAAAAGCAATACAATCCAACTACCATCAAGCGCAGGAAACGGAAGAAGATTTGTAAATCCCAATGCAATACTAATGAAAGCAGCAAACCACAATAAATTCATTAGTCCGCCTGTAGCCGCTTGCCCCGTCATTGCAACTATACCAATTGGGCCCGCAATTGACATTACTCCCTTCTTTGTGAATAACATTGGTATGAATATAAACATTTTGTATAAAAGTTTACCTGTCCAAACAGTACCTTCCCATAAAGATTTAATAAATGGATAGCGTTCGCCTGCACGGTATATACCAATAACCCAGGTTTGCGTTGTGGGGTCCTTTTTAGGCATTAAGGTTAATGTTACATTATTTCCTTTTCTATCAACGGTAAGCTGCATCGGTTTACCGTCATCAGAATGAATCATATCGGTCATTTTATCCCAATCATTGTTTACATCAATTCCATTAACTTTAATAATTTTATCTCCTACCTGCAAGCCTGCTTTATATGCAGGCCCATTTTCAACAAGAGCACCTATCGTTGTAGTCGGAACAAAAGGGTTGCCGAAGGTAGAAAAAACAATGGCAAAAATTATAATTGCAAGAATAAAGTTCATACCCGGACCCATGAAAATTGTAAAAAATCTTTGCCACAAGCCCTTTTTGTAGTAACCATCCGGTGCATCAAAATCGCCTTCCATACCCTTTATTTTTGCATATCCGAGTATCGGCAAAGCAGCAACTTTATAATCGGTTTCTTTTACCTTCTTATGGTATATTGTAGGCCCAAACCCTATGCTAAGTTCTTCTACCGCAATGCCTGAAAGTTTTGCAGCGGTAAAATGCCCCAGTTCGTGTACCAGTGCCAAAACACCTATTACAACAGTACCTATTATTATTTCCCAAATTATGTTCATAACCTTCTCCTTCTAACGATTTTTTTAGCCATCATTATACCATCTTTGTAGAGTTCTTCAACATCTTCTGCAGATACGACATTTCTACTGGAAAATTGCATAAGAGTATCCGAAATCACATTATTAATATCAGTAAATCTTATTTCTCTTTTAAGAAAGGCATCTACTGCAATCTCATCTGCAGCAGTAAGGATCGGCAAGAAACTGCCACCTTGCTTTGCAATGTTCAGAACAGTGTCAAAGGCAGGAAATTTATTATGATTCATTTTGTAAAAAGTTAATTTTTTAGTATCAACAAGGTTCAGGTAACCAATGCAAGATTCTGTCCGTTTTGGATACGTAAGGGCAAATTGAATTGGATAATACATGCGTGTAGGGCTTAAAATAGCTTTTATATTTCCATCCAGAAATTCTACAAGTGAGTGAACAATGCTTTCTCTATGTACAATCGCATCAATTTTTGTATATTCCATTCCAAACAAAAAATGAGACTCTACTACTTCAAATGCTTTATTTACCATTGTTGCAGAATCTATCGTAATTTTCTTTCCCATTTTCCAATTAGGATGCTTCAAGGCGTTTTCCGGAGAGACATCTTTTAGTAAATTTTTATCAGTGCCCCAAAAAGGACCACCTGATGCCGTAATAATTAGTTTTTTTACGGTGGTTTTGTTTTCCCCCATTAAAGCTTGGAATATAGCAGACGGTTCACTATCTACGGGGACAATATACTTAGATAAATTTTTCTTAAAAATAAGCTCACCTCCTGCAATAATCGATTCCTTATTCGCAATTCCAACCTGTATTTTATGTTGGAGAAGCAATATTATAGGCTTAACAGCACTTATCCCGGACGAAAGGAACAGAACCATATCTACGCCTGAATCAAGCAAAACTTTACTCAAATCCGTTTCTGCATCAAATAAGATTGGACAATTGCAGGATTGTTTTACAATACTGACAAATTGGCCACGTATCCCTAAATAACGAGGCTTAAACTGTTCGCATTGTTCTATGATTTTTTCATAGTTATTAAAACCTGTAATACCTACAAGTTTAAAGATTTTCTCATTGTTTCTCATTACCTGAATAGCCTCCCTACCCAATGCACCGGTAGAGCCAACTATGAATATTTTCTTTCTCATTTATGCTGAGCCAAATCTTCTTTTCCTTAATTGAAATTCATCCAGTATAGAGATAAATTCTTTCTCACCAAAATCGGGCCATAATGTTTCCGTAAAAAATAACTCGGAATATGATGACTGGTACAGAAGAAAATTACTCAGCCTTTTTTCCCCGCTTGTCCTAATAATAATATCTGGATCCGGCTGACCTGCTGTATATAGAAAATTATTAAGCGTTTTTTCGTTGATATCCTTTATATTTTTCTTACAGATTTTTTGAATCGCCTGCACAATCTCCCTTCTACCTCCATAGTTTATTGCAATATTCAGAGTCATTAGCTGTCCATTCCTTGTTCCTTTTATGGCATATTTGATCGCCTGCCTCAAAAAATATGGAAGTGCCTCAATATCACCTATAAAATTTAATTTAATATTGTTTTGTCTGAGCTCTCCAATATATCCATTTATTGCCTCTACAAAAAGATTCAATAAAAAATTTACTTCTTCTTTGCTCCTTTTCCAATTTTCGGTAGAAAAAGCATAAAGTGTGAGAAATTTTACACTGTGGGAAGATGCTACCTTTGTAATGCGTTTTACTATTTTGACTCCTTCTCTATGGCCTTCGGTCCTTGGAAGGCCATGGGCCTTGGCCCACCTGCCGTTCCCATCCATTATGATTGCAACATGAACAGGAGCGGCATAATTCGTCTGCATTAAACCTCTAAAACTTCTTTTTCTTTTCTTTCCAAGTGTGCATTTATCATTTTAGTATATTTATCTGTTAATTCCTGAACTTTATCTTGCATTCTAAATTTTTCATCCTCTGAAATCTCTTTATTCTTTTCCCATTCTTTTATCTGATCAATAGCACGTCTTCTAACACTCCTAATCTCTTCTCTGAATTCTTCAGCCATTTTCTTTGCCTGAGTAGCAACTTTTTCTCTTTCCTCTTCATCAAGCTTGGGGAAAGGAAGTTTTATAGAACTTCCATCATTCTGTGGTGTAACTCCCAGATTCGCTTTCAGTATTCCCCGTTCCACTTCTTTAAGCAAAGATTTGTCCCATGGCTCAACTGTAAGCACCCTCGATTTGGGTGCAGAAACCGTAGCAACCTGTTTCAGCGGAAGCATAGTTCCATAAGCCTCCACCTTAACAGCATCCAAAATTTCAGGGGCAATTCTTGTTGCTCTTACTCTGGAGAAATCCTTTTCTAAGGCTTCAATTGCTGCTTTCATCTCTTTCTCAACATCTTCATAAAACTTTTTTTCCATGATTATCCCTCCTTTATATAAGTTCCCATACCGCCTTCCAAAACAGCTTTAACAAGATTATTTTTCTTAGTCATATTGAATAATATAATTGGCATGTTAAAGTCACGGCAAAGCGAAACTGCCGTAGAATCCATCGCCTTAAGATTTTTAGCCAGAAATTCCGTATATGTAATAGAACTATATCTACGTGCATTTTTTACCTTCTTAGGATCGGCAGAATAAATTGCATCTACCTTTGTTGCCTTAAACAGAGCGTCAGCTTTGATTTCTATAGCACGTAAGGCAGCAGTTGTATCAGTTGTAAAAAAGGGGAGGCCTGTACCTCCCGCAAAAATAATTATCCTACCTTTCTTAAAATGCGCCAATGCTTTAGCTAATATATACGGTTCTGCAACTTGAGTAAGGCTCAAAGAAGACATTACTCTCGCATCAATTCCTTTGCTCATAAGCATATTCTGCAAAGCAAGCGCATTAATAATGGTGGCAAGCATTCCCATATAATCAGCAGTAGCTCTGTCTATATGGAGGGCTTCATTTTCATTCCCTCTAAAAATATTTCCACCGCCAATAACTATACCAATTTCAGTATCATTATTTTGCAAAACCTTTACCTGCTCTGCAATTTCATCTAAAACATCGACATCAATGCCAAATTTCTTTTTTCCTAAAAGCGCTTCTCCACTAAGTTTTAGCAGTATGCGTTTATAGGGAGTCAATTATTCCTCACCCACCTTGAAGCGTGCATAACGACTTACAGAAATATTTTCTCCGAACTTCGCTATATGTTCTTTTACAAGGTCCTTGATTGTTTTTTTCTCATCTCGGACGTATGGAAGCTCCATGAGACAATGTTCTTTATAGTAGGTTTCAATTTTACCCTGCAAAATTCTATCAATAATATTTGCAGGTTTTTTCTGCTCTTCAAGTTGTTTCCTATAGATATCTTTTTCTTTTTCTATTACTTCCTCGGGAACATTTTCCTTGTCAATATAGTCAGGATCAGTTGCTGCTATCTGCAGAGCGATTTCCTTGGCAAGTTGCTGAAATTCATCAGTTCTCGCAACAAAGTCCGTTTCGCAATTTAACTCAACTAATACACCGAGCTGTGCACCATTATGAATATATGTAGCTATAATTCCCTGTTCTGTTGTTCTTCCCGCTTTCTTTACTGCTTTTGCAATACCTTTTTCTCGTAAAATTTCAATAGCTTTTTCGAGATTATCATTTGCCTCGGCAAGTGCTTTTTTACAATCAACAATGCCGGCACCCGTTTTTAAACGCAGTTCCTTAATTAATTCCAAATTCATATCTCACCTCTCTATTTCTCAAATTTTCCTTCAGCATTTCCCTGAAGCCCAACCTTCAATGCCTCTTCAGAACTCTTTTTGTTTTCTTCATTTGTTTCCACGTTACCCTCATGACCTTCAATTGCCGCATTAGCAATAATAGAAGTAAAAAGCCGTAAAGAACGTATTGCATCATCATTTCCCGGAAGAGAATAATCTACCTCTTCTGGGTTAGAATTGGAATCAACAATAGCAATTACAGGGATATGGAGCTTCCTTGCTTCAAGAAGTGCACTTCTATCCTTATGTGTATCGGTAATGTAAACTGCACTGGGAATAGAAGTCATATCTTTCACGCCTTCAAAAAGTTTTCTAAGTTTAGAAAGTTCTCTTTGAATTTTTACTTTTTCCTTAATGGAAATAGTTTCAAGATACCCTTCCTCTTCAAGTTTTTCCAATTCCTTTAGTCTATTAATACGCAATTTAACGGTGCTAAAATTTGTTAGAAGACCACCAACCCAACGCTGATTTACATAGAGCATGCCACAACGTTCGGCTTCTTCTTTTACAATGTCCTGGGCTGCTTTTTTCGTTCCTACAAAAATAACTTTTCCACCCTCTTTGGAAAGATTGGAAACAAAGTTATAAGCCTCTCCGACCTTTTTGACTGTAATCCTCAGGTCAAAAATGTGAATACCATTCCTTTCCGCATAAATGTACTCTTTCATTCTCGGGTCCCATCTTCTTGTTTGGTGCCCAAAATGTGCTCCAGCTTCAAGGAGCTCCTTCATTGTTACTACTGCCATAATCATTACCTCCTATAGTTTTTCCTCCCCTCCTTCTTCTTCTCGGAGACGCTTTTACAAGCGCACTGTCCATAGAATCCAGAGAGTGTGAATT
>CAYYKP010000003.1:0-41256 GCA_964468055.1 uncultured Caldisericales bacterium
GCTAATTGCTGCTTTTAACTTCATAAGACACCTCCCTCAAGACAAATTTACATACGCCTTTACTATTATTATTTATTATACTGCAAATGCGATGCAGGCAATAATCTTATATTTGTGCAATAAATGTTTCTGCAACATTTTCGCTTGATTTGTCTGCATTACATCTAAACCATTCCACAACTTCATTTACTTTACATTTTATATCACCGAACTGAACATAATACTTCCATTTGAAAATTCCGCTAAGAAAAAGTAAGGTTTACTTTGTTTCCTTTTGGTATTCTTTGTAAGAATACACAAACAGATAAATAATAACAATAGTTAAAGGAATTAGCGTAAAATATAATCCATATTTACCGAAAAATGCACCAATAATTGCAACTATTCCACAAATTTTAAAAAGAGCAGCACCGATTTTGTGAGTTTTGTCCCAAACTGTTTCAGAGAGCAAAGTCCATGGAGTTCTTATACCTATAAACCAGTTTCTTTTTGCATTTTCCATCAGAACGCCTATAAAATAGAACAAAAACCCTATTAAAATGTATATAACAGTGTTAATATTGAGCTTTATTCCTACGTTGTACAGCAACACATACAACTGTACAACGAACATAAAAACCAAAAGCACTATGATAAAGTCGTAATAGTGTCCCCTAAATCCTTTTGCATTTTTTCTCGTCGGGTCAATTCTGGGAAGATAGATAAGCATAAGCAATACAGCAACAAGAATTAAAGGCGTTAAAAATGCACCCCAAAACCGTGACATATAGCCATTAACCGCTCCTGATGCATTCCAATGCGATGCAATCCGATTCGGAAGTTGTGGGTAAAATGCAATACTTATCACAAAGGTTGCAGCAACAATTAACCACATTAAGATAACTTTCACTTTTTCTTTTTTCATTATCTTGCCTCCTTATTCTACTTTAATAATATATTATAATACTATAATAATTTATCAAAATACAGGGAGTTTGGCGTCTCCCTGTATTAAACAAACAAAATTATTAACGGATTAGCCTTGTAGCAAAATCTTCCCGCTGAATTCCGCGATATTGCCAGCCATATCATAAGCTTTTACCGTAAAGGGCGTAGATTTATTAAAAAGGTATAAGGGCAAATCACAGTTTTTATTGGTTATTGTAAAATCAATTCCATATACCGTAACAACCGCGTAATCAAAATTTTCATCGGAAAAATTTATTTTTAAATCATAGGCGGGCGTATCCGAGGTAGGCAAGGATTCAACGGAAATATTGGGAGATGTACTATCCACAAGAAAGTCCATGCTGCAGGCATCTTCGGTAAATTTCCTTTTTCCTGCATACCCTACCGAGTAATAATACAACGTTTTTGCCCCGTCATCAATTTTTAGCGGAGCAGAATAAAGCGTAAAGTTCTGTCCGTCAAAACCGTAATAAGTTTCAACATTTTCAATACCCGATCCCATGCCAACCTTCAATGTAACAACAGGTGAAGTTTTGTAAAACCCATTTTCACCGTCAGGCATTTCCGGGGAAGCAGAAATAGACGTTTTAAGAAAATAAACACCTTTTATTTCCGTTTCATTTGACCCAACAGGTGTAAATTCCTTTGAAGTCCACACTTTTGCAGAAAGTGTCCCGGTTTCTTTGTCAGAAATGGAAATTCCTTTTATTAGTATTTTTACGCTGCTGTTAGCGTTAATATCACGGGGAACACATATTGCAATTTCTTTTTCCTCTTCGCTCGTTCCGTCAAAATGGATTTTTACATCGGGATTCAACGGAGGGTTATGACCATTTACTGTAATATCATTTCTTGAAATCGTAGAAAAGGTTTCGGATAGAATATGAGAAAAGCGTATAAAGATAAAATCCTGTGGGACAGGCCTTACGAATGTGAACCTGCCTGCACCGATGGCTTCGGTTTTATATCCATTCAAACTGCCGTTAAATCCTGTGGTAAAGTCAATTATTTCAACACCGTCGTCCATCCTGCTCATCGTTACATTTTTAACAGTGCTTACATCTGTAATATGATAATAATTCGATTTATATTCACTTTCACCTGCTTTAACGCTCAGGACAAAATACCCGGGAGAGTTCGGATTCTGCAGAATACCTCTCGGGATAACGATTTGCAATTTGCCAGCCTTCTCTACATCAACAGGAGAAATAATGTCTATCCTATGCCCGAAAAATTCTGGAGTTTCAGATACCAAAGCACCATTTACAGAAATGTCTTTCGCTTTATCCGTATTCCTAAAAATCGGAATGCTGTCGTCAAATGCAATGGAAATTGTATCACCCGCACGAATGATTTCATTCGTATTGAGAGTTATGCCATACTCGGTAGAGTGCCCTATATAATTATCCGAAAGTGATACCTTAGCTCCACTTTCCGCAAAGGATACTTGCACAAACGAAAGTGCAAAAACTAAAATCAAAGTAAAAATTACTATTTTTTTCATCCTGACCTCCTATTCAAAACGCAAGGCTTCAACGGGATTTAGTTTTGAAGCTTCTCTTGCGGGATATACTCCAAAGAAAACACCTATCAAAAATGATACGGTAAACCCTATAACAATGGAACTTATCGTAATATGCGTCGGCATCACGCTCTGGGGGAAAAATACGGATATAAGCACCCCTATGATAATACCGATTGCACCTCCCACTGTAGAGATCAGTGCAGACTCAAGCAAAAACTGCAGCAAAATATCACGGTTTTTTGCACCGACCGCCTTCCTTATTCCGATTTCTCTTGTCCTTTCTGCAACAGATGCAAGCATAATGTTCATAATACCAATTCCACCCACAAGAAGTGCAATGGAGCCGATTGCGGCAAGTACAATAGTGAGAATATCCGTTACCTGCTTTGCAAGTTGAAGGTATTGATCAAAACTATTCAATGTAAAGTTTTCCATACCATGACGTGCAATAAGAAAACTTTTTATTCTTGCGCCCAACACATTTATAGACATACCATCAGGCGGCTTCGCATATATTACCTGCAATTTTTTCGTCCTCATCTGGGTTTGCAGTGTTGTAATGGGAACAAAAACAACGTCATCCATATCCATCTGCCCAAGTGCACCTTTTTTCTTCAAAGTACCTATTACCAAAAATTTGTTTCCGTGAAGCGTGATATAACTTCCTATGGCATTACCTGCAGGGAAAAGTTCGTTTTCCACTTTTTCTCCCAACACACACACATCCCTATAACCAATGATATCCCTATCCATAAGGACTCTGCCCTGAGCAACTTCATAATTGGATACAACGAAAATATCAGATGTTGTTCCGATAGCCATTGTCGAAACTTCCGTATTTTCAAACTTGGCAGTAGTGCCTGTACTTAATTCGGGCGCAACCTTTGCATATGGCATTTTCCGTTTCAAATATTTTACATCATCATATGTAAGTGGCTTTCTTAAAGCGTTAGAACCCAAAGCCGACTTGAATAGATTCGTATTTTTACCAGGTATTATCATAACTACATTGGAACCCATGGATTGGATACTGGAAAGAATGCTATACTGCGCTCCATACCCGAACGAAGTAATAAGAATAAGGGAAGAAACTCCTACGATAACTCCAAGAGTAGAAAGAAACGTCCTCATTCTATTTATTTTAAGAGAGGAAATTGCCATTTTAAAGATACGCCAGATTCTCATCACTGCGCCTCCCCAATATCTGCCAGGTTGTCATTACTTTCTTCACGTTCTATAGATCCGTCCCTGATATGTATCGTACGGTGAGTAAACTGCGTAATAGACGGGTCATGAGTTACTATAATTTCGGTAACGCCTCTCTCTGCATTAAGCTTTCGAAGTATCCTTATAATTTCAAGCCCTGTTTTTGTATCCAGATTCCCTGTCGGTTCATCCGCAAATACAATGACAGGGTCATTTATCAATGCACGCACTATGGCAACTCTTTGTCTCTCTCCTCCCGATAGCTGTGCGGGAAGATGGTTTAGTCTTTTTCCGACACCTACGGTTTCTAAAAGCTTTACCGCTTTTTTATCCGCTTCTTTCAAGTTTCCTTTCGGATTATATATCACGGGAAGCAAGACATTCTCAAGTACCGTGAGATGTGGAAGCAAATTGAACGTTTGAAATATAAATCCGATCTTTATATTCCGTACATTTGCAAGCTTATTTTCATTAAAAGAGGAAACATCTTCCTCATCAAGAAAATATTCCCCGCCTGTTGGTGTATCGAGGCATCCCAGAAGATGCATAAGAGTGGATTTACCTGATCCGGACGGCCCCATTATAGAAACAAGCTCACCCTTTTTTATACTTATCGAAACATCTTTTACCGCTTCTACTTTCACAGAACCAAGGTCGTATGTCTTTTTCAGATTTTCAGTACGGATCACCTCTTCCATTTTAATTTAGCCCCCGCCTTTTTTTGAACCGCCAAGCGGACCTTTTGTCTGTATTGATTTAAATATATTTTCATCAGGTATCTCCAGAATTTTTTCCCCTTCTTTAAGTCCGGATATAATTTCGGTATAATTATCGGAAGAAGCACCGGTTTCTACAAAGCGCTTTTCTACTTTTCCATCGGAAGAGATGATTGCGACATAACTTTTACCTTCTGTCGTAGCCACAGACTCGATAGGAACGGCAAGTACACCTTTTCTTTCGGAAGTGGTAACATCAATTGTAGAACTGAGCCCATCCATTATACTCAAATCGGTTTTCGGAATAGTAACCTTTACTTCATATGCCTGTATACCCTGACCCGTTGTTATAGTTGTATATCCAACTGACTCTACATTACCCTTCAATGTTTTGTGCGGAAACGCATCAAAAGAGAGTACCGCACTTTGTCCTTTTTTTAAGCTTACAGCATCAATTTCATCTGCAAAGGCATCGGCTACAAAGTGCTTTGTATCTCCTACTACCGCAATTTTCATACCAGGAGATACGGTATCCCCGGCACTTACATTTAGAGATAGTACCGTGCCGCTTATCGGTGCGGTAATTGTATAATTGTCAAGAGTATCTTGAATAGTTTGTAAATTTGTATATGCCTGTTCTTTTTGAGCTTCGGCTTGTTGAGCCCTCATAGAGTTTATTTTTACCTGTTCATTTGCATTATTCAAATTTGCTTGTGCGACTTTTAAAGATCCTTCACTTTGTTTTACCTGTTCATTTCTTATACTTATCGTATCAGGTGAGGAAGAAGCCCCGTTTTGTGCGGTTTGCAGGTTATTATTAGCAGCATTTAGCTGAGAAGTTGCAAGTTTTACCTGATTTTCTGCCTGCACAATTTGCGCATCTTTTGCAGTTTTTGATTTTAATGCACTTTGATAATTTTGCTGTGCAATCCGAAGAGAAATTTTAGCCTGTTCTACCTGATTTTCTGCCTGGCTAACTTGTTCATCCGTAGGAGCACTGTGATTTTTTAGTTTATCCAAAGTTAATTCCGCATTCTTAATGCTGATATCAGCAAGATCCACCTGATTCTCCAGAATTTTCACATCTTCATCCTGTGTATTCGGATTGTCAGTTGCTTTTTTTAAATTTTGTTCCGCATTCTCTTTGTTTATCTTCGCCTGTTGGATTTGCTGCTCAGCCTGACTGATATCATCATCCGTAGGCCCAGATTCTTTTAATCCTTTTAAATTTAACTGAGCGGTTGCAAGTACAAGTTGTTGGTTTTGCACCTGAAGCTTTGCATTTTCAATAGTCTCGGCAGTTGTATCACTCTTCTGCAATGAATCGAGATTTGTTTTTGCATTATCCAAATTTATCTCCGATTGTTTTACCTGCTCTTGTGCATTTTTAACCTGAAGTGAGGAATTGTCACTTTCCTGCGCAATCTTTGCATTTAACTTTGCAATTTCAAGCGCTGCTTGAGCAGATCCAACATTTGCTTTTGCCTGAGAAACCGCAGTATTCGGATCGGTTGCCTCTGCAATCTTATAATTCAAAGAGGCACTTTTATAAGCATTCAAAGTATTTTGATAGTTAAGTTCAGCAGTCTTAGAATCAATATGACAAATTTTATCCCCTTTGCTTACCACGCTCCCTTCCTTTACAAACAGATCTGTTACTTCACCGGAAACTTTTGAGGGCACCACCACTCTAGGTTCAGTTTTAACAATGCCCGAAAGACTTACGACGCTTTGAATATCTTTCTTTTCAACCGTTACTGTTTTCTTATCAGATGTTAAGCCTTGCCTCTTTCCGGACGCACATCCGGAAAACAGTATAATTCCCAAAGAAAGCACAAGTACTATAACCAGCGCTTTTTTCTTCATACACACCTCCATTCGTTTTTATCTATTTCTACCACATAAGTGTGAAGCTATTATGAATTTACAAATATAAAATTTTATATATTATACATCAAAAATAAAAATATTCCAATATTCCAAACTTTAACAACAGCTAGTGCCAAGCACAAATGAAATAATTCTTTTCAGTTGTGCTCTTTAAATGTATAGGTCTTTATTTTTATGATGTTGTGATTATAATAATTTTATGTTGATAGGTGCAATTGATAAATTTACTTTAATAGATTTTCCTGGCCGCACTGCTGCAATCATTTTTACGCAGGGATGTAATTTTCGTTGTCCGTTTTGTCATAACCCGGAACTCGTTCTACCGGACAAATTTGAGAAACCGATTCCGTTAGAAGATATTATTTCATTTCTTGAAAAAAGAAAAAAGCTCCTGGACGGTGTTGAATTTACGGGTGGGGAACCTACACTTCAAAAAGACTTAATAGAAGTAATGAGAAAGATTAAGAAAATGGGCTTTCAAATAAAGCTTGACACGAATGGAACAAATCCGGATATTCTAAAACAGGCTTTTTCGGAGAATCTTACGGATTACGTTGCAATGGACGTAAAATCATCGTTAGAAAAATACTATGAAATTTCAGGGGTTTCAGTAGATATAAATAAGCTTGCGGAAAGTATTGAAATAATAAAAAAATACTCACCCGAATACGAATTCCGTACAACAGTAATAAAGGAGTTTCACGATGAAGTAGAAATTGATAAGATAGGAAAAATGATAGAAAATGCAAAAAAGTATTTCATTCAAAAACCACACTTTGACAAAACGGTTAAAGAAAATTTTTCTCGTCCGCCTTTCAAAAAAGAAACATTAGAGAATTTTTGTAAAATTATAAAATCACACAACATAGAGGTTTGCGAAATAAGATAAAGTTTACTTGTAAAGCCTTTTGAATTTATCCGGCAGTGGCAGATTGTACTCTTTTTCGAATTCTCTCTCGGCTTTCATGTAAAGTTTTCTTGCTTTCCCAGTTTCTTTCAATGCAATATAATGTTTAATCAACATAAAAAGCGCAGTTTCATTTAATTTATCTTTCTTAAGTACCATTTTTAGAAGCTCTTCTTTCTTTGTACTATCCGCTTTCTCAGAAGCCTTTAATAATGCATCGACGTAAGAATTCAGCAGGCTATCTCTTTTCTCCATTGTCCATTCGTCATACAAATTTTCTTCAAGAAAGTCCCCCTTATATAAATTTACTGCCTTGAGATATTCCCTTTTCTTAAGGAAATTTTTAAAATCAACAAAGTCTATCTTCCCTATGATGTTAGGATTCATACGGTACATTCCTGACTCTTTATCTATCACACCGGATATTCCATTGGAAAGGAAAAGTTTGTTTAAAACAGAAACTGCAACATAAACATTGTGTTTTGCCTGCTCTAAAGATAAATTAGTATACAGGCTATCTGCAATCTTATCCATAGAAACAAATAGAGGATAATTTGCAACAAGAAATTTAAAGAACACAAGAATACCTTTTCTGCGAAAATCCTTGTATGATATATTGTTGTCAGCAACATAAACAGAGAAGTTACCAAACGTATTTACAACAAGCTTGTGTAAAAATCCCTCGTACAGAATATCTTTTGCATACTTTTCCAAAATATCCGAATCCAGTCCCATCATTCCCTTATACTTACGCTTTACAATTTCCGCCAGTTTTTCGGAAGGATTCTCTTTGTGCACAATTGCCTCAATAAGTTTAAGATTCAGCAAAAAAGAAAAATCATTTCCTTTTTCAAGTAAGGGCTGCGCATCCAAAAGATACTCTGCCGCCTTACCAAAGTCTCCTTTTGCAACATATATTTTTGCTATATTTTCAAGAGATTCTCCGACAAAAGCACCGGCTCCCATTGATTTTGTCGTTTCTAGATCTTTCTCCGCTTCCCCCAGCGCATCAAGGAATCTTTTTCTTTTACGCAGAAGAATACTCTTTCCCATATGCAACGAGGCAATTACAAACGGATTCTCCGGGTTATCTTTTTCTACTTTTATAAAAACTTTTTTCGCCTTGTTAAGTTCGCCCTGCATCAACCACAAAAAACCGTATTCTACGTCAATATCTGAGACGCGTTCTTTCCAGAGAAGCTTATCAGTTACTTCGTACGCCATCTTAAATGCGTCTTCCGCTTCTATAAACTCCCCAAGTTCCATTTCCGCCATAGCAAGATTCACATAGTAACGCGGGTCTGCTGCAAGGCCAAAACTTTCCAGCATAGAGATTACCGCTTCGGTAGTTCTCTTTGCATCTGCAAACTTGCCCCTTCTAAATTGAAAAACGATGCTGTATAGATTTAGTATTTTTGCTCTTTTAAAGGGGCTTTCTATAATGCTCAGCTTCTCCATAAGCATATTAACAACATTCTCGCACTTGTTTAAATTTCCACTGAAATAATACACTTTTGCGGCCGTATAATAAAAGTCCACCACCGCTGGAAACGGAACATTTTTTGCAGCCTTATCTATTTTACGAACAGTAGAGATCGCTTCGTCGTATCGTCCCCTATACAGGAATGATTCCAGCTCAACGTTTAATGCTCTAAACATAAGTTTTTCACCTATCTCACTTCTCATTACACGCCGTACGATGCTTATTGCGCCTTCCACTTCTTCGCTCCTTAATAATATTTCCGCTTTTATAATTGCTACTTCCGGAATTTTAAAAAGTCTTTCGGTTGGTATTTTATCGATCATATATTTCATTGTTTCGTAACCATATGGCATCTCCGAGAAGAAGTTATTCTCTCTGGCAATTCGGGATGCAGAATCAAAATCTCCTGCTTTTATATAAAAAGATACGCTCTCAAGAGGGTTTAACTTCCCGAATAACCCGCCCAGTTTTTTTAACAAGGCTATTTTTTCGGGGTTTCTTTCCAATTCTTCTTTCAGAAATTCCCTAAACAGGCCATGCAGCTTGAATCCATCTTGCACTTTATATATAAAAAGACCTTTATGGGAAAGTTTCTCCAAAAGTTTCACGTCCTTTTTAGAGAGATAACCCTTCAGCTCCGGAGGATGAATCCGGTGCAGTGGAGCAATTTTAAGGAGCAGTTTCTTTGTTTCTGCGTCTTGAGATAAAAAAACTTCACTAAAAAGCCATTTATAACTATTACTTCCAATTTCGTCACCATCCGCCAGAATTTTGGCAGCAGCCACCACTCCCATAGGCCATCCTTCTGTTTCTTTTAAAAGCTCTTCGGCTAAATTCCTGTAGGGCTTTATGCCAAACCTGTTTAAAACTGTCTCTATTTCTTCAGCAGAAAAATAAAGCTTCTTCCCGGTTATAATGTCTCCCTCTTTCAGTAAAATTTGCTTTTCCAGCTGAAACGGAGGTTTCTCCTGCGACAATATTATAATATGAAGTTTATCAGAATTCATAAGGAAAAACGGCCTAAGAAAATCTATGACCTCTTCGCTATCCGCCACATCCTGAAAATTGTCAAATATAATGTACAATGGTGCTTTCAACTTCTCAAATTTATTTAAAATATAAACAGAAAGTAAATACACTCTTTCCTTTTCCTTTAATATTTCTTCAATTGGTACATTAATTTTAGTTATTTTTTTTAATGCCTTTATGAAGTACAGCGAAAAAATGTTAAAATCCTTTTCCGTTTTTGCCAGACGAATATACACTACTCTACCAATACCGGATTTCTTAATATATTCTGCAACAGCTGTTGTCTTTCCACTTCCGCTACTTCCCAAAAGAATCAGAAATTTTTTATAAAAACCGCTACCTATAAGCTTATACACATCCGGGCGCCATATGATATAAGGCGGATTTTCAGGTATTTTACACTTTGATTTTATTATTTCATAATCATTCATATTCTATTTTAATGCAAAAACAGATTTTATAAAATCAAAAAACATGTTATATATAATAGATGAAAATTATTGAATATATAGAAAATAATGTTTCCTTGGTCCTTTTGTTGGGTGTGCCACTGGGAATTATATTCCCTTACTTTGGTTTTCTAAGCTGGAGTTTAAAGTACATTCTGATGTTTATATTATTTATGTCGTTTTTAAAAATAGACTTTAATGAAATTATACGTTACGTAAAAAAGCCTGCACTACCTCTTTACGTAACACTTATGAATATGTTTACCGCTCCTGTTATTATATTTGTAGTTTTCTCTCTCTTTATGAAAGATCACAATTTTATAGCTGCAGTGCTGCTTCTTGCCGCTGTTCCCGCAGGCGCTGCCTCAGCCGCAATGACTGAGCTTACGGAAGGAGACGCGTCACTTACGGTAGTTATTACTATTTTCAGCCATTTTATAGCACCGGTAAGCATCCCCATCATATTTTTTGTGCTGATGAGAAAAGTCGTACATCTTGACTATTTGGGCGTATTTACAACCATGACGGAGATTATTATTGTGCCTCTTATATTGGCGATACCATTTAAGAGATTTTTCAAAAAGATAACTGAGATTTTTGTAAGAAGAAGCAAATCCATTACCGCATTGCCCATTTCTTTTATATCACTTATTGTTCTTTCCATAAACGCAAAGTTCATTTTATCTCACCCAATCACTGTACTTAAATATCTTGCTCTTGTTTACCCGGTTTATTTTTTCTTTTTCTTCTTCGGGCTTTTGGAAGTACCGTTCCTGCCCAACAAAAAGAAAATTGCAGTTGCTAATTCAAAAACTTTTATGAACGTATCCATTGGGATAGTACTTGCAATGCAGTTTCTGAGCCCGCAGACCGCTTTAATCATCACGCTTGCACAAATACCTTGGCCCACGATGCTGGCACCTGTTAATTTCTTTATAAAGAAACTGAAGCTGTAATATTCATTTTAATTGCATTAAGAACATTTTATATTAAATATCAGGCTTTGAATACTGCACTGCAGTTAAAAATTTAATAACATTGCAAATAAAAGAGTAGTATAAATAGAGGCTTCTATGAATCATTACCGAGGAAATTATCTTTTATTCAGATCAAAACCGAGAAACACTGATCATTTCTACGTTTTAAAATAGCCTTTTTTTGCATTTTAAGCACTATGCAGGGGTGATTTACGGAATTTTCATGATTTGCTTTTTAAAATGGATTTAAACGGTATGTTTTAAATAAATGCTGATAAACACAGGCACAAAATGATATTTTTATAAAAAATATAGAGCATTCCAACAATATCCACGACAAAAACACTAACCTTCCGTACGTTAGCACCGTCAATACGCCTCAGCATCAACAAAGCTTGAAACAAAAAGCTTAACCGCAGCTGCTTTTTACAACCAATGGCAAATTTTTGGCCAGTTACAAAATCTATAAAGATTTTTTAATCTTGCTTAGGATTTCCTTCTCAATGTTTTTATAGTACAGCACAGGCGCACGAAACTGCGGTACTTTTCCCTGACTTGTCAAAGGGATAAGCAACTCAAATTCATCTCTAAAATCTTTCCAGTCTATAATAACGGGAACTTCTAATTTGTACCTCAAACATTCTTCAAAAGAACCAAGTTGCATTACTTTTCCAAAGAAATCTTTTACATCTGCAATTTTTTTATCGGGCAGATAAGTCACAACTTCCACCTCACCGAGCTGGCTAAGGGATATTCCCGTTTTTATCTTATAAATTAGAGTGATACCATTCATTAATCTGGTTTCTTTTATTTCTTTTAAAAGCTCTTCCTTTTTTGCAGTACGTCCGATCAAACCAAGGTCAAGCTCTCCGTACCGGAGCATTCCCAACACTTCTGCAGCGCTTGAGTTCGGAATCGCTTCTACCTCTTTTACATTTTTACTTATTGTATCCGCAAATTTCATCATCGTGGGACAATATCCCATTTTTATTTTATCCATACCCATCTCCTGTTCTTAATTTATTTATAAGGGAAATTATATCCACTTTGTAAATATCTGCAAACACCTGTTTTATTCGTAAAAAAATATCTGAAATATTCTGACAATAAAATGAAATGGGACAAAATCAAGCTTTTTATTTAAAGGAATACATATAGGCTATATTTTTGTTTTATAAATCTGATAATTTTTATAGGAAAATTAAAAACCGCAATTTTATAAACCATAAAAATCATATATAATGTTATAAAATGGTAAAAAATTTTACGGCATAAGTAAGTGATAAAAATTATCATACTAAAGTGATGCGTGAGGAGGCGTAAAAATGGTAAAATACAGAAATATATTTTTGGTGTATCTTTATTCAATTATCACCTTCGGAATTTATGGTATCTATTGGCAGGTTGCCACCAAAGAGGAAATAAACAGCATGGGTGGAGATATACCAACTGCCTGGTTACTAATAATACCCATAGCCAATCTTTACTGGGAATACAAATACTGTGATGCCTTTGCAAAATACGTGAAAAGGGACAACAACGGGATCCTTTATTTTATCATTGCCCTTCTTGCGGGAATAATTATACCTGCTATTGTCCAGTCGGCATTGAACCAAATGACTGAAAACCCAGAAAGATAAGAATACGTCTTAAAGCAAAATGTCCGGTTGGTACCAGGTACCAACCGGACAAAATCTGTTTATATTCCAAAAAATCTCGTCTTTATCCGTCTTTGCAATCTACCAACAGAAGCGAGAATGCAGGGAAGACACTAAAGATTGCTATTTTTCCACATTCCAAAAAGCATTTTTCTTCCTCTAAACAAACGCACTTTTACATTACTACTGGAGATACCTGTTAAAACAGCAATTTCTTTTATACTTTTCCCATCCCTGTAATGCAAAAGAAAGATTTCCCGATAGTCGGTAGGAAGGATGTAAATTAAATCGTATATTACTTTGATTTTATCAATTTGTTCTATGGAATTACTCTGAATGGCCTTCCCGGTAAAATGCATCCTTACACTGTTTTTTTGTTTCTCCTTTTTAAAATAATCCTTAACACAATTTGACGCAATCTGCACAAGGTATGGAAAAAACGGACGCTTCATGTCAAAGTTATTTATGCTTTTGAATGCTTTGAAAAAAGTTTCCTGTGTAATATCCTCGGAAATTATATAGTTACCAATAACTTTGTTCACCACATTAAAGATATGATTCTGATATTTCTTTACAAGGAAAGTAAAATACTCACTTTTTCCCCGCTGAACATTTTCAATATAAAAAGCGTCCTTTTTCACTCCGGCAGAGTGTTATTCGGTCATCTTTCCGTATAAAAATGCAAAGAAAGTACTTTCGGACCGGTGTGTGTTGCAATTACCGGGCCAAGACGGGTAAGTGGAATTTTAATACCAAACTCAGCTTCACACTCTTCCTTATACTGTCTAGCTTCTTCAAGATTGTCACCGTAAATTACAGAAAGATATTTTAATCCTCTCTTTGCGACAACTTCCTTTGTGAGCTCTATCATTCTTTTTTTTGCACGTTTAATCGTACGTGGCTGCTCAAGCGTGTCAACAAAACCTTCATGGAAATAAAGAAGAGGCTTTATTTTAATCATCGTGCCAAGTACCGCTTTTGCCCTTCCTATTCTGCCAAGCCGTGCAAGAAAATATAAATCACCCACAACAAAGAATATATTCATTTTATCACGAATTGCAGGAAGAAGCTTTACCACTTCTTCTTTGCTTTTTCCTTCTTCATATAGCATCTTTGCAATTTCTATTACCTGATAACCAAGCCCAAGAGAATTAAACCATGAGTCAAATATGTATATATCAGGATTTCCTAACGCCTGTTTCGCTGCATTTGCAGAATTTACAGCACCACTCATTTCTGCGGAAATCAAAGGAGAGATAACGGAATATCCTTTTTCCGCAAGAGGTTTATATGCAGCAATAAAATCATCGGCAGATGGCTGAGCAGTATCGGGAAGTTCACCATTCCTTATTCTCTTGTAATATTCATCATCACTTATTTCTACATGCTCCTTGTAAACTTTATCTCCGAACCTCACATACAGAGGCGCAATCTTAATATCATATCGTTTGATTACTTCCTGCGGCAAATAACATGTTGAGTCTGTCACTATTTTTACTTTTTTATTCATTTTTATTTTCCTCCTTTGTAAAAGCAGAATATCTGAAAAGCATAGCCAATATAAAAACCAAACACCGGTATATTTAAAAAATCATCCGTTTCTTTTCTATAATTTCCATTTTCATTTACTCTATATTTTAAGAGATACATCTGGGATAATATCCACATATTCTCCTAAGGCTATCCAACCTACTTTCACATATGAAACATCGTTTTTATATAAAATTTTTAATGGCTTCATCCGACAAATATATGACAGACAGCAAATTCTATCACAAAGCCCCGACTACAACAAAGGCAATACAGGTAAGAAATGAGCTTAGAAGTGAACCGGTAAGAAGCTGCATAAATGTATGGTCTTTCAATTTAATCTTGCTGTAGAAAACAGGGATAAGAAACAAGAATGATAAAGCCCCCACCGCACCAAAAACAATAGTAAGTGCGGTCGCCGGTCCTGCAATTCCAGCTCCATGTCCAGATGCCTTATAACCAAAAAATTTGTTGATAATAACAAGAAAAATCACATTTAAAAGATAAGAAAATACAAGTGCCGTATATACACTACGGGGCTTTTTTATAAGGAGCAGTACAAAACCAATCGGATAGCTTATGGCGTCAATAATAAAAGAAAGCTTGCGTTCCCCATCATAATCTCCGGGCTGCTTTACAAGATGCAACCAGGCAAAAAGGGGAATAACTCCTACAAAGATAAGCGCGATAGCAAACAAATTAAAGTTATGTAAATCCTGCTTGAAAAAATAGAACATAAAAAATGAAAAAATTGCAACAACAGGAACATCAAACATAAGCGTAAGCGTTCTTACCATATTTACCTTCCTACTTTACCTTGGGAAGCCAAATACCTGTTTGTTTCTGGTATTTTCCTTTCCTATCCTTATAAGAAATGGCACACTCTTCATCTGCTTCAAGAAACAGGACCTGAGCTATACCTTCATCTGCATATACCTTTACAGGAAGCGGTGTTGTGTTGGATATTTCTATTGTAACATATCCTTCCCATTCCGCTTCGAGGGGAGTAACGTTTACAATAATACCTGCACGTGCATACGTACTTTTACCAAGAACGATACAAAGTACATTGCGCGGAATACGGAAATATTCAATACTTTTACCTAATGCAAACGAGTTTGGAGGAATAAGGCACTCTTTTCCTGTAAAACTTACAAAGCTTTCTTCGGAAAAGTGTTTAGGATCAACAACAGCAGAGTGCACATTCGTAAAGATTTTAAATTCATCCGCAATGCGCATATCATAACCATAAGAGGATACACCAAAAGATATGACACCTTTTGATGTCTGCCCATCAACAAACGGCTCAATCATTCCCTTTTTTGCCTGTTCCTTAATCCATCTATCAGATTTTATGCTCATAAATTAATTATATAATAAATACAATTATTTAAAAACCCCGGAAAGATTTCTAAAAATAGTTTTTATAATTAGCTCCTCGGCCATAAATTTTACTTCGTAAAGGTTTGCAATTACAGCACGATTACTGCGGACATACTTTTTATCCGGCACAAAGTTTTTATCCGGGGTTAAAGTATTATGAAGTCGTTCCTTGTCCGCATTCAATAAAAGAGTAGCATGATATAAAAATCCGCCAAACTTCTTTGCAGCTGCACATCCCGAAACCTTCCTTCCATCCACAATAATCTCCCCGTGAATACCCACTGCAGCAGGAACACCAAGCTCAGTTAGAGAATCGGCAATTGCTCCGCTGAAGGTTTTCATGCTTTCGATAATATATTTAGACGGCATATTCTGCTCCTTTATATAAAGTGCAAAATTTAAATTGCCAAAGTCATGAAAAACCGCACCACCACCACTTATTCTTTTAAGAATAGGAATGCCGTGCAGCCTGCAGTATTCCTTATTTACCTCCAATTCTTCACACTGATACCTACCAAGAATTACGGAATCGTAATTTTTATAAAACCGCACCGACTCAACAACCGCACCCTGTCCCACAAGATGAAGCAGCCTTTTATCCGTTTCTATATTAAAAAACGGATTAAACCTCTTGCTTATTATCAGTTTTAATTTTTTCATTTATCCTATATTATAGTAAATTAGAAAGAGGTGTAAACAGAAAATGAAGAGAAAAATAAAAGAAGATATTGTTTCAATTGGAAAACGCCTGTATCAGCGCAGGTTGAACGGAGGATACGGGGGGAATATATCCGTAAGAGATGAAGATGTTATATATATTACTCCAACTGGAGTGCCGAAAGATATTCTGGAGTATTCCGATATTATAGTAATGAATTTTAAGGGAAACGTTATTGAAGGACACGGCAAACCCTCATCGGAAATGCTATTCCATATTCTTCTGTATAAAGAAAGAAGTGATATAAAAGCAATCATTCATGCACATCCACCACTTGCAACAGGTTTTGCAATTGCAGGAAAATCTATAACCGAAGCCGTACATGAGGAAGCGACAACCCTGCTCGGGAAGGTACCCGTATTACCGTATGAAGTGACTTCATCCAAGGAGCTTGCAAAAAACATAAGCAATGCATTCAAAAAAGTAAATGCGGTAATGCTTGCAAATCACGGCGTAATTACAGTCGGAGACAGTTTGGAAAAGGCTTTCAGAAGAACAGAAGAATTGGAAAATCTATGCGAAATGCTACTCGTTGCAAACACACTGGGAGGAGCAAAGAAAATCCCGCTGAAGAAACTTCTAAAGCTATTTGAACTGATGAAGTTCCGGGAAGGTAAAATTAAGGTTTAAATTCTTTTAACACAAAAATTGTATTTTGTTCGTCTCTTTTAATAAGAAGGTGCGGCGGTTTTGTTCTAAAATATAAATCCCGCTTCTTCTTGCCAAAGTCTACAACAATATGATAAACATCTGTTTTTTTATTATCCAGGCGAATCGTTTCCTCACCAAGATTTTTTATCACACACACATACTTCAGCGATGTATATGGAAAATAATCATATAGATATCCTTCCTTCTGAGAAAAATCCATTCCCTGTAGCACAAAATTCAGTGCATCATCCGGATAAAGTGTTTCTTCTTTATTCAGATGAAAAGATTTTGTTTTACCGTTTCGCTTTATTGTAACAAGGATCGTATCAGCAAGAAACGTAATTTTTACATCAGACGATACCTTATTTACCATGAAATGCGCAATTTCGCTTACAGGATTAAATGTATCCTTATTTAAACATACGGTTGTTACCTTTACATCCGAATGTAGGCACAGAATTCCATCTTCTGTTTGGAAATTAATTGTTTCCTGACCTTGCTCTTTTCCGTTTTCGTCTTTTATCTGATAAATAAGACTGCCGTTTGCAGGATAATATTTTCCGCTTACTTTAACAGCAGGAAGATTAGGAGTTTTTTGCCCGCATCCCATAAAAAAGACGGCCAACAGAATGATCGGCAAAACTTTTTTCATAAAAGTGTATTTTTATATTTTTTAACAGATATTACAAATGTCGGAACTGTTATGACAAATAGAAAAATTACTGTATACATTAATATCATGGGTTTCATCTTTTGTAGTATGACTGCCCCCTCGGCAAAAGCATGCAACAGGGAAATAAGTACATAAAACATTATGCCTTTCTTTTTGCTGAAACCATACAAAATAAGCGCCGTTGCCGATATCTGAAAGGCAATAACAATAAGCCATTCGAAAAGTCCTAACAACGTGTAAGAATATCGTGGTACAATTACAAGCATTGCTCCCACAAAACCAAAACCCGCACCGGATACAGCCCCTAAAAATATATCTTTTCTGCTATAAAAAACAGGTACAAGCTTTAAAAACTCCTGAATGAAACCCGCGATTAATGCAAGTAGAATTAATCCGACAACATAGTTTTGTCTATTCATAAGCGATGATTTTGCAATCCACATTTGCAAAGGGTTCTGAATGAGCGACACAAACAGAAACATAACAGCACCTGCAAGAAATATTAATGCGGTTTTAGCCGAAAGCAAACGCCTACTATCGTAGAGGCTCAGCAAAAACAGCACATATGTAAGTAAAAATACTATCAATGCAAGTTTCATCATTGCTATTTTCATCGGCTTTATTTTACCATTTTATTTCGAAATTCCAAGAGTAAATCTCAACAAATTTTCATGTTTGCTTTATCCAACATTGTCAAGACAGTTTGAAACAAAAAGAGAATGCTGCATTAATTAAGTCCCCCTTTAATAAAGGGGGACTTAATTTAAAATTTATCTCTTTCTTTTTTTGTTTTTGCGCTTTCCGCCTTTTTTCTTTGCGGATTTTTTTACTGCGGTAGGTGTTCCGGCGTTTGTTGAAACTACGGACGATGTAGTCTCGCTACTTTCAATGTTAACAGCCTTTGTCTTCTGTGGTTCAATCCTTGCAATACTTCTTCTTTCCTTATCACTACCCTTATGCCAAAGCACAAGAAGAGGAGATGCGATATAAATCGAAGAATATGTTCCGGAAAGAAGTCCGAACATCAGAGTCATTGAAAAACCTTTAAGTGTAGGTCCGCCAAAAAGTACCAACGAAAATGATGCAAGGAATGTAGTAATAGATGTATTCATTGAACGCATCCACACCTCTGTGATACTCCTGTTTACAAGATCCGGGTATGTCTCTTTCGAACGGAATTTTAAGTTTTCCCTAATTCGGTCCATTACAACAACACTGTCTTCCACAGAGTATGTCATAATGGTAAGAAAGGCTCCGATAAATGGTGCATTAAGCTCCACCCGGAACAGGGAAAGCAGACCAACTGTTATCAACATATCATGCAACAACGCAAGCACTGTTGCAAGAGCAAATTGAAAGGTAAAACGTATAGTAATATAAAAAAGAATAAAGAGAAGGGCGAGCACCAAAGAAATTGACCCACTCTTTATCAGCTCGGTTCCTATTACCGGTGCAATCGTGGTAATACCGGTTTTATCACTTTCAACGGGTGCAACTTTAGTAGAAATTTCACCTATAATTTTATTCGCATCATCAGGTTTAATAGCTTTTGCGTTAAGCTTTATTGTTATTTTATTACCTTTTGATTCTTGCACCGTTGCATCTTTGTATCCGTTTTCAGAAAGGATATTTCTGATTGCAGCAACATCGGGTGTTTTTTCGCAGGTAAGAGAAATAACCGTGCCTCCCCTGAAATCAATGCCAAAATTTAAAGGGTAACCGGTTTTTACCTGGTTAAATACCATTGCCACTATACCTATAAGTATAATGGTGAGTGATATGGAAAACCAGAGCTTCGTATGTTTTACAATATTCCAACTTCTAATTCTTTCTCTAAATGTCATCTCCAACACCCCCTAAATTCCGAACAGCCATGTTTTCTTCGTTGCAGAAGCAGGAAGAAGCAAATTTACAAGCAGATGTGTCACGACTACACCGCTGAAGAAACCTGAGAGAATACCAATGGAAACAGTAATTGCAAATCCCTTAACCGAGCCTGTACCAAAATAGAAAAGTATTATTGCACCTATAAGAACCGTGAGGTTTGAATCAAATACTGTTCTAAATGCTTTTGCAAATCCGGCTGCAATAATAGCTTTTACAGATTTGCCTGTCGCAAGTTCTTCTTTCATTCTTTCAAATACAATAACATTAATATCTACCGCCATACCGAGGGATAAAATTGCACCGCCAATTGCAGGCAAAGAGAACGTTGCATGCAAAAGAAGCAGAAGTGCAAGTTCCAGTACCAGATAGAATACAAGGGCAAGAGAAGCAATAAAACCAAGATACCTATAGAAAATTATCATATAAAGGAATATAAGCAGAATGGCAACGATTGCTGCAATAAGAGCCATATTAACAGAACGTGATCCGAGAGTAGGGCCTACAACTTCTTCGGTGAGAAATGTAAGCTTTACAGGCAATGCACCACTCCTTAGGAGTGCCGCATAATCCGCTGCCTGTTCTTTTGTAAATCCGCCGGTTATAATTCCTTCTCCTGTTGTTATGGGATTCTGCACAACAGGACTCATAAGCAGTTTATTATCAAGATAAATTGCAATCTTTTTATTTACATTTTTAGTTGTAACATCTGCAAAAATTTTCGTACCTTCCGCATCAAGTTTAAATTGAATAATCGGCTCACCAAGAGTTTGAGTATCTTTACTGAATGCAAGATTTGCATCTTTAATATGCGCACCGGTTAATACAACCTTTCCGCTTTCATCTTTAAACTGAAGCAGAGCAGTTTGTCCGATAAGCTCTTTAGCCTTTTCAGGATCCTTCCAACCCGGAAGTTCCACATCGATTCTTTTCCAGTTTGCACCTTTTTCCTGAACCACAACCGCTTCACTTAAACCAAGGTTATTAACCCTTTTTCTCAATACCTGAAGTGTGGTTTGCATCGCTTCCGGAGTGGCTTTAACATTTGGCGTATCTTCCGCCTGAAGCACAAAATGTACACCTCCATGCAAATCCAGACCAAGGCGCGGCTTGAAAAAAGCTTTAGTTTTGCTAAGTTGGTCCAGCGGTTTATTTGACGCACTGAAACCAACAACATCTACCCATAGGGAGAAAGCAAACACAACCAGGATAAGTGAAATTATTATTATATTTTTTCTCCTCATTTTAAATCCTCCTAATCTATAAATTTTTCATATTTACTTTGTCTAAAAATGTTTTTACTTTCTTAAAATCTTCTTTCAACGTTTCTTTTAAGGCATTATGATAAAGTGCGGCTGCGGGATGATAAAGAGGAATAAATGCGAAACCATCACGTTCAAACACCTGCCCATGCACCTTTCCTATAGTAAGCCCAGGGGCAATCAACGTATTTAAAGGAGTATTCCCCAGAGTGCAAATAATTTTAGGTTGTATTATTGCAATCTGCGCATACAGATAAGGCTTACATGATTCTGCCTCACTGAGAAGTGGAGTTCTGTTATTCGGAGGACGGCACTTCACCACATTGCTAATAAAGATATTGCTTCTCTTCAAATTAGCACTCGTTAAAAGTTCATCTAAAAATTTACCTGCAGCACCAATAAAGGGTTTGCCTGTTCTATCCTCATTTCTGCCGGGCCCTTCACCCACAAGCATTATGTCCGCATCAAGGGAGCCTTCACCGGGGACAGGTTTAATACGCGTTTTGTACAAAGGGCACTTCGTACAATTTTCTATGTCTTTCGTAATTTCCGCAAACAACGCAGGTTTATCTTCCATTTATACTTTCCCCACAAGCACGCTACCGCGCTTCGAGCGAGAAAGCGTTTTTGTAAATTCATTAAATTCACCGTACTGTATTGCTTCAATCTTATGCATCAGAGAATCAATTTTTTCCACTTTTCCCAGAAATAGACTCTGCACACCATTTCTCTGCATCCTGCTGGATATTCCTTCAAGGCCGAGCACAACATTTCCCAGGATATATTCACGAGCATCTTCAAATTCTTCTTCTTTTACACCGTTTTTAGCAACTCTGTCAAGTTCTTTTAGAACGCCTTCCCGTACTCTTTTGTAATGCTGAGGAGTAGTTGATGCATAAATAGCAGTGCCGCCCGTATCAAAATAGCGTATGGGATATGCATAAATCGTATATACAAGACCTTCTTCTTCCCTGAGCCTTTGAAATAAACGTGAGGACATGTTTCCACCAAGAATTGTCGCATAAAGTGACTGATACAAACTTTCCTTTGTATAAAGCCTGCGTCCTTCAAATGTAACTGAGATGTGCATTTGCGTACTTTCTTTGCTGAATTTTCTGTTCTGAAAATTATAAACCGGAGTAGAAATCTCAGGAGAGTAGTTACCTCTGTTTAAGTTGGAAAAATACTTCTCTATCAGTTCATTAGTACGTTTTCTATCAATATCTCCTGCAACGGAAACAAGGATATTGTTTTTATTAAACAGCTTGTCAAACGCAAGAGCAAGGTCATCCCTGCTGATTTTATTCACGCTTTTTTTATTTCCAAGCGGGTTATTCGCAACAGAGTCGTTACCCCATATAGAATGCAAAGATTCTGTTTGGCATATATCTTCAGGACCATCAAGATACTCCTGGATTTCTTCAAGTATTACTTTTCTTTCCTTATCTATCAGCTTCTTATCAAAAATCGCATTCTTTACAATATCAGAAAGCACATCAAAACCGGTTTCCGCGTGTTTTCCGAGTAACTTCGCATAGAAAAGTGTATATTCAGGAGAGGTATAAGCATTCAACTCTCCGCCGATTCGTTCAATCTCGTGAGAAATTTCAAATGCAGTCCGTTTTTTTGTTCCTTTAAAAACTGCGTGTTCAAGAAAATGAGATATACCTTTTTTGTCCTCACTTTCATATCTGCTTCCGGATTTTACAAATACGCCAATAGAAACAGATGGAAAAGTATGATTTTCCTCCAAGAAATATTTTATCCCGCTCTTCGAAACATTTTGAGGTATATAATTATTTGTCATTTTTATCCGTTTGCTTAAGTCCTTTCCTTGTAAGTTGAATTTTTCCTTTATCATCTATACGTAGTACCTTTACGGCAAATTCATCACCTACGTGTACTTCTTTGTGAATATCTTTAACAAATTTATCGGAAAGCTGGGACACATGCAAAAGGCCGTCACAGCTGGGCAGTATTCGCACAAATGCACCAAAATCTCTTATCTCCACAACTTTTCCCATGTATACTTTTCCGACTTCCGGTTCTTCAACAAGTGAAAGAATTTTCTTTTTTAGTTCCTCCCCGATTTCTCCATTCGGTGCAGATATAAACACCTTTCCATCAGGTTCTATATTAACATCCGCTTCGGTGTCTCCTATAATACCGCGTATTGTTTTTCCACCGGGACCTATAAGAAGCCCAATTTTATCCTTGCTTACCTGAAGTGTAAAGATACGCGGGGCAAAAGGAGAAATTTCCGTCCGGGGCGAAGGAATTGTACTGAGCATTTTATTTAAAATGAACAGCCTCGCTTCTTTTGCCTGATGTAACGCTTTTCTTATAACATCTAAAGAGATACCTTTCAATTTAATATCCATCTGAAGAGCGGAAATACCATCCTCTGTGCCGGTTACTTTAAAGTCCATATCGCCCAGGTGGTCTTCCGCACCCTGAATATCCGTAAGAATTGCATATTTATCCCCTTCACTCATGAGTCCCATTGCAATACCCGCAACTGGTTTTTTAATAGGAACACCCGCATCCATCAAAGCGAGTGTGGAACCACAGGTAGACGCCATAGAAGTGGAACCATTTGATTCCATCACTTCGGATACAACCCTAATCGTATAAGGGAATTCCTCTTCGCTGGGAAGTATGGGTAAGATAGCGCGTTCCGCAAGTGCACCATGGCCAATTTCTCTTCTGCTTGGACCTCTCATTGGTTTTACTTCGCCTACGGAAAACGCCGGAAAATCATAATAATGCATATAACGTTTTGTCATTTCCGCCCCGAGGGATTCCACAAGCTGCCCTTCGCCTTTTCCTGCGAGAGTTGCAATAGATAAAACTTGTGTTTGTCCCCTTGTAAACAAGGCCGAACCATGCGTACGTTTCAAAAGTCCCACCTCAATACTGAGTGGCCGAATTTCACTGTAGGATCTTCCGTCCATACGCACACCGGTGCTTATTGTTTTTTCACGAATATAATGTTTTAATAAATCATCAAAAATTGAGTTTACATCCTTTTCTTTTTCAGGATTCTGCTCAACAACTTCTTTGATAATTTCATCCTTAATATCACTTAGTGCATGTTCTCTATTCAATTTCTCTTTATGCTGCAAAGCTTCTTCAATTTTAGAAAGAAACAACGGAGTAATCTCTTCTTTCAACTTTTCATCTACCGTAAGCTCAGGAACAACAATCTTTTCTCTGCCAACACGCCTTCTGAGCTCTTCCTGAGCTTCAGCAAGCTTGTGAATTTCAGGAATAGCAACAGCCATAGCATCTACCATTTCATCTTCCGAAACAATTTTTGCACCGGCTTCAATCATAAGCAACGCCTCTTTTGTACCCGCTATACTGAGATTTAAAGTACTCTGCTGTCCAAGTTCTTTTTCCGACGGATTTACAACAAATTTTCCGTCAATAATGCCTACATTTACCGCGCCTACTGCCTCAGTAAAGGGCTCATCCGATATAAGCGATGCGACGGATGCGGCATTAATTCCAAGAATCTCCGGTGAAATCTCTCCACCAGATGAAAGCACATAGAGCACAATCTGCACAGGTCGTCTGAACTGCATTGGGAATAATGGCCTGAGCGGCCTATCTATAAGACGTGCGCTTAAAATCTCTTTTTCCGATGGCCTACCTTCCCTTTTAAAAAATCCGCCCGGAATTTTACCTGCTGCATACATTTTTTCAAAGTAGTCCACTGTCAGAGGAAAAAAGTTCATAGGATCCGATGGCTCTTTGCCCATCGTAGATGATGCAAATACAACCGTATCTCCACAAGATGCAAGCACCGAACCACCTGCCTGTTTCGCTACCCTACCGTACTCGAATGCAACAACTTTACCGCCGATTTCTACTTCTGTCTTTTCAATCATGCTACACCCTCAGCTTCAATTCTTTAACAACCTTTAAATACCTTTCTTTATTAACAGATTTGAGATAATTTAGAAGTCTTCTGCGCTCACCAACCATTTTAAATAGTCCTCTGCGGGAAGCGTAATCCTTTTTGAATTTTTTCAAGTGTTCCGTAAGTTCCAGAATCCTTTCCGACAGAAGAGCAATCTGCACTTCCGGGGATCCGGTATCACCTTCGTGACGCTGGAATTTCGTAACAATTTCTTCTTTATTCTCTTTGCTAATCATTTATAGCCTCCTTATAAATAGAATCTTTCATCAAAGGAAACCGCCGGCCAATCAGAAACCCTCGGTGAAAGTCAAGGTACATTATACGATTTTTAATAAATTATGCAACAAAATAGCAGGAAGAATATTATAAATCCTTACAAGAAGCTAAAAAATGCTAAAAGGTATTACCCATATGTTGTAAATACTCATGCTTTTTACATTACATTTAATCTCTTCTTCAAAACACAACAGTTGGTATATGTCACGCATTAAACAAATATAGCCAATTGTACAAAATAATTTTAACCTATTGTCAACTTATTGTCAACCGAAATAAAGTTTTTATTGTCAACCAATATGTTAGTAAGGAATCTTTTATAATCCAAAGAACAAGAATCTTTCCAGAAAACATTACTATTTTTATAAATTTACACATTCTTCTATTGACTGAATAAAAAATAGATGTATATTTATATAGAAACCTGTCGGGAGGGTATAAATGAATCTGAAAAAGCATAGGAGAGAATTAAAGAAAAAAGTAATCCGCAAGCGGAGTGGCTTTTCCATAGTAATTGTGCCGCATTACCAGGGAAAAGCCAAAAGAATTGAAATAACGCCTACTAAAATTTACTTAAGCATTTTATCTTTTGTTGTCGTAATTGCCTTAGTAGGTTCTATGGCATTCTCTTATAAAGGACTCACAAATAAGGTTGCACAATTTAAAGGAATGAAGCTTGATTCAGTTATCACGGCACAATCAAAAGAACTTCAAATTGCACAAAACCAGCTTTCAAAAACAAAAACAGAGCTTGATTCATTAAAGCAGTATGTAGTGTATTTATCAAATCTTGAAAAACAGGTAAGAGATTCTCTTAAGCTTGGCAATTCTAAAGTAAGTCTTGATTACGTATTAAAGCATACGTCAAAGGCAAAACTTCAATCCACAGGTAAACTCACCGAAAGTGTAACTCAATTTCTAGCCGAGCAGAATAATGTTACGCTACTTGCAGAAGACAGGGAAAAAACATTAAATACATTAAAAGGTGCTGCGGATGAGTATAACAACTTACTTGCAGAAACCCCTAACATATGGCCTTTGCACGGATACATTTCATCTCCGTTCGGTTGGAGGTCCAGTCCGTTTGGTTCGGGATGGGAATTCCATCCCGGGATTGACATTTGTGCTTATTACGGTGCACCAATCAGAGCTACGGCAGACGGTACAGTGGAATACGCAGGCTGGAACGGAGGCTACGGAAATTTCGTAAAAATTTACCACAGAGATGGAATTGAAACATGTTATGGACATATGGAAAAAATAGCGGCCAAAGCCGGTGAACACATAAAAAAAGGGCAAGTTATAGGATATGAAGGAAGCACAGGCTTATCCACTGGTCCGCACTTACACTACGAAATACGAGTAAACGGAACGGCAGTTAATCCGATTAAATATTTACCATAGGAGGTAAACAAATGGCATTCGGAGCAAAAAAAGAAACAAACACATCAAGAAATGCAAATGCAACCGACCAGTCCCTTCTAGCAAAAGATGTTATCGTAAAAGGTGATATTGTTTGCGAGGGTCTCTTGCGCATCGAAGGGAAAGTAGAAGGCGCAATAAAAGGAAACGGAGAAATTACAATCGCAGAAAAGGCCGATTTAAAAGCAGATGTTAACGGGAGGAAAATAGTTATACTTGGAAACATAGAAGGAAATATAAAAGCAACTGAGAGCGTTGAACTCATAGCTTCCGCACATGTTTTCGGAGATATTACAACAGACAAAATTTCTATAGAGGAGGGAGCGGTGTTCACAGGAAAATGTATTACAAAAGTACCTGAAAAAACCAAGCCTAACTTTACGGAAACAAAAAAAGAAGATAAAAAAGGTGTATCAAAATAGAATCCGTGCAGGAGAATTTCTTTTAAACAAAATCTTAAAAAGAGGCATCGACAAATATGCCTCTTTTTTATTTGCCGTGCCACGCGGTGGCGTAGAAATAGCATTCCCAATTGCACGCAGCCTTAAGAAACGTATTATTCCTATCATAGTACGTAAAATCCCCGCCTCTTTCAATAAAGAACTCGCAATAGGTGCCGTTTCAATCTTCGGGGATTCTTACCTTAGCGAACTTGCGAAGACAGAAGAGAATAACTATATAGAAAAAGAAGTAAAAGAAACATTAAAAGAAGTAAAAGAGGAGTTTAAAAAGTACGGAGTAGAATTCAACTTTAATGAGATAAAAGAAAAGGAAGTGGTTCTCATAGATGATGGAATTGCAACAGGCGCAACGCTTTTTCTTGCTGCAAAAGGACTTTTAAAATTTAAACCCTCGCGAGTTTATACAATAGTTCCTGTTGCTTCTACTGACGGAGCTGAATTACTTTCATCTGTTTCCGAGGTTATTTCTCCTATTATAGACAGGTATTTTGTTGCCGTATCGCAATATTACATACAATTTTCCCAACTCAGCGAAAAGCAAACTATTAGATATATTCAGGAAAGTTCAAAGTTTGCAACGACAGGCACGTGATCCGAAGGTCTTTTAAGCTTCCTGTAGGAAGTTTTAATCTCACAGCTTACGGCTTTTTCGGCAACGGGTATTGTCGCAAGAATATAATCTATACGCATGCCTTCGTTTTTCCTGAATGAGCCTCCTCTGTAGTCCCACCAGGTAAAGACCTTATCATTGGAAAATTTTCTAAAAATGTCTACGAATCCAAAATCCATAAGCCTGCGCAAAGCATCTCTTTCCTCTTTCAAAAAACCTACGGCATTCTGAAGAAGTTCGGCATCCCATACATCATTTTCTCCCGATGCCACATTAAAATCACCACATAGTACAATATTTTCAAGGGAAGAATGATTATTTGTTAAATAGTTTATCATTTTTTCAAAAAACTCAAGTTTAAAGAAAAAATAATCTTCCCCTTTCTCCGCCCCTCTCGGATAGTATCCATTTATAATTGTTACGTCGTTAACGACAAGCTCTATTGTCCTTTTCTGCCCATTTGCATCAAATAAGTCGGTTTTTACGTTCTTAAATGGCAATCTGGAAAGTATAGCAACCCCATTATATGACTTCTGGCCGGAAAAAACCGCAAAGTATCCCTCCTCCTTCAAATTATCCAAAGGGAAGTCCTTATCCTGCACTTTAGTTTCCTGAATACATAACACATCAGGCTTTTCTTCTCTCAAAAAATTCTCTATATGTTCAATTCTCGCTCGAATTGAATTTACGTTCCACGTCGCTATTTTCATTTTTTAACCTCTTATTGTATTATACCTAATAACGGAGGCGAACAAAATGAAAGCAAGTTTAAAATTTAGATGGATAATGTGGGCAATACTTATAGGAGGTGGAATAATCCTATCCATCATTACGGATTCCATTTTATATAAGCATAATTTTAAAATAGGATTTTATTGGCAAGGCAGGCTTTTCGGACTCGCCTTAATTTTGCTCTCTATGCTGATTTCCAGAAATACAGGAAAAACTCTTGCAAAATACGGGCGTAAAGGAAATATCCCTAAGCTTGAAACAAATGCTCTTGTAAGAAATGGGATGTACTCCTGTATGAGGCATCCGATGCACTTCGGACTTATGCTTATGCCGTTCGGCATCGCCTTTATGATGAATTCCTTTTCTTATGTTTGTATCTATGCCCCCGTCACAACAGTAATTATCATAGTTATGGTAAAAACAATTGAAGAAAAAGAGGCACTTGCAAAGTTCGGAGCGGCCTATAAGGAATACATAAAAGAAGTGCCTGCCTTTAACCTGTCGCCAAAATGTATAGCAAAGTTATTTCACTGCTGCAAATAGTATTTTTTATAATAGCTTTCTCTGTTATATACTGGCTATACAAACTCATCAGTAAAGCCTCTCCCTTTTGGGCAATTGTTATAGCCGTGATGCTTGTGTGCATATTATTCTATATGTATTTTATAGAGCCTAATATACTTACTTTGACACGCATAGATTTAAAATTCCAGGATTATCCTCTTGACAAGACAATCAAAATTTTGCAGTTATCCGACTTGCACTACGACGATAATGGAGTTATCTACAAGAAAACCCTGCGTGCAATAAGAAAAGAAAACCCTAATATCATCGTAATTACGGGTGATTTTATAGGAGAAAGAAGAAATAGAAAAGTTGTAAAGTTCTGTAAACAATTAGTAGAACCTAAAAGACCTATATATGCAATTATGGGTAATTGGGACCATAAATACCCCGGCGGTATAAAAGAATTGAAAAAAGTACTTTCTGAATTAGGCATCACGGTTCTCGTAAATTCAAATGTAGAAATATATCCTCATTTCTATATTGCAGGCACTGATGACCCATATTTCGGATATGCAAATTTAAAAAAAACATTCAAAGGAATCCCGCAAAATACATTTACAGTTCTTCTAACACATATACCCGATATAGTTTATGATGCGGTAAAATACAATCCCCGCTTAATTCTGTGCGGGCATACACACGGAGGACAGGTAAAAGTGCCTATTATAAAAGCAATTTATGTTCCGTCAAAATACGGCACGCGTTTCTTGGAAGGAATGTTTAAAGTAGAGGGTGTATATATGTACGTAAACAGGGGCATCGGAGAAAGCCACCTTCACATACGTTTCCTTTCTCCCCCTGAAATCACAATTTTTACGTTACACAGGTGATGCTTTACCGCATATGCCACATTTTATACACTATATATTACCCGGGTCAAAGGTTTATGTTTGTTAAAAGAAATCCGTGACATTATAATTAATTATAAATTGCAGACAAACGCAGGAAAGAGTCATTGCAAGGGAACGGAGTGAGCGTGACAATCTCATCTTTTCTTTTTGTAGTAAAGCCTTGAGGGAATGTGCTATTCAATGTGAAGACCCTGAATCTATCCCTTTGTCACCCTGAATTTAGTTCAGGGTCTTGCAATTTGAGAAAGTGTATTTCTGTTAAAATTCTTATTGAAAAACGAAAGAAAAAACCAGATGCTGAAACAAGTTTAGCATGACGTATATAACAAGTTTAGCATGACATGATTGAAAGATGCTGAAACAATCCTGAGACAAGCTCGGGACTAAAGGTTTACCGGAATGACAAGAGGCAATATTTTGATTATCTCACCGATCTTGTATAGATCCAACTATACAATAAAGCAGAAGAAAAGAAAGTAACATAGTTATAATAGATTAAGGATTTTGGGTTATAATGCAGCTATATAATACGATTACTGTAAAATCAATGCAACAATAGAAAAACAGATCTGAACTGATCTAAATTAAAATCTTTTCTACATATAATTATATAAGTGGAAAATTTTGGGTTTAACAAGCACGATGTATTCCCTTTAATAAAAGTTATTGACATATCTTGCGTTTATGGTAAGATTTAGTCTGGTATGGGGCAGTAGCTCAGCTGGGAGAGCGCATCCCTCGCACGGATGAGGTCAGGGGTTCAAATCCCCTCTGCTCCACCAAATTTATAAAAATTTACCTACAAGATTTAATGCTTTTTCTTTCGTGTCCGCAAAATTAGAACTATCAAGCCAAAATACTTCTTTCTCCTTCTTAAACCAGGTAATTTGCCTTTTGGCAAAGTGCCTTGTACGCGTTTTTATTTTTTCTTTTGCCTCTTCTAACGTAATCTCTCCGTTCAAATAGGCAAGTATTTCTTTATAGCCAATCGCTTGACACGCTGTTTTTGACCAATTAGGATATTTCTCTTTCAGCAGTTTTACTTCTTCTACAAATCCCTGCTCAAACATTTTATCAACTCGTTCTTCTATATCATTATAGAGCTCGGGACGCTTTTTAATCAGCCCGATTTTCAGAAATTCCACGTTAGTTTTCTTGTTCCTTACTTCAGAAAGTTTTTTCCCAGTACCTTCAAAAAACTCAATAACGCGTATAAGTCTCTTTCTGTCATTTTCCCCGATTTTTTTTACCGAAATTAAGTCGATTCTCCCGGCTTTTTCTCTCAACTCGTTTAAAGGCATTTTCGAAAGCACATCTCTTAGCTTTTCGTTGGGAGGCGCAAAATCTTCCAAAGGAAAGCCTTCCGTAAGTGCACGAATGTATAGCCCCGAACCACCGACAATAAGAGGATAATGTTCTCTTTCAAAAATTTCTCTCATTGCTTTTTCAGCAAATTTCTTAAACTGTGCGATGCTGAATTCTTCTTCTACGGTAATGATATCCAATAAATGGTGCGGAATAGTGCGTATTTCCTCGGGCAATTTATCCGTCCCTATATTCATCCCTTTATAAAACTGCATCGAATCAGCAGAAATTATTTCAAAAGGAAAATGCTCTGCAAGAAACAAGCTCATTTTTGTTTTGTGTGTTGCAGTGGGACCTAAAACAACAACTGCTTTTTTATTCATAAACTGCACGCAGATGCATCATATCCGCATCGGTTATTTTTACCTTTAGAATATCGCCGAGCTTTTTACCTCTACCGCTAATTATAACAAGTTTATCCTGGGGGTTCCTTCCTAACATTTCGTTTTCTTTTACTATTTCTATAAGCACTTCTGTTTCTTTACCAACATATGCCTTGTTTTTCTCAAGAGAAATTGTATTTTCTATTTCCAAAAGCTCATTCTGCCGTTTCTTTTTTATCTCTTCGCTAATCTGTCCGGCCATGTTAGCTGCAACAGTCCCCGGGCGCGGAGAATATTTTGCAAGAAAAATTTTATCAAACCGTACCATTTCTACAAGTTTTTTCGTATCATTATACTCTTCCTCGGTTTCTGTAGGGAATCCTACTATAACATCAGTTGTGATGCTTGCCTCAGGAAACAAATTCTTTACATTTTCAATAAGCGTTAAATATTGTTTTCTCGTATATCCTCTCCTCATAAGGGAAAGAATTCTATCGTTTCCCGCTTGAAATGGTAAATGAAAATGAGGACAAAGTTTATCTAAATTTCTCATTCTTTTTAAATCTTTAAATGTAAAATCCGCCGGATGCGGGGTAAGATAACGAATTCTTTGTAACCCATTTACTTTATTTACCTCTTCGAGAATCTCCACAAATCCGCCCTTATATCCCAGGTCACGGCCATAATGGTTAATGTTCTGCCCCAAAAGAACAATTTCTTTAACACCGTTATTCACCAATTGCCTTACTTCCGAAAGTATATCCTCCTTTGCCCTACTTCTCTCTCTGCCTTTCGTAAATGGTACAATGCAGTATGTGCAGAAATTGTTGCACCCGAAAATGATAGGTACATATGCAAAAACACCTTCCACTTCCATTTTTGGAGATAAGTTTTCTATTCCTAAAAACTCTCGCAGAGAATCTATCCTCTCTTTTAGAGAACGCGTACCTTTCATAACAAGTGCAACACTTCTCTCGCCTACACGCCGAATATCACTTTCTTTTACGGTTGCAACACATCCTGTAACAATAGACATCGGTTTTCCGTATTTATAAAACAGCTTTCTTATATATCCCACCCTACTTATCAGTTTAAGTTCTGATTTCTCTCTAACCGCACAACTATTCAAAAGCACAATATCCGCGTCTTTTTCGTTTGTTACTTCTTTGAGTCCGGCATTAATCAAAAATTCCCTGAATTTCTCAGACTCGTATACGTTTATTTGACAACCGTACGTTATTATCTTAAATGTTTTCATAAATTTTTCTGCACTCCTTTTTAATCTTTTCGTTTTTCAGTTTTCCAAGCTCTTTACCTTCCACGTGATAAAGCTGTTTCAATACATTACCATCTATTTTTATGTGCTCCCACTCCTCTACGCATTTTGCTTCTTTTTTTCCGCAGTAAAGTAATGCAAATGCAAGTGCTGCATAAATGCTTTTATTTATAAAAACATTAAACAAGGATTTAAAGTTACAATGTACGTCTTTTAGAGAATCAACAAAATTTTTCTCCCTTTCCGTAAGTCCAAAAATAACACTCTCATTAATGTTGAGCATGTTGCCTATCAAATATATTTCGCAAAGCCCTTTATACGAAACATCCTTGCTTATTTTATCTTTTAAAACAGGAAACTTGTCACATCGTGAAAGGTTTTCCAAAAGATTCGAAAGATTCTTTCCGTAAATCACACCAAATGCATCCGAAACACTTTCGCATGGAAGATTTATTATTTTGCGCATCTCATTATTCTTTCGTTCTACTTTTACATCAGACAACAAATTAAAGCCTTCTCTCAAAAAGGATACTGTTTTCGAATCTGTTCTCAGTCCGAATTTAGCAGTAAGTCGTATGGCACGCAACACACGAACCGGATCTTCTTTGACGGAATTTTTATTTACAACCCTAAGAGTTCTTTCTTTGATATCTTTTTCGGCTGTTTTGTTTATAATGACTTCATGTTTTTTCATGTCGTAGTATAACGTATCTATCGTGAAATCACGTTTACTCATATCGGACTCCACATCTTTATACAGCTCAGTAAAATCGAAGGTCATTTCACCAACTATTGCACGTATTAAAGAAAAACTACCTTTATCAATGGTGAAAAATTTTGTTTTCTTTTTGTTTAAAAATGTTTTTACGATATTGAGGTTTGAAACAACAAAATCAAAATCATAAGGCATATTTTCAAAATATAAATCGCGTAAAGCTCCACCTACAAGATACATTTTACTCAGCGACGTAGAAAATTCGTTTACAAAATCAGGAATAATCTCCTTAATCTTCTCTCCAACTAAATTGTTTAATCGCATTTGCTTTGCCGTTTTCCCCTATTTCTATAAGTACGAAATCCATTTTTACTTCACCCTCCGCAATTCTAAAACCATAGGGGAGTAAAGTAGTAAAACGCTTCAGGGCAACTTCTCTATCAAGTCCTATTATAGAATTTTCCACTCCGCACATGCCGCAATCAGTAATATATGCGGTACCTTTTCCCAAAATTTGTGAATCCGCAGTCTGAACGTGAGTGTGCGTACCTATAACAGCGCTGACCTTGCCGTCAGCATAAAATCCAAATGCTCTTTTTTCGCTGGTTGCCTCTGCATGAAAGTCGACAAAAATATTGCGAGTTTTATCGGAAACTTCAGAGATAATTTTATCTAACATCTCAAATGGCGATAACGTCGGGGCAAGGCCTATTCTGCCTTGTAAACTTATAACACAAAGTTTAAATCCGTTCTTCTCAATAATAGTATATCCATTTCCCGGCGCACCCTCAGGAAAATTGGCAGGCCTCAAAAGAAATTGAAAATCTTCCCATTTATCCCATATCGCACGTTTGTCAAATGAATGATTTCCGCCGGTTAAAACATTTATGCCTAATGAAAAAAGTTCGCATGCTACTTTACCGGTCATACCTGCACCGTGTGCCGCATTTTCTCCATTAGCAATGATAAAATCCGGTGAGAATTCGGATTTTATCATTGGGATAAAGCTTCTTAAAGCAATTCGTGCCGGCTTCCCGAAAATATCGCCTATAAAAATTATTTTCATCTCTACAAAAGAATCAGCGGAATTTTATCCGCTGACGTATATCATTCAAATAAATCACCAAGATAAAACTATTCCTTCTTTTCTTCCTTAGTTTCTTCTTCTTTCTTTTCCTCGCCCTCAACAGCTGCAGTTTCTTCTTCAACTGGTGCCGGAGCCTCTTCCTTTGTCGGAGTTACAACAGATACAATAGGTGTACCGGGATGTGTAGACACCTTTACTGTTGCAGGGATATTCAGGTCTTTCACAAATATTACATCATGAATATCCAAATCAGAAACATCTACCGTAATTTTTTCAGGAAGATCAAGCGGTTTTGCTTCCACTGCAAGCTCGTAAAGTCCCTGATCAAGTAAACCACCCATCTTAACACCTTTAGCTTCTCCTACTGTTTCTATCGGGATAGTAGTATTAACAGGTTTATTAATGTCTACAAACTGAAAATCCATATGGAGAAGGACATCATTTATCGGGTTCTTCTGGATTTCCTTTATAATGGTAGGATGTTGTTTGCCATCCAGCGTAAGATCAAAAATTACGTTTACACCTTCACTGTGCAGTGTTTTCAGAAAATCCTTCCTATTAAGGATAATAGGCACGGATTCATTACCTTCACCATATACAACTGCCGGTATAAAGCCCTGCCTCCTATAATCATTCAACATACCTTTCATTTTTACATCACGTTTTTTTACTTCTAACGCTATTCTTCTCATTTACTCACCTCGCCTATGCAAATTTTGAACAGTTTATTATATCACTTTTTCTCTTTTCTTTCAAATAACGCACTAATCGACTGATGCAGCGAAATACGCTTAATTGCCTCACCGATAAGTGGGGCAATACTTAATACTTTTACCTTTGAAGGAAGTATTCCGTTTCCAAGTGGTACGGAGTCCGTTACAATAATTTCTTTTATAGGCGCTTCTTCGAGACGTTTCAGACTATTGCCGGCAAATACCCCGTGTGTTGCGCAGGCATAAACCTCCTTTGCACCACGTCGCATTACCTCTTTTGAAGCGGATACAATTGTACCACCGGTATGAATTGCATCATCTACAAGAATTACTATTTTTCCCTCAACTTCTCCTATCAACCTGTTGGTTTCTACTTCTTCGGGACTAAGCCTCCGTTTCACAAAAATTGCTTGCGTCGAATGGGGAATTTCCCTTGCAAATTCTGTTGCCCTGTGCACAGCACCTACATCAGGTGCAACAATTACAGGATTCTCAAAATTCTTTTCCTTAAAATATCCGGCAAGTATCAGCATTGCCGTAAGGTTATCAGTAGGAATATCAAAAAATCCCTGTATTTGACCTGCGTGCAAATCCACTGCAATAACACGTGAAGCGCCTGCAATAGTAATAAGGTTAGAAACAAGTTTTGCAGAAATTGGCTCTCTTGATTGTGTTTTCCTATCCTGTCTCGCATACCCGAAGAATGGAATTACCGCACCTACTGTATGTGCAGAAGCCCTACGTAATGCATCAATCATAATTAAAAGTTCCATCAAATTTTCAGCCGGTGCATATGTAGGCTGAACAATAAATACATCGCGTCCACGAACGTTCTCCATACAGCGAACCCTGATTTCTCCGTCCGGAAAACGAGAAACAAGCATTTCTCCGAGCGGAAGATTAAGATACGTTGTAATTGCCTCTGCAAGAGGCCTATTTGCATTACCTGAAAAGATTTTTACTTCTTTGTCTCTAATGTCTGACATCTTTCTTCTTCCTCCTTTTTACCCATTCTTCTTTATTTATCTGTTTTGCTCTGCCTATCGCAAGTGCCCACTCAGGCACTTCTTTATTTATTACAGAACCTGCAGCAGTATATGCATTCTTATGAATTATAACAGGAGCAATAAGCGTATTATGAGAGCCAATAAAAACATTGTCTCCTATAAAAGTAGGGTTTTTCTTTTTCCCTTGAAGTCCGCTGAAATTGCACGTAATTGTGCCTGCTCCTACATTTACATTTCTACCAATTGTTGCATCACCAATATATGAGAGATGTGGTATTTTAGAATTCGCATCCACTTTAGATTTTTTAATTTCGACAAAGGTACCGATTTTCACGTTGTTATCAAGCTCATTGCCCGGACGTATGTAAGAGAATGGGCCTATTGTGCAGTTGTTACCTATATATGAATTCATCACTACACTAAACTGCACAGACGTACCGCTTCCGATTTCAGCATCCTCAATTCTTGTATTGGGTCCGATTTCGCATTCGCTGCCAATACGCGTATTTCCCCGTATTACACACCCAGGATATATTACAGTATCATTTCCAATCTTTACGCCATAATCTATACTTGTAGCAGAAGGGTTCACAATTGTTACACCCAACACCATTAATGCATTTAAAATTTCTTTCTGAATAATTTCCGTTGCAACTGAAAGTTCATAGCGATTGTTAACACCGTATACCGGTAGTAACCGATCCATTTTTAGGACATTTACCTTAAAATCATTATCTTTCAAGTAGCTTAATGTTTCCGTAAGGTAATATTCTCCCTGTGCATTGTCATTTGACAGATGCATCAAGCCTTTTTCAAGTACACCTTTTTTAAACAAATAAATTCCGGTATTAATTTCACTTATTGTTTTTTCTTCATCGGTTGCATCTTTCTCTTCAACAATTTTTACAAAACTCCCGTTTTCTTTCTTTATTCGGCCCAGTCCTCTCGGATTTTCCGCATCAGCCGTGAGAAGAGTTACATCATCTCCGCTTTCTTCATGAAACTGATACAACCTGTTCAAATCATATGCCGTGATTAAAGGGTTGTCACCGGTAAGAATAAGAATTTCAGTGTATTCAGGCAATGTCTTTATTGCATTAAGCCCTTTTTGGGCGGCATCTCCCGTACCAAGCGGTACTTTTTGATATGCAATTATCTCTTCTTTAAAAATACCCGGGCTTACGTTGTCCGAAATCACTACTACTGTCTTCTCAAAACCTGCATCCTTTACTGCATTTATCGGATAAAGTACCATTTCCCTTCCGCATATTTTATGCAAAATCTTAGGGATTTTAGAATGCATTCTCTTCCCAATTCCTGCAGCAAGAACAATTGCAACTTTTTCCATAAGTAGAGTCCTTTCAAATATTTTTTTAATTATAACAATTTACTACTATTGATGCAAACCCTAATGCATTTCTTTATATTTCTTCAATATGTTCAATGCATAATCAATATCATATTCCGTATGATCCGCACAAATCTGAAAACGGATTTCTTCATCTCCTTTAGGTACAACGGGATATGATAACCCTGTTGCAAGAATACCATTATCCGTAAGGTAAGAAACTAACTCTTTTGTCTTGCGAGTATCTCGTATCATAAGCGGCACAACGGGATGAGCGCCTTTTATCGCCTCATATCCCATATCCGTAAGTCTTTCTTCAAAATGTTTCGTCATTTCGTGTAAATGATTCATAAGGCTACGCCCTGCTTCACTATCTAAAATATTCAGAGCTTTTAGAGAGGCAGCAGCTTCCGAGGGAGTAATAGGATTTGAATATATATAGAATGGTGCGGTCTCTCTTAGGTAATCTATCACGGTTTTATCGCTTACTACATATCCGCCGTTCACCCCTAGTGCTTTACCTAATGTCGCAACAAGCACATCAATACGATTTTCATTTAGGAATTCCGTAGTACCCCTGCCCGTTTCACCAATGGCACCAACTCCGTGCGAATCATCAACAACGGTAATTATGCCTTCTTCAAACCTACTGTCAAACTCTTCTGCAAGATCTGCAATTTCATTGAGCGGTGCATATTCACCACGCATACTAAAAATGCCATCCGTAACAACAACCACTCTTTTTGCATTTCCTACAGATTCTCTTAGCGCTTTTTCAAGCTCTTTCATATTATTATGCTTGTATACTTTTTTACCTACAGGCTTTGAGAGTTTGATTGCGTTGATAATACAATTATGATTCAGCTCATCACTTATTACAATTGTATTATCGGATATCAGTGATGGTAATACTCCCATTACAGCTGCATAGGCCGCACTGAAAATCATTGCATCTTCCATTTTATGAAATTCCGCAAGCTTTTTTTCCAAATCCTTGTGTGTTTTGTACGTACCACTTATAAAACGTACTGCCCCGGGGCCTGCCCCGAATTTTCTTGCAGATTCTTCTTCAGCCCGGATTACATCTTCTCTAAACGACATTCCAAGATAATTGTTTGCATTCATCCTGAGGAATTCTTTATCTCCGAACCCCTCTATAAAATATCTCGGCCCTTTTTCACCTTCCGCTTTTTTAATTCCGGTAATTACAGCCTCATTCCTTTTGGCCGTACCTTCTCTGTCCAGTGTATCCAAATGCTTTTTAAGTGATATTTTAACTTTATTAAGACTCATTCAAACCACCTCCTTATGGGTATAAAATTACTTTCCCTGACATTCCTTTTTCCATAAGTGACATTCCTTTTTCAAAATCCTTCAACGGAAATTTATGCGTAATAACAGGTGATACATCAAGTCTTCCGGAGCTGAGCAAACGCGAAACAATAACCCACGTTTGAAAGATTCTTCTTCCTGTAATGCCGTAAATCCGAAGTTTCTTAAAAATTACATTGTCATTCAAAGGAATCGAAACATTATCCTTACCATATAGCCCCAGGAGAGAAACTCTCCCTGCAGGAGTCATTATTGAGAGTAAATCATTCAGGGCATGTTCACTGCCTGACATCTCAAGCCCAACATCCACTCCACGCCCTTCTGTTTCATTCATCACTACTCTTTTAAAATCTTCTTCCTGTGCTTTTACCGTAACATCCGCTCCCATTTTCTTTGCAATTTCGAGATGGTAATCACTAAGGTCAGATACAATAATTTTTGTCGCGCCTGAAACCCTTGCAACTCCAACCGCTAACAGACCAATCGGACCGACACCAGTTATTGCAACTGTTTTCCCTGCAACATCCTCTGCAAGTACTGTATCCACGGCATTTCCCAAAGGTTCCTGAATTGCAGCAAATTCAAGAGGTAAATTATTAGGGTTTTTCCACGCAATTTTTTCCGGGATTGCAATATACTCTGCAAATGCACCGTCCCGTGAAACTCCAAGAATTTTTAAGTTTTCACAAACTTCCGGATGCCCGGTAAGACACTGGTAACAATGCCCACAGGAGATATGAGTTTCAGAAGACACGTAATCGCCAACCTTCACCCTTTGTACTTCTTTTCCAACCGATACAACCTCTCCTGCAAATTCATGCCCCATTGTCTGAGGAGGGTTAATATTCTCTTCAGCCCATTTGTTCCATTGATAAATATGCAAATCGGTACCACATATTGCAGCTGCTTTTACTTTTACCAAAACATCTGTTTTACCGATTTGCGGTTCAGGGACATCTAAAAACTCAGCTCCTCTTTTTCTTTCCGTTTTTACTACTGCCTTCATATCCCATCTCCTTTCTTATTACATTTATCCGGATGTAGGGGCATCTACACAATTGCAATGCCTCTCATCCGGGATCTCCGATACAGTAAATGAAAGAATGTTTCGCAATTGACCGTTAAATTCCTCCATTTTGTTCACAACTTCTTTGTGCGAGAGCATCTGATCGGAAATACCTGCCGCATAGTTTGTAACAACAGCAATAGAGGCATAACACATGCCGAGCTCTCTTGCAAGTACTATTTCAGGAACGCCTGTCATTCCCACAACATCTCCGCCTAAAATTCCATATGCTTTTATCTCAGCACGCGTTTCAAATCGTGGACCTTCTGCTGCAACATAAGTTCCACCAAAATGGTACGAATAATGATACTTTTCTGTTGCCTTTTTCATAATTAACGAAATTTCCGGGCAGTATGGATCAGTACAATCCGTATGCACAACCTTTCCATCTGAAAAAAATGTCCCGACTCTGTTTTTTGTAAAATCAAGAAACTGATCAAGGATTACAAATGTTCCGGGAGCAAAATCTTTATTGATTGAACCAACCGCTGCTGTTGCAACAATTCGCTCCACACCAAGCTTATGAAAGGCCATAATATTACCTCTATAATTTACCTTATGAGGAGGTATTGTATGGTGTTTACCGTGACGAGTAAGGAAATAAACGCCTCTTCCCTGCACAAAACCTTTTGTAACAGTAATTTCTCCAAAATCAGTTTTAACATCTATCTCTTCTGCATTGCTAATAAACTTCGGCGAATAAATACCTGTTCCACCAATTATACCTATACTTTTCACATTTTACCTCCTCTTTATTCTATCACATTTCCAATAATTTTATACTACTTGTATAAGTTCCCTGCATTGAGGCAAAAAATATCACAATATAATTCGCAAGGATACATTATTTATGCATCTGTGAATCTTAGTGCATTATACTATGTGAGATGATTTATTGAAAATTTGTTAGGGTATTCAGGCTTACTAAACTACTTAGCTACTTAATGCTATCTATCACTTAACAGTAAATGATAATTTATAAATTTTTCGGGGAATATTCACTTTTAAACTTTCCACGCATAAGTATGTTTTTGTGTAGGGCATCACACTTACAAAAGTCCAGATGTTTTTAAACTTATTCAACTAAGGAATACTTTATAACATAATCTATTTAATAAAAATAAATACAGAGACTAATTTATGTAAAAATAAATCCTATCGAATAAGCATGCCGAATTATTCATAGATGAGCTGAGAAATAAGTATTTGAACCTATTTAAAGGCCGAAGCTACGCAAAAAAATTGCAGAAAAATAAAACCTTCTACAAGCAGGGAAAATTCCTTCTTTACT
>CAYYKP010000004.1:0-5412 GCA_964468055.1 uncultured Caldisericales bacterium
GCCATTGTAATACCTGCCCTTAAAATAGGAACAATTGCAATCTCATCTTTAAGGAGTTTTCCTTTTGCCTTTTCGATAGGAGTTTCTATGTTCGTTTCTTTCAAGGGCATATTGCGTGAGATTTCATATACCATCAAAGCAGAAACTTCCTTTACAAGTTCTCGAAACTCTTTTGTTGAAGTTGTCTTATCCCTCATCAATGTAAGTTTATGTTGAATAAGAGGATGCTGGATAAGGTGTACATTTTTTTTCATTTTTTCACCTACCTTACATAGCTAATATCTTGATACAGCGGAAATTTATCTGTTAATTCCTTAACCCCGCTTCTTACTTTATTAAGTGTTATCTCGTCGTCCCTATGTACAATTGCACGATCAATAAGTTCTGCAACAATTTCCATTTCTTTTTCCTTCATTCCACGCGTGGTTAATGCAGGAGTACCTAATCTCAAACCACTCGCTTTCATGGGCGGCAACGGATCAAATGGTATTGCCTCCTTATTTGTTGTAATCCCTACAGAATCAAGTAATTTCTCCGCCTTTCTTCCTGTAATGTCTTTTGCCCTTAAGTCGATGATAAGCAGATGATTATCCGTACCCCCACTTATTAAACGATATCCCTTCTCTTCCAATGCATTTGATAATGCTTTTGCATTTTTGACAACTTGTTTTTGATATTCAACGAAATCCGGCTGCATTGCAAGCTTTAAAGCAACAGCCTTTGCTGCAATAATATGTTCTAGAGGACCGCCCTGCGTACCTGGAAAGATTGCCTTATTAATCATTTTTCCATACTGATTCTTAAAAAGAATTATTCCTCCTCTCGGACCACGTAACGTTTTATGAGTTGTTGTTGTTACAAAATCAGCAACTGGTACGGGAGAAGGGTGAATTTTAGCCGCAACAAGGCCTGCAATATGTGCAATATCCACCATAAGATAAGCACCTGTCATATCAGCAATTTCTCTAAATTTACGAAAATCAATCACTCGAGGGTATGCACTTGCTCCCGCAACAATTACTTTGGGTTTATATTTCTTCGCAATATCTTCCAGCTGATTAAAATCTATTAGTTCTGTTTTTTTATCAACACCATAATGTACCGCGTTAAAGTATTTGCCAGATATGTTTACAGGGCTGCCATGACTCAGGTGACCTCCTGCATTTAAATCCATACCCATTAATGTATCTCCTGGCTGCATTGTTGCAAAATAAACAGCAAAATTTGCTTGACTTCCAGAATGAGGTTGCACGTTTGCACCTTCTGCACTAAAAAGTTTTTTGGCACGTTCAATAGCAAGGCTTTCTACAATATCGACAAATTCACAACCACCATAGTATCGCCTTTTGGGGTACCCTTCAGCGTACTTATTTGTCAGAACAGAACTTTGTGCCTCCAGTATAGGATTTTTTACAAAGTTCTCGGAAGCAATAAGTTCTAATCTTCCTCTTTGTCTATTTAATTCCTGCTCCATTGCATTGGCAATTTCTTCATCTACCTCGAATATTCTCATTCTTGTTACCTCCTTCCTATGTATTTATAGTTAAATTACAATAAAAATCAAGTATTGTTTATTTTATAAAAATCTTTAAAATTTGCTCTTAAACTGCCCGTGACCTCAAAAATATTCATTATTATGTTATCAGAAAAAAGATTTTCTTTATTTTTTACCGCAAGAATTCTGCCATTGCCAAGCAAAAAGATCTCTTTGCCTATAAACTGAGCAATATTTAAATTATGTGTGGAAATTATTACCACTCTATTCTCTCCTAATTTCTTTAACATTAATGCAATTTCAATTTTGTATCGAGGGTCAAGGAAATTAAAAGGCTCATCTATTAGTACAATTTCCGACTGCTGCGCAAAAACCCTGCCAAGCAAAACACGCTTTTTCTCTCCGGTACTAAGTTCGTTAAAATTTTTTTTCAACATTCTTCCAAGATTTAGTATTTCTGCAATCTCCACTACATTGCCCTTGCCTCCATAAGGATAAAAACCCCAACCAATTATTTCCTCAGCACTTAACGGTATCGAAGGAATCTCGCTCTCAAGAAAAGAAACTGTTCTTGAAACTTCACCCAGATCAAGCTTATTTAATTCTTTACCTTTTATTCTTATGCTTCCTTTTTCATAGTGAAGAAACTTTATAAGTATTTTCATAAAAGTTGTTTTCCCACTTCCATTCTTTCCAAGAAGAAGATAAATGCCATTTTCTTTCACGGTAAGAGAAAAACCATTTAGAACAGGAATTTTCTTTCCATACGAAAAATACAGATTATCAATTTTTATATACTGCATTTTGCTTTACCTTGAAGAACAAATATATGAAGAATGGAGCACCAATAAGAGAAGCAATTACGTTTATCGGAACTTCCTGTGACGGTAGAACGCTTCGTGCAATGAAATCAAAAAATGGTAAAAGTGTAGCACCAAGCAAAGCCGTAATAATCGTAAGTTTGGCACGTTCATCTCCCACAAGCATTCTGCCAATATGAGGGATAAAAAGACCTACAAATATAATAGTACCAGACACAACAACAGAAACAGATGTAAGCAAGGCTGATACTGCAAGCATTCCTGCAGTAAAATGCTTTAAATTTATACCAAGGGAATGAGCTGTAATATCGCTTGACAGATAGATATTCATTCTTCGGGCATTTACCATAAGATAAAAAAATCCAAAAATCAGAAACGGTAGTGCAAAGACAAATTGTCCAATCTCAGCATTATTGAACCCCTTCAAGCTCCAGAATGTACTAGACAGAAATATGTCTTTTCTAAACATAGAAAGAAAGTTATTCACAGCGGAAAGTACATAAGATATTGCAATTCCGATCAAAACGATTGCAGCTCTAGAATATTCTGAGTTTACAAGTGAAGATATTTTAACAAGAGCAAGCATAAGGATAAGAGAAAAAATAAAAGCAAAAGCTGAAGCAATCGAAACTCCGAAAATAGTGATACTTGCACCGAATAAAATAGCAACACTTACCCCTAATTGTGCGGCAGCAGAAATTCCTAGAAAATACGGATCTACTAAAGGGTTCCTGAAAATTGTTTGTACTATAAGCCCTGCAAGTGACAACATAACACCAACTGCCGATGCAACCAAGAATCTTGGTAGCCTTATATCAAAAATTATTGAATGCGCCATACCTTTTTTGCCACAAAGTGCATATATAAACGAGGAAAAAGAAATATGAACCTGCCCCAAACATAATGAGACAACTGCGACAAGAATAAAAAGAATAGATAATAAAATCAGATATACGTTAAACTTTCTATCCACCGATTTTACCATATAAAATGTTAAAAAGTAATTCAAGCGATTGCATGATTCGGGGGCCAGGCCGCTCAAAAATATCAGGATTCTCCACAAAAATTTGATTAGTTTTTACGGCTTTTATATCTTCCCAGCCGGGACGTTTTTTTATATCGTTCACATTTCCATTATAAAGCAAGATGATTACATCCGGATTCGCCTTTACGATAGCCTCATCACTCATAACTGGCCAATCACCCTTTGCATTTTTAACAATGTTTATTCCTCCTGCTTTTTTTATTAAAGCATTAATAAAAGTGCCTTTTCCTACGGACATTTTCGGATTATTCCAAATTTCCACATATACTTTTTTCCTTTGTGAATGTGGGATCCCTTTTACCTCTTGAATAATCTCATTTTCTTCGCTACGAAGCATATTCACAAGATTCTTGCTTTCAGTAACATTGCCCGTAATGTACCCCATAGTAGAGATTAGGTTATAAATATCCTCAATCGAATGTGGGTCCGAGGCATAAACCTTAATACCAAGATTCTTAAGTTTATTAATAACAGTAAGCGGAGTGCCTCGAGCAACAACTACAACATCAGGAGAAAGTGCAAAAATTTTCTCTATAGATGGGTTGAAGAAGCCACCTACCTTAGGTTTTCTGTTTACCTCATCCGGGTAATTCGAATAATTTGAAACGCCCACTATTTTGCTACCAGCACCAATTGCAAATAAAATTTCCGTAAGATTCGGTGCAAGTGAAATAATTCTCTTAGGTTCGGAATATAGAGTGATTTTATTGTTTAAAACATCCTTTACCATTAAAAGTTTATAAAAATTGATTTCGCAAGCATTTCCGTTGATATACACAGACCCATTAAGTAAATTTGCAATAAATATTACGGAAACCATTGTTCTACCACGTATTATAAACGGTTGTATTTTAAAAAAGTACTTCTTGTTAGAAACATAACCCTCTTTGCATCCTATACTTAAAAACCCCCTATTTGTTCCATATTTCAAGGAAATATCATGCGTTTTACTAAAATAGCGTACATTACCCCCTGCGCTTTCTACAACCGCACGTAGAGGTACCAAATAATTACCGTCTTTTACAATGGGCATATGAGGTAGAGAAAATACTTTACCAAAAGTATCGGAAAAAGAACACTTCATCAAATTAAAATTAAAAGAGTAGGTGGCTGAGTTTGCAGGAACTTGAACAGAAAAAATAATAATAATTAGAACAATGGTAAGAATAATCTTTTTCAAATTACCCACAGCATAACCTCCATAAAACAAATTTTCTATTATTATACATTAATTCAATTTTCTTGAAAATGCAATAAAAATAATTTTGCCTTTCACTACTTTATGCATTGCCTTAACCAATTCATTTGCAGTACTCCCGGTCGTATAAACATCGTCCAATACAACGATTGAGCCATTCACCGGAATTTCTGCTTTAAAAGCACCTTTCATATTTTCTATTCGCTTTGCTCTGTTCAGTCCTACCTGTTTTTTAGTGTTCACGACCTTTTTCACATCTTTGTAGAGTTTTTTATCAAGAGTGTCTGCAACAGCTTTTGCAATAAGAAACGACTGGTTGAACCCGCGAACTCTTTTTTCCGCTTGTGACATTGGTACAAAACCTATGTAGTCAGTATCTATGGAGTTATCAAGAATAAACCGGGAAACAATATATGAAATATCCACTGCAATGGATTTTCTTCTCTCAAATTTCAATAATTTTACAACAGAGGCAGCGATACCCTCATATCTCGTAATTGCATAAAAATAAGCTTTCCCTTTATGTTTTATTAGCGGAAATTCAAGGAACTCCATTTTGGATAAACACTCTCCACAAATATTTTCATGGTCGGTTCGTTTACCACAAACAAGGCAATGAGATGGAAGAATAATATCTATAAAATTATGTATTAAGGAATTCTTTTTTGAATAACCCAAAATTTTCCTCTGCACGATTTTCAAAATCTTTTGCTTCTCTCGTGAGTAATTCTTCTATTTCAAAACGCTTATCAAAATTTTCGGAAAAAATATATTTAAATTGCGCACTGCTCATTTTTCCATAGTCTTCTATTCCCTTTACGTTTGCTTCATCCATAAGAGCACGTACCTTCGG
>CAYYKP010000004.1:5512-33994 GCA_964468055.1 uncultured Caldisericales bacterium
AAATTTTTACTTCTTCATCGTACAAAAATGCAATGTCTGCAGTAACATACACTTCTTTATATACACCACTTTCTCTCAAAATACCTTTAGAAAAAGAGTCACGAACCGTAATAAGATCTGTTTTATTTAAAATTCTGCTTAGTATAAATTTACTGAACCCTCTTTTAATAGGCCCGATACCTTGTGCAAAACAAGTAGTGCACTTTCCAAATTTCTCGGAAATATACAACACGAAAAGATAATATAACAGACTTTTTATACTTGTTTTGTCCTGGAGTAAACCACCTCCACCATTTATAACAATATCGCTCTGTTTTACTGCTTTAATAATTTCTTTAAAACGATATCTGTTAAAGCTTATTCCTTCGGAGGAAGATTTTAGTAAGGAAATGACGTTTAACTTTTCTTCCGATAAACGTTTATTCAACACACTAAAAATAATTTCATCGCCACAATTTCCAAACCCGAAATACCCAGACAGAAGAGCGGTTTTATTTACCAAGTTTTTCTCCAACTTTTACGTGCATACCGTTTATAAAATCTTTTGCGGGAATTCGTTTCCTTCCCTCAAGTTGAACTTCTAAGATTCTAAGCACTCCAGTACCACATAAAACAAAGAAAGAGTTTTTATTTACTGAGATAATTTCTCCTTTTTCCGCTTTTTCATTCATACCATCAACAGGAGCGCTTTTAAAAATCTTTAATATCTTACCTTTATACGTTGTTTGTGCAGATGGAGAGGGATAGAGTGCGCGAACTTTATTATATATTTTAACAGCAGAGTTTTCCCAACTTATAATTTCGTCTTCCCTGGTTATTTTTCTGGCATAGGAACCCTTACCTATCTGTTTTCTTCCTTCATACTCACCTTCTTCCAATAATCCTATTATTTCTATGAGAAGTTTTCTACCTACGTCTATAATTTTATTTTCTACATCCTCTTTCGTATCGTAAAAAGCTATGTCAAAAGGCTGTTCAAGAATGATATCTCCTCTATCTAATCTCCTGTTAACTTTAATGATGGAAACTACAGAATGTGTTACACCATCTAAGATCTGACGCTCAATTGGAGCCGCTCCTCTGTAAAATGGCAGTTTAGACGGATGAACATTAATTGCATGCCGGGGAATAGAAAGTAATTCGGGAGGAATAATTTTGCCATACGAAACTACAACAAAAAGTTCCGGAGCAAGATTTTTAATTTTCTCTATTATTTCCTCCTTAAAAAAATCCTCTGCAATAAAATTTACTCCTAGTTTCATTGCTGCATCTTTTACAGGGTTTGGCAAAAATTTTTTTCCTCTGCCTCTGCGTTTATCCGGAGAGGTTACAACAAGCACTACTTTATTTGCTATTTGCTCAAGAAACGGTACCGAAAAATCAGAGGAGCCGAAGAAAACAATTTTCAATGCTTGCTAAGCCTTTCAATAAGTTTTTGAGGAAGTTCATATCCTTCTTCAACTTCAAGTTTTTCCATATTACTTATATAGTCTGTAAACAAAATTCCATTCAAATGATCCGTTTCATGTTGGAATACACGTGCTTTTAATCCGTTTGCCTTCAAAAATACTTTTTTTCCTTTCATATTGAGTGCACTTGCGACAACTTCTTCGGCACGATTAACAGGACCAAAAATTCCGGGAACAGATAAGCACCCTTCCTCCCCCACTTCTTGACCTTTTTTCTCAATAATTTCAGGGTTTATTAATGCACCTCGGTCATTATCTAATTCATACACAAATAGAGCAATTGAAATACCTATTTGAGGTGCTGCAAGCCCTATACCCTGAGGAGTATTCGTATGCATTATTTTAAACATCTCTTTAATCAGCTGGGTAATGTTCTTGTCTATATTTTTAATTTTCTTTGCTTTTTTCCTTAAAACAGGGTTTCCATATATTATCACTTTCATAATTTAACACTCCCTTCACGCAAAATTCGAATGGGTTCCTTACTGCAGTCTGCAACAGTTGAGGCAATTCCACTCATCTTTATATTATATTCAAAATCCAGAAAATACACAGTTTTTTTGAAAACGGATAAAATATCTTCTTTTGTAGTTAAAGGTTTTTCCCCTGAGAAATTAGCACTAGTGGCTATAAGAGGGAAAGGCAATAGGGAAAGAAATTCGAGAAGCTCAATAAAACATGGAATTCTTACACCAATTGTTTTACCTACTTTCAAAGGAGTAGTATAAATCGGAATTTTTGCCTTCATAATGCATGTAATTGCTCCTGGGAATTTCGTTTTAATAATGCGGAATGTATTTTCCGAAACGGAAGCATATTGGAAAACGTTGCTTACCGAATACATAATCGTTGAGGAAGGTTTATTATAATCACGCCCTTTCAAGTCAAAAAGTTTTTTTACAGCAAACTTATCAAAAGCATTTACGGCAAGCCCCATTACAGTATCTGTTTTAAATGCTAAAATCCCGCTATTTTGTAAAACATGTTTCGCTTTTTCAAATTCACTTTTCATTTTGTTCCTGAAACAAATCTGTTTTTCCCACTTAGATCTTTAAGTAAAGATACATTGTTAAAATTATTTTTCAGAAAAATTGACTTTGCAAAATCAGAAAACCTGTAATCAATTTCTACAATTGCAACACCATTATAATCAAGCAGTTCATAAATCTTTCTTACAAGAGAAGGATATATTTCGTATCCATTGCTCCCACCATCCAATGCAATTGAAGGCTCATATGGAACATTTTTTAATTCATCACTTTTTACGTAAGGCGGATTTGAAAGAATCATGTCAAATTTCAATGATGCTTCCAATTTACTGAAATCAGAAACAATAAACTCTGCACGATTTAGTAAATTATATTTTTTTGCATTCTCTCGCGCAATATCTATCGCCCCCTTAGAAATATCAATGCCAAAGCCTTTACTCACCTTGTTGTAATAAAGAAAAGAAATAAGAATACATCCTGAGCCCGTTCCTATATCAAGCAGTGTGATACTATTTCCGCTTGTAACTTCAAGTGCTTTCTCTACAAGTGTCTCGGTTTCTGCACGAGGGATAAGTACGTTTCTATCTAACGAAAACTCTAAACCCATAAATGATTTTTTACCTAAAATATAATACAATGGAACTTTCTTTGCTCTTTCTTTTATCAAATCAAAAAAAGATATTTCCAAGGTTTTCTCTATCTCTTTATCGAAATTTGCAATAAGTTGTTCCCTACTCATATTCATAACATAAGAAAGTAAAATCTCCGCCTCTAAGTGCGGAGAATCCGAAATTATACCTAATACAGCTTGACTTTCCTTGAGAATATCTCTTACTCTCATTAGATTTATTTTCCCTTTTCAAGCATCTCTAACTGTTCCTTTTGTTCTTCCTCCGTTAAGGCTTTTATTAACTCATCCATATCTCCATTCATTATTCCTTCAAGGTTGTACAGGGATAAATTAATTCTATGATCTGTAACTCTCCCCTGAGGAAAATTATATGTTCTGATACGCTCATTTCTATTACCTCTCCCAACCTGAGCCCTTCTTTGGGATATAATCTTTTGTTCTTCTTCTCTCTGGTAAAAATCAAAAAGTCTTGCGCGCAAAATACGCATCGCCTTTATTTTATTCTGGAGTTGCGAACGTTCGTCCTGACAGGTTACCATAATACCGGTAGGTTTATGTATAATTCTTATCGCAGTTGCAACTTTTTGGACATTCTGTCCCCCATGGCCACTGGAATGATACACATCAACTCTAAGCTCTTCCGGATCAATCTGTACATCCACATCTCCAACTTCAGGAAGTACCGCAACCGTAGCAGTAGATGTATGAATCCGACCAGAAGATTCGGTTTCAGGAACACGCTGAACGCGATGAACGCCACTTTCATATTTCATATACTTATAAACATTTTTTCCGGATGCGGAAAAAACAATTTCCTTTAATCCACCGATATCGGTTGAGTGAGAATCCATAATTTCGATTTTCCATCCCTTTATTTCAGCATAGGCAAAATACATCTTAAAGAGGTCATGAGCAAAAAGTGCTGCTTCTTCTCCACCGACACCCGCACGAATTTCTACAATAATATTTTTTCCTTCCATAGGGTCCTTAATTATAAGAAGGGCCCTAATATCGGAAATGATGTTCTCTCTTTGTAAAATAAGATCTTTCGCTTCTAACTCCGCAAGACTTCGCATTTCTTTGTCATCTGCATTTATAATTTCTTTAGCCTCTTCTAATTCTTTATCAACAATCTTCAATTTTCTATACAAAGTAACAATATCACCAAGCTCTTTAAACTCTATGGAATATTTTTTAAAGAGTTCCGGATTATAAATTACCTCCTTTTGTGAAAGTTTCTCAGAAAGTGCTTCATAACGCTTTTCTATACTCTTAAGTGTATCAATCATACTTATGTTACTCCTTGTTGTCTAGTTTTTTAGAAACGTAATGATGTTTTCTGCAACGTGCCTCATATTTTTCCGATGCACCTATCATAATTACAGGATCATCATAATCTGCGGGTTTTCCATTAATAAGTCTCTGAGTACGAGTTGCATCCTCTCCACACACAGTACAAATAGCATGAAGTTTTTGCACATCATCGGCAATTGCCATCAGATAAGGCATAGGGCCAAATGGCCTACCCCTAAAATCCATATCAAGTCCTGCAATGATTACACGAACTCCTTTACCTGCAAGCATATTTGCAATATCTATGACACTATGGTCTAAAAACTGTGCCTCATCTATACCTACGGCATCCACTTCAGGCAAAATTTTTTCAAGAATCTCCTTGGAATTTTTTACAGGAATACCTTTGATTTTTTCACCGGTATGTGACACTACATCTATCTTAGAATAGCGTGTATCTATGGAAGGCTTAAATACCTGGACTTTTTGCCTTGCAATCTGAGCACGCCTTATTCTTCTTATTAGCTCCTCACTCTTACCTGAAAACATACATCCCGTTATTACTTCGATTCTGCCAGTTTTATTTTTCATCAAGTGCGATGCTCCTAAGAAATTCGTCATTTGACTGTGTTTTCTTTAACATATTGATAAGTCTTTCCAGTGCATCTTTGGCCTGTAAATCACTAATAAATCTTCTCAATGCCCAAATCTTCCTGAACTCTTCAGGAGTATACAAAAGCTCTTCCTTTCTTGTGCCAGACCTTTTAATATCCACTGCAGGGAAGATACGTTCCTCCGCAAGTTCTCTACTTAAAACGATTTCCATATTTCCCGTTCCTTTGAATTCTTCATATATCACCTGATCAAGTCTGGAACCGGTATCTATAAGCGTGGTTGCAAGAATCGTAAGACTGCCACCATTTAAAATATTTCTTGCAGCTCCCAAAAACTTTTTAGGTCCCTTGATAGCCGAAGGATCAAGTCCTCCCGAAAGTGTTTTACCCGTGTTTGAGCTCAGTAGGTTATACGCACGCGTAAGTCTTGTAATGCCATCTAATAAAATCACTACATCTTTACCTAATTCAACAAGTCTTTTGGCGCGTTCCAGTGCAAGCTCAACCACTCTTATGTGATTTTCCGGCGGTTGGTCAAAAGTCGAACTAATGACTTCAGATGGCACAGACATTTTCATATCCGTTACTTCTTCTGGACGCTCATCTATAAGTAAAATCATTAATTTGATATCAGGATAATTTTTAGAAACACTCTTTGCAATTTCTTTAAGCAAAGTAGTTTTTCCTGCTTTAGGGGGAGATACTATAAGTCCTCTTTGCCCTTTACCCAGAGGAGAAACAAGATCAATTGCTCTAAGTGCAATATTGCATCCTGGTGTATCCAATTTAATTCTTGAGTCAGGATATATAGGGGTTAATCCTTCAAATATAGGACGTCTGAAATATCCGTTTATCCTTAATCCGTTAATTGTTTGTACACTTACAAGAGAAGGATATTTTTCGCTCTCCCTTTGAGGACTATGCACAGGTCCGGAAATCATATCTCCGGTTCTTAACCCAAGCCTTCTTATAATAGGAGGGGAAACATAAATATCAGAGAAAGATGGGAAATAATTCGAGCGAAGAAAACCATAACCGTCAGGGTGAATTTCCAACAAACCTTTGAAGATTACTTCTTTATTTTTATTTGGTTGTTGTCCTCGTTGGTACTGGTCTCCTTTTTCCAACGGTTTTGACTGAACAGTTCTTTTTATTCCAGTTGTTTTTCTTTCTGATGAAAGAGGTTTTCTCTCAACTTTTCTTTCTATTTTCTTTTCATTTTTTCTTTCTATTCTCTTTGCAGACTTTTTCTCAGGCTGTACAAAAACCTTTCTTTCTTTTTTAACTTCCTCAATCCTATTCCAGACACGTTGAATCAATTCTCCCTTTCTGTAATGCGTATAGTTTTTCACTTTTATTGCCTGGGATATTTTATATAACTCCCTTGCCGTTTTGCTGCTAACATCCTCTTTTGTAAGATTAAGCACTTCATCGATTTTGTTCATACCTCTCCCTCCACTATTTTATTAATTTTCCTTCTAACGCCCTCTAAAATTTCTGTTGCTTGAGATAAAATTTCCTCCGCACTTCGCGATGTTTCATCATTAAAAGCATAATCCTTAATATATCTAAGGTTTATTTTAACATTATAGCATGCACCACTTAATGCAGACATGGCAAGTAAGTTAGAAACCCCTATATCAGATATAACAGATCCCGGGATAAAATCAACTATTTTCTTCTCACAATTTGCAATTTCTAAGACTATTTCCATTACTTTTAACGGTACAAGAGATGCACCCTTTAAAGCTATTTGTACTTTTGCTTTCCTCTCAGATTTTTCATTCGATGTTCTTTTAGGTAACTTAAATGCATTTATTACTTTATCAAATGCATCTGCATCTTTATCCATAAGCAATGCCATTCGTTTAGAAATTTTATCACATTTTTCTATGAGTTTATTAAATTCGTTTACTTTGTTTTCATTGCTCAATTTCCGAATCGAAACACGCATCACCATGGATAGCAAAGCAGCACTCATTGAACCGGCAAATGCAGAAGCACTTCCACCACCAGGAGTTGCAGAACCGGATTCAAGTTTATTTAAGAACTCACCAACATTTAAGTTTATCAACATAACGTTACTCCTCTCTGAACTTAATAATATACTCAAGATGCTTACTAAAGTCTTTCAGATGTCCTCCCTGGGAAACTGCTCTTAAAGTGTTTTCGCATTGTAATATTTTACTTCCGGCAAGTACATCCACCCCGTAATCAAACAGCACATCACTCATAATCACAGAAGGCCCTATTAATATTGTATAACAATTTCTTGATAATTCAAGGAGTCTCTTATATGTTTTATTTACAAATACACTTCCCGTTATAACAACTATATCAGCCTTCGGAATTGTATACTCAGCTGCAACATCAGGATAATCCCCCTGCTGCATTCTCTTTTCAATTATTATTAATGATTTTGCAACCTTTCTAATTTTATCCATACGTGGAAAATGTCCGACAAATACAATATTTTTATCAAAACCTATTTCAGCAATATAATCTAATGCATTAATAAATTTGCCGGCAGGTTCAACCAAAGAATTTATTGCAGCAATCCCAATAGCTGCTTCGGTAGGATTCCAAGACTTCGCAAAATTTGCAATTTCTTTTGCACTTTTTCCTACCATATCCCCTGAGTGCCGCACAAACATTCTGTATGGTTCGGGAAGAGTGAGAGCAAGACCACAATTTCTGCTTAAAGCAGCAGTCCAGAATGGGCCCGTTCTTACATCCTTTATGGAAAAATCAGGAAGTGTTTCAATGATCTCATCAAATAATTTCATATGTTTATTATATTAACAATATTTAAGATTCAGTCAAGCAGATGTATCAGTGATACTTTTAATTAACCTTTCTTCATTTTCTTTTTCTTCTTAGGTCTTTGGAAATTTAATTCTTTATATATCTTATATACCTTCTTATGATCAACAACAATACCTTCTCTTCTGGGAATGGCTTATGTTCTTCTGTAATCATAAAAGGGATATTTAAGAGCTATTTCGTCTATCCTTCCGTAAGCGGTTAAACTTATTACTTTTGCTTTAGATTCTACTATCATTACTTTAACTCCTTCTTTTAGTCCTTTACCTATTTTTCTCTTATTCCTTATTTTCTGTCTTTCAGCTCTAAGCTTTCTATATGCTGTACTCCTATGTAACGGAAGTAGTTCTGTTATTCTTTTTATCCTTATGTCAAGTTTTTTCATAAACATCACTGTCTTCATCTTCCTCCCTGCCCCCACTTTTTAAAAACCTTTTATTATTTCTTTCAGTGTATAGTTTTTCTGATCTCTTTCCGCAAGAAGTTCCTTTAACCTTTTGTTTTCTTCTTTAAGCATCTTTAGTTTCTTTGCAGCAGGGATAGATAAGTCATTATATTCTTTCTTCCATCTGTAGTATATCCCTGGTACTATTCCATACTTTCTGAATACGCTACACACCCGATTTATTTGGGTTATAGATATGCCGTACTAAAATGTCCTACCTGATATTTATTTCTGGGTAGGACACATTGCATACAAGTTTAAGCTGCTATAAAAACGGCTTCTCTCTAATTAGCCACGAAATTTCTGCCTTTTAAAGTTATAGCGTGTACGATTCTTTTATCATAATCTGCATCGCCCGGAACAAGAACCGCACGCAAAGAAATATATTTTTCCAAGGGACCCCCTATTATCTTTTTCCCGAGAATTTCTTCTATTTGGAATATACCTGCTGAGTTTGACATTTCAACGACAAGTTCAATAGGCTTTTCTTTTCCATGTAGTATCAAAACTCTTTCGATAGATAAAGCGGAGACTACATGAATGCTTAAGCTTCCCAAATCATAAGCCATTCTTCCCCTACCTTTTGTCATATCTGTGCCATCTCCAATCCCAACAAGTGCGGCTTCAATTATAAAATCAGGTACTCCTGCATCGTGTGCATAAATTGAGTTTAATATAAATCCCCTTACTTCGGTTCTGTTTTCAAGATCTGTATAAATTTCCGGTAAAAGCCTATCAAGAACAGGTATTGCAAGGTATGAACTATGCAGAGGGTGGTTTTTTCTATAAATCTGATTTCCTATATCATGCAGAAGTGCAGCTGCAAGTACAATAAGGTGTTCATCATCGGAGTCTCCTCCGCCTTCCGCCATAAAATCAGGTGTTACATTATTCTCAAGTAAGAGATCTAACATAATCAGTGCGGATGCCGCAACGATTTTTGCATGCACCTCTCCGTGATCATTGTACTTCAGCTTTTTTACGGCGATGAAATTGGATAAATCCCAGTCTGCACGAACCTCGCCATCGTTTACAAGCATTTCAAACATTTTTTTTGTCTTCGGATAATTAATGATGGATTTTTCAATTGACTCAAGTGATTCTGTTTCTAAATAATCATAGCTTTCGGGAATCTCAACTTCAATCCCAATGTTTTTAAGATTTTTACTCTTAAATTTTTCTTTCATCATATCCCCCTAGATTTTAAGATATTTAAGTATAACATAAAATATAACATTAGAAAATTTCAAAGACCAAGGTATCTTTTAAAAGTTACTATTGAGCAAAATTGTGCTATAATTAAAGCATGGATATTGATGAGAGAAAAAGAAAAATTTTGAATAATCTTATTTCCGAATATATAAAAACCGGGAAGCCCGTAGGGTCGAGCAATATCGTAAGAAAATATGGGCTCGGAGTATCTTCTGCGACAGTACGAAATGAAATGTCCGAACTTGAGAAGCTTGGATACATCTCTCAACCCCATACGTCGGCAGGTAGAGTTCCTACCAGCAAGGGATACCGTTTTTTTGTAGAAAATGTTTTAAAAAACAAAAAAAGTTTCAATATAATGAATATAGAAATTCCTGAGCCGGAAAAAATGATAGATTTAAAAGAAGTACTGAGTGATGTATCCAACCTCATTTCATTTCATACAAAAGAAATTTCTCTTGTCCTTTCGCCGGATTCGGAAACCGAAAGTATAAAATATATACATTTTTTTAAAGTAGAAAATACGGTATATCTTGTGCTTGTTACAACAATTCATACACTTGAACCTGAACCCTTGATAGATAAAGCAATAAGCGAAAGAGATCTGAAAGTAATGGAAAATTTTCTGAATAGTAAACTTAGGAACTTGGCTTTTAAAAAAGCCAGAAATTTGTTAAGTAAAAATGGGTTTTTCGCTGACGTATTTACAAATAATAGTGTTATTAAGGCGGTTTATATTATGTTGAGTACTGAGATAAGAAGGGGAGAAACAAGGGAAATCTATATAAAAGGGATTGCAAATTTACTCTCAACAAGGATTTCGATTGCGGAAAAAAAGATGCACTCTATTTTAGAAATGTTGGAGGAGAAAAAGACCGTGGAGGAAATAATTGATGAAGTGCCTTCAAAAGATAATATAGGTTATTTGATAGGTGAAGAAAATAAATATCCTGAATTATGGGATTATAGTCTCATTACTGTACGCTACTCAATAAAAGAACTTGAAGGTACGCTTGCCCTTCTTGGTCCGATGCGTATGGATTACATAAAAGGTATATATGTACTTGAAAAAATTGCAGAGAGATTAGAAGAATTTGCAGATAAAATTATAACATAATGCGAGTTGCAATTTTTACGCTTGGATGTAAGACAAATCAGTATGAAAGCGAACTTATAAGGGAATCTTTTGAGAATAACGCAGATGAAATTGTTTCTTTTAAAGAGAATGCTGACATTTATGTAGTGAATTCGTGTGTAGTTACACAAAAAGCAGAAGCCGAAACACGTAAGGCAATTCATTCAGCTCAAAGGAGAAATCCGGATGCAAAAATTGTTTTAACAGGATGTTTTGCAAATTTGCACAAAGAATTTACGGGTAAAAACACTATTTTATATACAGGCGAAAGAAGAAAAATTGCAGATTTTGTATACAAAAATAAATATTCTCCTGTCGCAATTAATAGCGAAATAATATATAAATTTTCAGCTCATACTCGTGCAATGATAAAGATTGAGGAAGGATGTGACAATTTTTGTACGTATTGTATTGTGCCACTTGTGCGGGGAAATAAAATTAGAAGTAAGGGCATAGAAATAACTTTAAAGGAATCGGAAGAACTTGCAAGTAATGGTTTTAAAGAGATTGTTCTTACGGGAACAGAAATTGGGAAATACGGTGAAGACATCGGGACAAACCTTGGCAAGCTCCTTAAAAAATTAAAAACTGTTCATGGGATAGAAAGAATTAGAATTAGTTCCATATATCCTACAGCGGTAACCGACAAGCTGATAGAACAGATTGAGCCTCCCGTTGTGCCCCATTTACATATGTCGCTTCAGTCCGGAGATGACACCGTTCTGAGTAGGATGAAACGTAGTTATACAAGAGAAGAATATATAAAAATTGTCGAAAAACTCAGAAAAAAAGACCCTAATTTTTCTATAAGTACCGATATAATTGTAGGTTTTCCTGGGGAAAGTGAAGATTCATTTATTAACTCTCTTGAAATGGTACAAAGAGTGCAATTTTCAAAAGTTCACATATTCAGGTATTCAAAAAGGCCTTTTACGCCTGCTTATTTTATGGATAAAACAGTGCCAGAAATAGTAAAGAAAACACGTGCTGATAGGATGAAGGAAATGGTGCTTTACGTGCAGAAAGAGTACAAGAAACGCTTTTTAAATAAAGTAGTTAAAGTACTTGTTGAAGAAAAAACAGATGGCTACTATTATGGTTTTACTCCTTATTACCTTAGAACTAAATTTCCCGCTAAAACTTCATTAAAACAGGGGGAAATCGTGAATATACTTGCTGAAAAATTGGATTCAGGTTTTCTTTATGGAGAGTTAGTAAATTTATAGCGAATTAATCCTCTTCCCCATGTCCCGACAAAAAGCAAATCATCATTTAATGGGGATACAAAGAGAGAAAATATGTGAGCGTTCTTTAGTCTTTTTTCAAATGTTTCCCCTTCGTCTTTAGAAACAAGCAATCCGTTATCTGTTCCTGCGAATAAAATGTTGTTTTTATTTAGGGTTATAGTCCGGATAATGCCATCTACAACCGATGTGTCCTGAAAATCATTCCCGTTGCATAATTTCTTAATACCACAATGTGTACCGACATACATACATTTGTTGCTGCCTATTGAAAGTATGGGAATATTAAGCAGTTTCTTCTTGTTTTCAGCATTAAACAAGCCTGCAGGGGTTGCAAAGAAAAGTTTTCCATTAAATTCGCTTATTGCCTGCACATTTAAACTTGTATGAAAAACCTCCTTGAATTTTCCATGTTCCATTTTGAAAAATGCAGTTTCCGTGCCCGCAAAAATTTCGCTGTTAAAACTCTTTATAGAATATACTTTTTTATGAGGAAGACCTACTATGTTCCATTTTTTTCCTTTTAAAATATAAACGCCGTTATCGGTTGCAGCAAATATATTTCCATTTGACTCCGTAAAATCATAAACTTTTGTTGCATAAAGATCTTTTACAAAATATTTAAAATGTATGCCATTATCGTCTGAAAGAAATACACCGCTATCACTTCCTAAAAGCACTTCATCATTGTTTTCATAGGGGATGTAAATTTTATTTATCAGAGTTGTGGAAATTATAAGGTCATTATACATCATTTCATCCATGGTGCGGGCCTCTTAAAATCATTTCTTCAACACGTTTTGTACGTTTGCGTTTAGCCGGAAGCTCAAAAAGATATTTGATTGAAGTTGGAACTATTTTTAGAAGCCTGGTAGGGCGGCTGTAGAAAGATATATAAGCACGGTTCAGCAGCATCTGTATTTCTTTTGGTTCAAGATACTTAGTATGCATTACCGCATGAGCCCCATCATAATATTTCCAATTTTTGTGCACAATAATCCCCATTCTTTCTGCATCTTCGTATAATCTTGTTCCTGGAAATGGAGTGAGAATTGAAAATTGTATATTTTTAGGATTTAAAAATTTTGCAAATCGGACTGTGTCTAATATCATATCTTTTTTTTCATCAATGGCTCCGATAATAAAGCTTCCCCATGTATCAATTCCGTATTTCTTCAAAAGCTTAACTGCACGTATGGAGTCGTTTGCAGTAATCCCTTTATTGTATTCATCCAGAATTTTTTTGCTTACACTTTCAATGCCAAGAAATACCATTCTGCAACCGGATTTTGCCATCTGCCGAACCATGTCTTCGTGATTTAGGAGCTCATCAACTCGGGAAAATGCCCACCAGATAATATCTAACTTTCTTTTTATAATTTCTTTTGATATCTCAATTACCCTCTTTGAGTTTAACGTAAAATTATCATCTACGAATGCAAAAGCATGATAGTCGAACTTTTTTATCACATATTCCATTTCATCCACAATATTTTCCGGAGAACGGGTTCGCCAAATTAAATTAGAGAACTGAGAAGACGAGCAAAAATAGCAGTTGAACGGACAACCCCTGCTTGTTAAAATGCTTGTTATAGGTCTGCCGTAGAAAAGTGTGATTTTGTATTTGTCCATTGGAAGTAAATCACGTGCAGGATAAGGTAAATTATCTAAATTCTTAATCATTGGCGCTTGTAGTGTTTTTATTATCTTTCCATTTTTTTTAAATGTAATTCCTCTTACTTCTTCAAATGATGTACCGTTTTGAAGTGCATCGACTAAATTTAGAGTGATGAACTCACCCTCTCCCCTTATAATAAAGTCGATAAAACCTGTGTCAAGTGTTTCTTTCTCAAAAAAGGTTACATGAGGGCCACCAGTGAAGATTTTAGCTCTAAAATTTTTCTTTATCTGTTCGGCAATTTTCATAGAGATGAGGTATCTGCTTGTGTCACCGGATAATCCTACTATATTCCATTCTCTTTCCGCTGCTGTATCCCAGAGATTATCCTGTACATTTAAATCTATAATTTTGACGAAATGCCCATGTTCCCGGAGAACAGCTGCAATATATGCAAGCCCAAGGGGAGGGAGCTTAATATTAATCGTATCATAAACGCCTTGTGCAGGTGGATTTATTAATAATATATTCATATGCACCTCTGAATAATATTATAGGATTTTTAGAAACTTATGCAATAGTACAAAATAACAAAAAAATGCCATGCATCTGCAGTTGACTACTTCTTCCCAGCGGTACAGCTGCAAAAAGCTCCAGCAAGATTTTCCTACGGCACACGGTCTATTTCTTTACCGCTGCTTCCTTCCGGATCTCACGGGATTTAGAAACTTCCATTGCATAGGGTCCTACTTTCAGCACTTTTTAACCGCCGCCTGCCTGAAAAAAAGGCAGCCGCCTGCAGATTGTCAGCCCCGGTATAGCAGATTCCGGGTTACAGGGCACTGCTATCTCCCCGCTTTAGCACAGCATGGATATTATAGCATAAACTGCCAAGTTTTCTATGGGTTATTACTTGAAGGAAGTATCAATAATGGAAAAACAAAATTTGAAGCTTTGCCTTCGCTTACCGTAATTTGTGTAGAAAAAGGAAGATATCCGTCTTTTACTATTTTTACTTTATATTTACCCGGTTTTATATTTACTATTTTGTAGGGTGTTACTCCCATATCCTTATCATTTATGTATATCTTCGCTCCGTCTGGTTTCGAATCTATGGTAAGTAAAGTATTTGCTTTTTTAAGAGTAATGTTCCTCTGGATTGATTCCCCTTTATTTAAAGTAATTTTTTCTTCGTAAGGGGCATACCCGTTCATTAGAATATCAATTTTATATATACCTGTATCCAGGTTTTTTATTGTTATAGGGGTAATTCCTTGAGATTTTCCGTTTAATAAAATTGTTGCACCTATCGGTGTAGTATTAACATCAATAGAAGCAGCAGTTGCTTGTAGATTTGCAATGAGTTGAATCACCTTATATTCGGTTATGTTAATTTTCTGTGACCAGGTAGAAAAATTTTCTTTTTTTACCTCAACAAAATGTTCGCCCAGAGAAAGATCATCTATCGTTAGGGGAGCAAGCCCTTTCTTAACGCCATCAACATACACTTCTGCTTCAGTAGGATATGAGCTTATCTGCAACACGAACGTTACATGCTCTAAGTTTGCTATCACAATTGATTTTGGTTTATTACGTGTAACATTGGCGGTTTTCGTAAACGTTCTGTAGCCATCTTGTTTTACTTGCACCTCATACTCTCCAAAACTTAAGTTCTTTATTGTGATAGGTGTTTTGCCTCTATCAACTCCATCTACATAGACTTCGGATTCCTTTGGAAAAGAATCGATAAATATACTTCCCTTAGCGTTCATAAAGTAAGAAAGAGTAATAAAGACAGATGCAAAAACTATAGCCAAAATTACAATTATAAGAAGTGTTTTATTCTTCATTATTTTTCCTCCAATGTTGAACGAATTTTATTATATCTTGTCGTACCTTTTTTCTGTTCTGTGTTCCGTCTACTACAAAAAATCTCTCATCTGATTTTGACATTTTCATATATCCACTCCGTACCCTATCCAGAAACTCTATTCCCGTACGTTCAATTCTATCTGTTTTATGAATTCTATTCATTCCTACTTCAGGTAAAGCATCTAAAAGAAATGTAATATCCGGCTTAAGATTGTCCAGAATAGTGTTATGCACAGAATTTATAAATTCAAGTGAAACACCGCGTCCGTATCCCTGATAAGCAAGAGATGAATCTGCAAAACGATCCGAGATGACAATTCTTCCCTTCTTTAAGGATGGAATAATAAGTTTCCTTACGTGTTCTTTCCTATCTGATGCAAATAGTAAAAATTCTGAAACAGCGTTCATTTCTTCTGTAAGCAAAATATTTCTTATCTTTTCACCAAGTGCCGTACCGCCGGGTTCCTTTGTTAACACTACCTCAAAACCCTCAAGTTCAAAATATCTTTTCAGAAATTGTGCTTGCGTTGACTTTCCGCTTCCGTCTATTCCCTCTAAAGTTATAAATATGCTATTTTTCATCTATTTTCTCCTGTTCGGATATATCATGATCCGTCTATTTGGTTCAATCCCTACGATTTCGCTGTATAATCCATATCGTGAAATAAAAATCTGTTCTTCTCTCAGAATTTCTGCACTTGCAGGAGGGAGTTCTATTATTCTACTTTCATCAAAAACACGCTGAACGTACTTTTCTAACTTTGTGTAATCGAGCATTACTTCGTTTGGAAGAATCCCCCTCGTTTTTCTCAAAAATTCTTTTATACTTTTAAGTGTGTTGTTCTCTATTATTTTTATATTTATTCCCCTTCTGTTTGCAATATTGATAATATCTTTGTTTTTATCCGTTTTTCTCTTTAATGTAATAATAATATTTGCATTGCCCATATCGTGTACAATCTCAACAGGAGCACGTGTGGAATGAATGCCACGCTCAAGATAACTTGTATTTATGCCCAATGGAAATATTTTGAGTTTTGAGTTTGGATTCCTTTTTATAGTAAGACTATCCATATGTTTTTCGTTCGTTTCTTTTTTGTCGTCTACTCGTATTTCGGGGTTTACCGGGAAACCTCTGAGCAATGCATCCACCGTTTCTGCAAGATCGTAGTAAACTGCGAAAACACCTCTCTCGCGTATCTCTATTAATATCTGAAAAGTTGGCGGAGATTTTCTTTCAAGAATCGTTTTCTGTGTGCCTCTGTTGCCTGCTTCTTCATCCCCAAGTGTAACGGCTGCAATCCCTCCGATTAAATCCTGTAAAGTTGGGTTTACAAGCAGATTTTCTATGCTTGTTCCGTGTGCAGTGCCGATGAGGCGTACTCCCCTTTCCGCGATTGTCCTGCAGGCTTTTGACTCTTCCACCCTTCCGATTTCATCAATAATGATTATTTCCGGGAAATGATTTTCTACGGCTTCAATCATTACATCTTCTTGAGCCTTATCCAAAGGTACCTGCATTCTGCGTGATTTTCCTATGCCCGAGTGTGGTATATCTCCATCTCCGGCAATTTCATTTGAAGTATCGACTATTATTATGCGTTTATTTTGTTCAACGCTAAGCACACGTGCAGCCTCTCTGAGTAATGTAGTTTTTCCTACGCCGGGTTTTCCCAAAAGCAGAATGCTTTTATCGCTTTCAATAATATCTTTAATTGGGTCAATTGTTCCAAAAATTGCCCTTCCTACCCTGCAAGTAAGGCCTATAATCTCCTCACGCCTGTTTCTTAATGCGGAAATTCTATGCAGAGTACGTTCGATACCTGCTCTGTTGTCTCTATCAAATATGCCTACACGTGTAACCACAAATTCAATTTCCTCTTTTGTAATTGGTTCGTTCCGCAGACAAAGAGTTCTGTCGGTAAAACGTGCCTCAGGGTTTCTTCCCAGATCAAGTACAACTTCTATGAGTTTATCAAAATTATTTAGCTCGATCAGTTTTTTACGTATTTCCGGAGTCAATATTCCTAAGAATGCTTCCTTTTCAAATTCTTTTTGTCGGTCCGTTTCTTGCATGTTTAGTTTCTTTGCTCCAGAAAAATTTTTCTATTCTTTGCCTCACGTTGTCAATATCGTTAAACAGGCTAAATATCTCGTATTTATCAGTATCTATTGTAATAATGGGCACTGTAGAAAAATTCATTATCCATTCTTGATAACGTTCATTGAGTTTTTTGACGTATGAACGTTTTATTTCTCCCTCGTATTTTCGTCCTCGTCTCTTTATGCGCTCCATAAGTGTGGGTACAGATGCTTTAAGATATACCACAAAATTTGGTGGAGTTAACTCTTCAAGAAAAAAATCGTATACTTGTTTATATATTTTAAATTCATTTTTTGTGAGAACTGTTTTAGCAAATACTGCCGAATCTTCATAAATTGTCCTGTCAAGTAAAAGGTACTGAGAATTCTTTTCTGCTTTCTTCTGCATCTTTGCACGTTCAGTAAGGAAAAAAAGCTGTGAATGTAATGCCCAGCGTTTTGGGCTTTTATAAAAATCTTTCAAGAAGGGGTTTTTCGCTTCAGGTTCGGGAACAGTGGCAAAGTGCCACTGTTCAGATAGATATTTTGTTAAAGTAGATTTGCCTGCTCCAATGTTTCCCGCTATTGCAACAAGAAAAATCGGTTTGCTCATTTCTTAATTGCCTGTTCCACAAATTTGAAGGGCAAAGTTGAATTGGAAAGAAGCTTTAAATGAAAATCTTTTTCCTTAAAACCCCTCTTTATAAATTTTCGTTTAAAGTAAAGAATAGAATTTAGCCCTATTACTGCTTTCAAGCTTTTTCCGTTTTCCGCAACCGTATTGTATAAGAAGTTATTTTTGTCAAGGATGATTCTATCGCTTTCTACAATGTTACTGATTTCGGAGAGTTGTACTTTTTTGTTTAAAAGTTCATTCTCTATAAATGCTTTTAAAAGGGTTGCATACTCATTATACATTGCTGTAAGTTCAAATGTAAGTCCGAGTTTTTTCTTTAGACTATCTACCATAACGAGTTGAGAGTATAGTTCCCAGCCTTCGTTAAATAGAGGATTGTTAAAAAGTTTTTTGGACGAAACGGATTTGTTTTTTAGTACCTCGGATTGGAAACTTCTTCCTGGGTATCCGATAGATATGAGCCTTAGTACAATATTATTGATAGAAACAGGTGAAACAGCCATTACGGGAATCGTGCTATGGGAATCAAACGGTCCCGGGGGAATTATGATATTATTACTTAGCTTTGCAAGTGAGTCAAATTGCCTTTCGCTATCCGGCAGGATGCGTTTGTAATCAATAGTTAATTTTGTTGGCCCGAATAGTGGCTCACCACTCCTTTTTATTAATTCAAATTTGTCAAATACTTCATCAAGGCTTATCTCTTTTTTATCGTTTAATACCTGCTCAATAGTTGCTTTTATAGGCTCTGAGATTTTTATTTCACGCGACTTTCTTTCTATAAGTACTGCTTTATTTAATATTTTGGAATGCAAATCAAGTTGAAGCCCCCTTAACGGATAATCCTCAAGGTATTCTCTTTTTATTTTCTTAATAAAACTTAATTTTTTATTGTTGCTTGCAATAGGCAGGCGGAATACAAAATCATATAATTCTTTTAGATCATTAGAAACAGAAATTCTTGAAGCTTTAATCTCCTCTTTTAATCCCACATCGCTTTTGCCGGATAAGTATCCAGTGTATTCGTTAAAAAATCCAAGAAGGAAGTTAAGCCTTTCTAGAGCAAAATCCTTTTCTGTTGCCTCTGAGAATTGTAAGTTCTCTTTTGCCGCTGAAACTATATTTTTAATATCATCTGCGCGGTCCATAAAGTTTTTTCCACGTACGCTAAGATTAGCATAAGATCCAAAAGCGGGATAAATTAAGCCATCATATATCGTTGATATATATAAAAACGGGCTACTTCTAAATTCCTCTTCGTTAATCCATCCAATTTCATTTTCAACTCTTCTTTCAAGCATTAATAAATCTGTGTTCCTGAAAAAATGTTTTTTCACTTTAAGAGCAAAAATCTTTTTCTTTATATCAAGCAACTCTTCTTTCCATTGCCTGAAACTATTTAAGTGAAAATTACCTAACCGGTAATCATATCTATGAATTCCACGTTTAGTTCCTTTGACAGGGAATCTATAAAAGAATTCTTCAAAATAATATTCTTCAATTGAATAAAAGCCATTATTTTTTTTCACCGTATTTTTTTTCATTTTGTTAAATTCACCGGTTTATTTATCTGCTTAATTTTGAAGTTTACTTTATAAGTGTTACCGTCAGTCTTTTTAGAAAACAGTATACTTTCCGGGTACCCTCTACTGTCTACTGTAATATTTACATTTGCATTGTCCCATAGAATCGAGATTAAATCTTTTTTAAGGATTATTTTTTCAGGTTTATCTGGCAAAAATAAAGAATTAATTATTTCGTTGGCCGGTATAAAAATAATGTTTTGTGCAGTGAATTTGTTTTTTTTCTCTCCTTGAAGCAATTGATATTTTTCATCTTTTTTGATGTATAGTTCGTTTTTCTTGTAAAGAATGTCATAATTTGCTTTTGTGAAATCGCTTCTGTTTTTGAATTGAAAGTCCTTACCGTTCAACTTTGCACCAATTGACTGAGTTTGTGTACTGTTTGAATCCGTTACGGAAAGTTCATAAGCGTATGAATAGCTTGATACGGTTTTGAACAAATCCTCTATTTGGCTTTCTATGTCCTGATATTTAGAGGGTTTGATCGGTATGGTGCTATTCAAATAAAAAAAATGGAAGGGGAGTGTAATCCTCTCTTCCGCAAAACCTAATCTTTTTACTTTTATATTTCTTTGAAAAATAGATGAAATAAAAGATGTTTTGCCGTTTATATCGGTAAAATCTTCAGAGTACGGAAGCCTAATCTGAGCATACGAAACGGGCAAATTATCCGTGCTATTTACTACCAAAATGGTCCTTTTGATAAAAATGGAAAATAAGCAAATAATAATAACAGCAATTATTATTACTCTCTTCATAGTTTTCCAGGTTCAAACTGTGATGGAACCGAAAGATTGAGAAGGCTTCCGTATACCCACCGCATAAATTTCTTGTACCTGTTATCCAGGATAATATTGTCTTTATTCTTTTCAATGAGATTGTTCGTATATTTACGCAAATATTCCTGTTTTTTCATGTCAAGAGTATCATTTCTAATCTGATTGTATTTTTCCTTAAATACCACATCTTCATTCTTGCCATTCTTTACGTAAGCATAAGACCACTCATCGTAGTATTTTTTAACTTCTTCCGGGGTAGCTGTTATATTAGAGGTAAGCTTATCCATTTCTTTCTGGGCAATAGTTTTCTCTTTCAGAATTTGCAGGAGATTGCTGTTAGAAATACCTCTCAAATTAAGTTCTTTCTTGAAATCCTGTTCGGGGCTTGCAGAATTCCCAATTGTTTCTTTCTTGAAATTGTACAAAGCTTTATCCAGTTCATCCGTGCTACATTCAAAATGATCTTTTATCCCCATGAGATAGTAAAACCTTCGGGAAATCAGTGCTCTTTTTGCGAAATTTGTTAGTGTATATTTTACAAAGGCATCCTTCGGACTACTTCCTATACTACCTAAATTTACGTTGTTTTTATATGCCTGTTCTACGATTTCGTTAGACATTTCATAGTTATAGATAGGAGTTTTATTTATATAAGCATAAACATTCTTGCCTCTATAGATGTATGCATAAGTACCTAATAGTGCTACCACAAGGACTACTATCAGAGATAAAATCATTAAAGCAGGATTTTTTATAATTCTTCTGAATATGTTTTTATCTATCTTGCTATTAACTCTTTCCTTTTTTGGGATCATTTACTTGCCACCACCTGATATCGGCTGAAGAGGCTGAGTCCCGTTATTATTGGTCCCGCCGGGTACTGCTGGTGCAGGTTGGGTACCTGTTGTAGGTTTGACAGGCGTTCTTCCTGTCGCTTTATTCCACCAGGTGACAAAATTACCCCACTGTTTTCCGAAATGTTTGCTGAAAAATGCAATTATCTGTTTCCAGGGATCTGTCGTTCTTACCTTATATTGTTTTTTTAGCTGTTTCAAAAATGTTTTTTCCAATTCCTGCTTTTTCTGCTGGATTAAATCGTTCTTTGCTTTATTATAAACGTCTTTATTTTCAAGAGTTGCTTTAACTGCAGCTTTCTTGTCTATAAATTCTATTACAGCATATCCTTGAGAGGTTAAAATGGGTCCTGCAATTTCTCCCACTTTAAGGTTTTCTGCTGCTTTAAATATATTAGGCTTGTCTTTCGAAGTAAACCAATCCGTAATTCCTTTATTTTTCTTTAAATTTGCATCATCATTTGAAAGTTCTACTGCCCTATCAAAACTCATATTTTTTTTAAGTTGTATGGCTACGGAATTGGCGCTTGTTTTAGCATTTGTCTCGGCTGTTTTATCACCTTGCTTAAACGTGAAAAGTGCAAGTTTTACTTTTATTTTTGCGGGCTCATCATATTTTTCACCCATAGGTTGTTTTGCAATTATATGAATAATATGATAGCCAAACTCGGTTTTTATGGGTCCTACGATATCGCCTATTTTTGTGTCTGGGTTAAAACACACATCTTCAAAGGGCTTTACCATCTTTCCTTTTGAGAAAAAGCCGAGATTTTCATAACGTGCAACTTCCTTGCCGGATTTTGCTTCTTTCTTGTTTAGCTCTTCCGCTTTCTTTTTGGCAAAGTCCGCAAAATTAAATTTATTGCCTTCTTTTTTCTTTTCATCAAGGATTGTTTTATACATATCCTCTGCTTCTTTTTTCTTTTCATTCCATTCTTTCGGGGAAGCATCCTTATTCACTTCTATAAGAAAGTGTTCTGCATTTACCTGATATGTAGAATCCCAGAATTTTTTCACATCCGCATCCGTAACCTTAATAGTTTTATCCTGCTCGTCTAATGCAGCCTGTGCAAGCAGCGGGCGCTCAACGTAAGGGGTAAGAACCTTTTTTAGGTTCTGTTTATATGCATCCATTGATCCGTAGCGTGCATCTATCGAATCTTGGAATATTTTTTCTCCGTTTTGTTTTTTGCCTTGATCTATAATTTGGTTGATCTGATTTTCCATGTCTTTGTTAAACTTATCCGTATCGATTTTCAGATTATGGGCCTTAGCATACTGTACCAGTAGAGACTGATTTATCAGGCTGCTAGTAACATTTTGTTTTAAATTATCACGCATGGTAGCATACTTCGGATTATTTAAGTCTATGCCATACTGCTTATACATGTTTACATAGTAATCAAATTGATTTTGCACTTCACTGTTCTTAATTACTTCGCTCCCCACTCGTGCAGTAACATCTTTATCTGTTTGCCCCCATGCCCATAAGCCTACAAAGGCAAGGATTACTACGATTAATACGCTGGCGGTAATTTTCAGCCATAAAAAGTTCTTTTCCTTTTCTCTTACGGGTTTGATTAAGCCCTCTTTTCTCATTTTTCTAACTTTACTTTCTCTTCCCATATGTTCACCTCGTTTGTTATTTTATCATAAAAAGTTATCTTTTAAAATTCCACTGTTTGGTGCTGTATTTTTCTATATATAGCCTCTCGGCAAGCTTAACTTCGTCTTCCCTAAGGGATACTTCTTTAAATTTCTCCTGAAAAATTTCTTCCATTCCGTACCTGAATGCCTTATTTACCATTTTAAAATTAATTTCCTTTCCTAATTCGTCGGAAAGAGAAGAGATTTTATTTTTAGATAAATTTATGAATCTTTTTTTCTTTTCTTCATCCAGATTGAAGCAGTAAAATATATCGTCTACGCTTACATGGTAAAGGATGGAGCCATGTTGAAGTAATCCTTTTTCATTACGCATCTGAGCGGAGCCTACAATCTTTTTCCCATTGATTAATATATCGGAGAATGTAGGTGCGGCAAAGCAGGATGGGGAAGAAATTTCCTTATCCTCTCTTTTGGAAAAGTTAGCTTTACCACCAAGCATTTCTATTGCTTTTATAATTCCACTGCTTAAAAAGTGGAAGGAGTCAATCAAATTCATCTCAAGTACAGAGTGTGGAGAAGCAATTGTAACACTATATGTGAGTTCTTTGTCGTGAAGTACGGCTCGTCCTCCGGTTGGCCTTCTTACATAATCAAATCCTTTTTCCTTACATTTATTTATATCTACTTCCCTGCTCATGCTCTGGAAATAACCTATGGAAAGTGTTGGAGGCACAAACTTATACACTCGTATGGCAGGTGCATAGCCTCTTTCTTTCTCTAATGTTAATAGGGCTTCGTCAATAGCCATATTCATTGCCCCATTGTTTTTTCCACTGTTTATAAAACGTATCATACAAATATATATTTTAATGAATAATACAAAAAATCAAAGTATATTTTTATACTTCTTTTTTTGCTTCGTTCCATAATGTATTTTTTTCATTATCATTCATTTCGCCTAATTTACCATTTGCTTTTTCTCTAACTTTCTCGAATCTTTTTCTGAACTTCTCAAGGGAAAGAAGCAGTGAATGAGCAGGATCTATGCGCAAAAATCGAGAAATATTTATTACAGAAAACAGTAAATCCCCTATCTCTTCAGCTACGTTTTCGTTCTTTCCCAACGCCTCTTTTACTTCTTTCAATTCTTCCTCTATCTTACCCTCGATTTGTTCTATTGAAGAAAAGTCAAAACCTTCCTTTCTTGCATATTCCTGAACATCAAAAGCGCTAATTAGGGCGGCAAGTACTTTCGCAATATCAACGGGCTTATCCTTTCTTTCATATTTTTTTATCCCCTCCCACTGTTTTAGTACATCAGCACTCTTTTTTATATTTGTTTTTCCGAAAACATGTGGGTGTCTCCTATACATTTTTTCAAATATCTCGTTTGTTACATCTTCTACGTTGAATTTTTCCTCTCCCTCTGCAATTACCGAGTGCAAAACAACTTGAAGTAATACATCGCCTAACTCCTCCCTTGTATCGTTAAAATCATTTTTCTTTATGGCTTCTGCAAGTTCCAGTGATTCTTCTATAAGTTCAGGGATAAGGGAAATATGCGTTTGTTCTCTGTCCCAGGGGCACTGTTTTCTTAATAACCGTATAAGGTTATTAAATTCATATATAGAAGTAAGCTCATTATTTAGATAGTAAAGTGAAATGTTGTTTTTGAAATCTTTTAGTAATTTCATTTGCTTGCTATTCCAATTCGCTTTCGTTTTGCTTGCAACGATGGAAGTTGAATCTTTTAATGAATTGCCCGTGTATATAAGGTAAAGTGCGGCAAACAATGTGCCGTAAAGAATATCATTTCCGTACGAAATAAGAAAAGGAAAATGTACTTTTTTTAAGAATGCTGAATATAGGAGGAACTCCCTTAGAGTAAACATATCAAGTTCATCCGGGTTTTCAACGGGAAAAGATTTGTAAACCATATCTTGTAAAATCCATTCTGTAGGAATGTTTCCATTTGAAATCGAGATAATAGCACGTATTTTCTTTGCATGAAAGAGTTTTATATCATCTCTACCAGAGAAATTTCCGATGGCAATTTCATTTTCTACTATCCATTTAAACATAAGTTTCCTCCATAAGTAAATTTAGAATAAAATACATTTTTTCAGTTGGTTTTTCTTTTTCTAATTCGAAAGAAAGATAATCTTTTCCAAAGCGTACGCTTTGATCCATTCTTAAAACATATTCAAGACCTTTGGGCGATAGATTATTGTTTTTATCTATGGAAAAGAAAATGCGTTTTCCTTCTTGAAAAATTTCTTTAATTCCAACTCTTCTCATTATTATTTCACATTTTCCAATTTTTAACAAATTTTTTACCTCTTCCGGTAATTTGCCGAACCTATCAACAAGTTCGTTCTCAATTCTATCAATCTTGCTAAAATCAACGGCCTGCGTAACTTTACGGTAGTAATCCATACGTTCTGATGTAAGAGGAACAAACTGTGAGGGAATGAAATACCTTTCGGCAATACGTATTGTCGCATCACGAATGCTTGTCTTTTTCTCTCCTTTTAATTCGGCTACCGCCTCTTCAAGCAGATTTACATACATATTATATCCTACTGAAATAATATGGCCGTGTTGCTCCTTGCCCAGGATATTTCCTGCGCCTCTTAACTCAAGATCCTTCATCGCAATTTTAATGCCAGCACCTATTCCCGTAAACTCCTTTATTGTTTCGAGACGTTCCTCTGAAATTGCACGTAAGCTTTTTTTTGAGGTAAAAAAGAAGTAAGCAAATGCATTTATATGTGAGCGTCCGATTCTTCCCCTAAGCTGATACATCTGAGAAAGTCCGAAATTTTCCGCAGTATCCACAATTAATGTATTTACAGTAGGAATATCAATTCCATTTTCAATAATTGTCGTAGAAACAAGTACATTAATTTCTCCTTTGTAGAATGAAAGCATTGTTTCCTCAAGCATAGATTTATCCATTTTGCCGTGTGCAACTGCAATATTTGCATCCGGTATAAGCATACTAAGCTTCTCTGCAAAGGAATGAATACTTTCTATGCGATTGTGTACTACAAAAACCTGACCTTTTCGCCTTAGTTCGAATTGAACTGCTTTCCTTGCAGTCTCCCAATTAAATGGCATGACAAATGTTTTTATGGGAAGTCGCCCCGGAGGAGGCGTATTTATAAGGGAAATGGATTTTAGATTAATTAATGCCGAATGTAAAGTGCGCGGTATAGGAGTTGCAGTAAGAGTAAGCAGATCAATATTAGCTTTTATTTCTTTTATCCGTTCCTTATCTTTTACACCAAATTTTTGTTCTTCATCAATAACAAGAAGGCCGAGATTTTTAAACTTTACATCTTTAGAAAGCAGTCTATGTGTTCCAACTATAATATCCATTGTACCACTTTCCAGTTTTCTCAATATCTTGTTAGCTTCTCTTTTTGAAGCAAAACGAGACAACATCCCAATTTCTATCGGAAATAAATGCAACCTTTCCCTGAGCGTTCGTTCATGTTGCATTGCAAGTACTGTTGTGGGTACGAGAAAGGCGGCTTGCTTCCCATTCATGATTGCTCTGAATGCAGCGCGAATTGCGATTTCTGTTTTCCCGTATCCCACATCACCGCATATTAATCTATCCATTGGTTTATTGTTTTCCATATCACTAAAAATGTCTTCCATTGCTTTTTGCTGATCCTCCGTGAACTCGTACGGAAAAGAAAGAGCAAGAATTTTTTCCTCCACAGGAAACGGTTTAAATGAAAAACCTCCTTTCAGCCTTCTTTCAGCATGAAGGCGCAGCATTTTCATTGCAAGCAGCCTTGCACTTTCTGCGGCTTTCTTCTTTGTCATACTCCATTCTTTACCATGTAATCGGTTCAACGCAATCACTCTACGATCCCCAAGGTAACGCTGTACATGCCCTATTCTCTCCATAGGTACGTATAGTTTTTCACCATTTCTATACTCTATTAAAAGGTATTCCCTCTCTATATTGTCACGTTGGATTTTCATTAGTCCTCTGAATATTCCTATGCCAAAATCTTTGTGCACAACATAGTCACCTTCGTTTAATTCTTCAACACTCACAAGGTTTTTACTAAAAACAATTTTTTTTGAAGCTCTGCTAAGTTTATAGTGTGGAAAAAGTTCCTTGTCCGTCAAAATTAGGATTTTATCTGACTCAATTCCTTTGTCTAAGAAGCCTTCTATAAGATAAAGATTCTTTTTATCCGCAAATTTATTTTTTGGATAAAATCCATATGCAGAAAGAAGTTCTTTTACCCTATTATACTGTCTTGTAATAATTAATACACTTTTTTCTTTCAAATAACTTAGAATAAATTCCTTTAAAGATGAAAGTGCTGAAAAATTTTCAGGTATAGTTGAAACATTTAAATTTATGCTTTCTTCCTGGGGAAAATATTTAATTCTAATTTCTTTCCCCTTTTTTAGCAGAGATATTCCTTTTTTGATTAAACTCACGTCAACAGGGAAGATTTCGTTTGCATCTATACTTTTGTCATATATTTCATTTGTTTCTTTTAGAAAAGTATCAAAATCTATGTCTCCATAATAAATTTTGATAAAATCTTTTGTAAAATCGATTAGTGACGGGTATCCTATACTTCCACTTTTTAAGAAGATATGTGCGTAGTAATTTATTCCTATATTTCCGTTTTTCAGCATTCCATTTATGTCGGAAAGCATAGAATCTTTCAAATATTCGTCTACTTTTTCTAATTTCTTTTTTAAATTTTTAGTGGTTTCTTTAAGTTCTTTTTTACTGAATCTGAAAAATGTAATGGGATAAAAGGTAATTTGAGCTATTTCATTTACGGAAAGCATTGTTTCTATATCAAATGTTTTTATCTTTTCAATTGCCTCCTCCCCAAAATCAATACGCACAGGGTTTTCCATGGAAAATAAGTAAATATCCAGAATGCTACCCTTGACTGAAAATTCTCCTTTTTCTGTAATTTCTTTGGTGCGTATATATCCAAAACCGGAAAGTGTAGAAGTTAATTTACTCTCACTTAATATATCCCCTTTATTAACGGTAAAGCTTTCTAATCTATCATCAGGTAGTGCAGCATCGAACAGCCCCTTTAATGTACTTATTACTACTTTTCTTTTATCCGAATGAAATTTTTCAAGAAATTTTATCTTTTGCTCTACAACTTCCGGATTTACTATGCCATTTTCAAACGGATAAGTACCAAATTCTGGATTTAAAATAGAGCTTTCCACAATATTTCTTATTGTTTCCGACTCATTTGAGTTATTTGTAATAATTAAGATGTTTTGAGTATTTATTTCGTTCAATAATGCAAGGAGAATTGTACCGTTTGCAGGAGAAATATTAATTTTATCACTGCTAAAAATTTTAGTTGCTATATTATTTTCTTTAAAAAGATTCTTGAACTTAATGTTAAACACTAAATCTCCTTATTCTTACTGTTAAAACTGTTTTGTGTTTTTTCAAGGCCGGAAAAAATGATTTTTTCTACTGCATCTGCAGCATCTACAATTGATTCTTCGAATTCGGGAAGCTCATCTTTTTTAAAACGAGAAAGCACATAATCAACCACACTTTTTTTACTTAATGG
>CAYYKP010000004.1:34094-39517 GCA_964468055.1 uncultured Caldisericales bacterium
GCATGGAAAGTTCATCTATTACTCTGAACCCTGCATTGTGCCGTGTACCTTCAAATTCATCTCCAATATTTCCAAGTCCTACGATAAGAAACATGTTTTCACCTCTTTCACTGAAACCATTCTATAAATTTAATAATTTATTGCAAGAAAATAAAATAAGTGTAAAATATTATAAAAAAGATAGGGAGGCAAATTATGAGTTCATTAATTCTATGGCTTTTATTACTGATCGTAGTTATCATTATAGCATCTAAAAGTGTTATAATAGTTAGACAGGCAACAGCTGTAATTATTGAAAGGTTGGGACAATTCTCGAGAAAACTTGAGCCGGGATTACATGTTATTACTCCATTCATAGAATCCGTAAAGAAAATTGTTGATCTGAGGGAACAAGTCTGGGACTATCCTTCACAGGAAATTATTACGAGGGACAATGTTGGAGTAAAAATAGACAATGTAATGTACTATATGATTACTGATCCGGTTAAATCAGTCTACGAAGTACAAAATGTTGATCAAGCTATCTTAAAACTTTCTCAAACGGCAATTCGTAATATCTGCGGGAACCTATCTTTGGATGAATTGCTTACGTCCAGAGAAAAAGTAAATGAAGTTTTGCGAAAAGACCTAGACGAAGCAACTGATCCATGGGGCATAAAAGTTACCAGGGTAGAACTTAAAGCAATTAATCCACCTCCTGAAATTCAGGAAGCGATGACGAAACAGATGAAGGCGGAACGTGGTAAAAGAGCAATGGTACTTGAAGCGGAAGGCGTAAAGCAGTCAGCTATATTAAGGGCAGAGGGGGATAAACAAGCAAAAATTCTATCTGCGGAGGGCGACAGGCAGGCACAAATTCTTCAGGCAGAAGGTGAAGCTAAGGCAATGGTGACGGTTGCAAAGGCAAAAGGTCAAGCCGTGGAAGTATACTTTACCGGAATTCACCAAGGAAATCCTACTAAAGATGTAATTGCAATTCAATACATGGACACATTGAGCAAGATGTCAGAGGGTATTGCAACAAAAATATTCCTGCCTTATGAATCCTCTGCATTACTCGGTTCATTGGGAACGATGAAAGAGATTTTTACCGGAGATAAACAAGGCAAAACGGAAAATAAAAAATAGATGAAGAACAGAAATTCGGGGCGAATTATAGCAGCTTTGCTATTTGTTACAGTGGTTATCGCAAGTGGAATATTATTTCTATATTTGAAAAGCAAAAGTGTGTCGAAGAATACTGAGTTAAAAATGTTTTATTACGACCCTGTTTCAATGGAGCTTGTCCCCGATAATGTAGTCCTTAGCCTTTCAAGTAATCCTTCTTTGCGTGTACAGGAAATCTTAAAACGGTTAACTGTGCCCCCGATAAACAGCGGCTTATTTCCCGTATTAAATAAAGAAAGCAAAACAAATTCTGTTTCAGTGAAAAACGGAATATGTACGATAGATTTGGATGAATCAGCCACATTTATAAAGCCATTGAATGTGAGAAAAGAAGTTATACGTGTATATGGTATAGTAAATACTCTTACCGATATACCCGGAATAAATGCAGTGCAAATTTTGATTAATGGAAAAAAGCAACAGTACTTCTCTCACTATATACGGATAGATGGAGAACTTACACATCTTTCCAGTGTATTACCAAGTGGGAAAGATGTGAATTTGTATTTTGTATCACCTGATTTTACAAAGCTTTTACTAGAGAAAAGGGAGATTATTGCCTCCCGGGATCCTTCTGTTCTAGGCAAAGAAACATTAAGTGAACTTTTGTTTGGTTCGACAAAAGGACTTAAAAGTCTATTTCCTGCAGATGTTAAAATAGAAAATTTCTATATAAAATCAGGAGGAATAGGTGTTGTAGATTTTAATCCGCTAATTTTAAAACATCCACTTGGCTCTCATGAAGAACAAATGCTTGTGATGTCGCTTGTAAATTCTTTGACTGAATTGCCGGATATTCAATCCGTACAAATTCTTATAGGCGGAAAGCAGATAAGTACATTATTCGGAAGCGTAGATACGTCTGTGCCTATTCTCAGATTTTTTGGCATAACACAGGATGATATGACAATAGTTCCGTATTATGTTTATACTGTAAACTCAAATATGTTTTTCTGCCCGACAATTGAAGTAGCAAAAACTGGACAGAAACGTATAAATGCACTTTTCAAAGCATTGAAATATCCTCCAGAGGGCTTAAAAACCTATGTCCCTATTAGCGTAAAACTAAATTCTTATACAGTAAAGAAAGATAACAGCATGTTATATCTAAATATTTCTTGCACTGTAAACGGCAGTAGCGAAATTAAGAGACTAGAGCGTGAAATTGCGCTTTCATTTACGGAGATTTCCGGAATATCACGTGTGGAAGTTCAAATTAACGGTGGGACTGAGGTGATCCTTTCGCGATGAAAAGAAAACAGCAAATAATCTACTCTGCAGATTTCGTATATGCCGGAAAAACGCATAAAGAGGATTTTGGAGTTATAGTGGAAAATGGGAAGATATTAGAGGCTGGAAATAGAAGATTTATAAAAGAGCAGTTTCCATATGCAAAAGAAGTAAAGCTTGACGGGGCACTCTATCCCGGTTTTATCGATAGTCATTTACATCTTAATCAGCTTGCACTATATCTTTCATCGGGGAATGCAGAACAATGCAGGAATTTTAAAGATTTGAAAAAGCTTATCTATGATAAAAATGCGATGTTTTTATACAATCTTGATTTTAATACTATTTCGATTTTAGAATGGAAGGATCTGTTCAAGTATGATTACCCACTCTTTATACAGAGTACGGATGAACATTCAGTATTTATAAACAGCGCACTAATAAAGAGAAATAATATAGATATTAAAGAAACGTCCGGTGGAGAGGTTGTAAAACTGAACGGTGAATTTGTGGGAGTATTAAAGGACAATGCTATCAATAATGTCAAGGATATAATAAAGCGTAAAACAAACGAAGAGGAATTGCAAAATGCAAAGGAATATTTATTGCAAAATGGTGTTGTTGCAGTAACTAATTTTGATTCCGAGTTATTTAACCTCTTAAAAAAAGAAAGTGAAGGCAGTAGCCCTAAATTAAGAGTATTTCAAAGTATAGCATGTACCGAATTAGACGATGCCATAAAAGGGAATTTGAAAACAGGAGAGGGTAGCAAGTTTTTCCGAATTGGTGCAGTAAAATGTTTCCTTGATGGTTCGCTTGGCTCACAAACCGCGCTCATGCAGGAAGGATATTTTAAAGGTCTGTCTACATTGCCAGCTGAAAATTTTAAAAAAATAGTTAAAATTGCAAATGAAAACGGACTTCAAGTGGCGGTACATGCCATAGGAAGCAAAGCTGTAAAGATTGCGTTGCAAACTTTTAACAACAACGGCAAGGAGAAGATGAGGAATAGAATAGAACACTTGCAATTTATAAATGAAGGTGATCTTTCTCTTCTAAGGAAAACAGAATTTATTGCGTCAATGCAGCCTTTTCATTATGTGACCGATAGGGAAATTTTCAAGAAATATATTGGAAAGTATAAGCATGCTTATGCGTGGAAAACTGTATTGAGTATCGGAAAAACTCTTGCATTCGGTTCGGATGCGCCCGTAGTGGCTCCATCGGTTATTAACGGAATCAAGGCTGCTGTAGGCAGAAACGAGGAGGGCCTTACAACAGATCAAGCAATAATTGCGTATACGGAAGGGGCTGCCAGGGCAAATTTCTATGAAAGATACGGAGGCAGAATTGTATATGGTTTAAATGCTGATTTTACCTTGCTTAGTAAACCCATCGTTGATGGACAAAATCTGGAAAAAATCAGAGTGTATGCAACAATTATCGGAGGGGAAAGAGTATGGACGATGTAGAAATTAAAATTATAGGCTCAATGCTAAAAGATAGATTTTTACTTTTAAGTGCAATTAAGTACGGTTTGACAAAGGATTCTTTTGAGGAAAATGAGCAGAGGGTGCTTGTAGACTATCTCGTAAAGAATTATTCCAAATCTACGGAAACGTTAGATACAGATGTGATAAGAATAAAAATGAAGGATCAAGGCATATTCACCGAAAAAATGCAAACCCTGATAGAACAAGTTATGCAAGTAGAGCCTGTTTCACTGGAAGTTCTTATTAGTTATATGGAGATTTTAAAGAGTAGAGAGGCCAAAAAGGAACTTCTTGTAATAAGCGGACATATAAAGGAATACATAGAAAACAAATATAGCAAAGAGAGTATTACCGAATTTGCCGGAAATGTAATAAACAATATTAGAAACATCATACAAGGAAGAGTTAAAAAACCTTTAAAACCTATAAGAACGCAACTTATAACATTCCCCAGCGAAGTAGAATCACGAAATGCAGATACGCCTACAATTTTAGGATATTCCATCGAACCTTACCACTTACTCACGGAATCTTTATCCGGAGCAAGGCGTGGTTTTTACTATTCACTTGCAGGTGCTCCACGCAGGGGCAAAACAAATTTTATGCTAAAAGTGGCAAGCTCTATTGCAAATAATGCGCATATCCCTGTTCTTTATTACTCATGGGAACAGACTTCCAGAGTATTATTTCTCCGTATATTCTCGCAAGAATCACTTATTCCTCCTTATTTGTTGGAAACCGGTGATGTTGCAAACGAGTCTAGTCTTGCAGAACGCTTCAATCAGGGTTATGCAAAGATAGAAAAATATATGAATTATTTATACCTTATAGAGGGTACAAGAGAAGATACGGTAAATAAAATACGCAGTCATGCTTTTTCAGTAATGCAGGAAATCGGAACCGATAAAGTAGCAGTAGTGGTGGACTATCTGCAAAAAATTCCTACAACCATTTTGTATCAGGATCTTGCGCAACAGGTGGATGAAGTTTCGGGCGGACTGAGCAACCTTTCCCTTGAGCTGAACTGCCCGATTTTTGCAATTTCTTCTTTTGATAAGGAAGGCATACAACTGGATTCTGAAAATAGTAAAGTACGTCCTACAATATTTAATTGCACGGGTGGTGGTGATATAGAGTACGATACGGATGTTGCAACTGTAATAATAAAAGATTTTAAAGATACAAATGCACTAAAGGAAAAGATTAATAATGCTGTCAAAGAAGGAAGAGTGGATCCTGATCAAATTCCGCATTTTGAAGTGTTGAATCTGTATATAGATAAGAACAGGGATGCACCTTTTGGTGGAAATATAATTATTCAATACTTATTTCTTATAGAAGACAATAATCTTGTGGAATTGGGCTACAAAGATCTTGAAGAAGAACATACTTATGCAAAGGTATCTCAAATATTTGAATGGATGATGGACAACGGTTATCTTGTGAATATGCGCGGAAAAACACCGAAAGAGTAGGCAAGAAGAACGCAAATGCTTAGTGAAGAATTTATAATAAACCCTGCCATAAAGAGTG
>CAYYKP010000004.1:39617-41097 GCA_964468055.1 uncultured Caldisericales bacterium
GATTTTTCTGGTGTACCTTTTGCACTTCATTCTAAGGATAATATATCTCAGGATGGAACCGATTATTTTTTTTCCGTAGAAATGGATACAAAAGGCAAAATTGGAAAATACGAACTGAAAAATGAAAATATTCTGGTGCATACATTAAAGTTTAAAGGATTTGTATCTAAATGAAAATAAGCCTTCTATTGATTGGGGATGAGATTTTAAATGGCAGTAGAGAAGATTTAAATGCGCATTTTATTATAAAAAAAATTAGCAAGAAAAACCGTGTACTTTCAAATATTTTAATAGTAGGTGATAATGATAAAAAAATTATAGAAGGTATTCAATTTCTTTTACAAGTATCAGACTTTATTATTACATCGGGCGGACTTGGTCTTACGCCGGATGATATCACGTTAAGAACAATAGCTAAAGGGCTTAAAAGAAAAGTAATAAAATCCGATAAGGCCAGAAATTTTGTCGAGAAAAGTTTGAATAAGCTTAACAAGCAAATTAAGGAAAACCTTATCGAAAATTTTTCCGTATGTATTGAAGGAGCAGAAATTATGGAAAATAAAGCAGGAGTTGCCCCTATTGAAAAAATAAGGATACGAAATAAAGTGCTTTTTATCTTACCCGGTGTTCCGGAAGAATTTTCCCGTGCCTTTTTTAATTATGTGCTACCGGAAATTGCCGAAGGGAAAAGTTCCAAGGAGATTGCACTAAGTGTCAACTGCAGTGAGTCGGACATTGTTGATTTATTGGATAGGCTTGAAAAAGAATTCTTTGTTAAAACGGCATCCTATCCTCCTATAAGTAGAAACAGATTTTTGTTAATAAAAATCAAAGGAAAAAATACGGACAATGCACAAGAATTTTTTATTAAAAACTTAAAGGAAAGGAGCATTAAATTTGAAAAGAATTTTTCCCGATAGACCGATACTTGCAGTTGGAGCAGTTGTGTTAAAGAACAAGCATATCCTTTTGGTAAAGCGAAAACGTGCACCGGATAAAAACTTATGGAGTATACCGGGCGGTGCTGTAAAATTAGGTGAAAGCCTTATCAAGGCTGCGAAGCGTGAATTGAAAGAGGAATGTAATTTAGAAGTAGGTAAAGGAAAAATTGTATTTGTCATCGACAAAATTTATTATACGGGAAAAAATAAAATTATTTACCATTATAGTATTATCGATTTTCTCTTTTCGGATTCTAACGGTAAATTACAAGCAGGAAGTGATGCAGAATCAGCACGTTTCTTTCCTTTAAAAAAAATTAGCGACTACAGCGATATTTCTGAAAGTACTTTGGATGCTTTATACATTTTTGAAAAAAATGCAAATCTCCCTATTTATGAAAGCATTGTAAGTAAGTATCCTGACAGTAAAAGTTCCGTGTAAGATAAAATTTTGAAACCATTCTTTAATTCATTGTTGATTTATTCACCTGACAATCTGCATCTTTAGAAGTAATCGTTTGCAAAGACTTATGTTTAAA
>CAYYKP010000005.1:0-24737 GCA_964468055.1 uncultured Caldisericales bacterium
CACGGCATCGACAAAACAATGGAAAGTGCAACCCACAGCAAAGAAATAACCTGTGCAAAAGCAAACTTCGCATTTATTGAATAATAATGATTTTTCATTTATATCATCCCCCAATGTGATTACAGTATAGGGACAAAAATGAAAAAGTCAAATTTACGAATTGCCTCACACGAAATCTATATGAAATTATATCGTTACCTCATATAAAAATCTATTCAAAATTTTTAGAATGAAGGAGGCAGAGTAAAATGAGATTAAATGAAATTTTGAAATCGTACTATGAGCTTATCCTTGAGGAAGAGAAGCAAGTGAAGAATCTCGCATTTGCTTTTACAACAAAAAGAACGCTCGTTATTCTTTTAAGTGCCCCTTTAATCTCTATTCTTGATGGCCTTGTTATAGTTTTACCATGAAGTGAAAAACATTATATTTCAAGACCTGATTCCTTATTTTGCTTATTTCTTTCTGTTTGGTAGTTATTGTTTAGTCAGTTGCAACCATCCATTTTTTTCTTCAATTATTTTGTCTCTAATTAAGTATTGTATGGTGTCAAGCATTTTTCGTTCCATCTTTTTTCCTACCCTTCTGTTATTATGTGTAATTTTGGCAACCGTAGCTGCCAAATCTTTGGCACTAATGCTGAATCCATTTTTTAAAATATCAATAATTAGTTTTGCCAATTCTTCTTTTGGTATAAAAGTAAATGACCTTTCCTTTTCATTTGCTGTTCTAAAAGGATAATATGTTTTAATTGGAGTAGAGGATATTGTTTCTTGCTTAATATAAATTAGTTTTTTACCTTCTAATTTTTCTAACACCTCTAAGAATAGATTTTTATGGTGCCTTCCTCCTCTTTCTACACCCAGAGAATTCAATATTCTTCTGTATAGGAACTCTTTCTCGACAGGGCTTTCAATCCGTAAAATATTCATTATTCTTCTCTCGATTTCTTTGATGACAAATTCTTCCTCTGTGACCAGGCCGTAGTAATCAAAATCTAATGAAATTCCGTAAGTTTCTGATTCGGCAAATTCGTATTTTGGATACGTCGGGAGATTACAATCGTCTATACTATCAAAACGCCTGATTTGTTCTATCTTTGAAAATGTTTGCCTATTAATCTCAGGTTGCTCACATTCTTTTTCCTGCTCTAATTCATTCACTTTTGTTTTTATTTTTTCTATCTCATGAGTTCTATTATTTAACCAATCGTCCGACCAGATTCTATGAATATTCCATCCTAAACCTTCCAGGATGTTTTGTCTTATTTTGTCTCGATCTCTTGCATATCTTGAAGAATGATACTGTGCACCATCGCATTCAATTCCTAAAATATATCTACCTTGATTCTCCGGATGTTTAATTGCAAGATCTATTCTGTAACCAGAACACCCAATCTGTGTGCTGACATTAAATCCCTCTTTTACGAGAGAATCGTATACCGCTTCCTCAAACGAAGAGTCAAAGTAAAGATCTTCCGGTGTACTTGTAAAACCTACAAGATGTTTATTTTTTGCATAATCTAAATAGTTTTTTAGATATTTTACACTTTCTGAATTAATTTTATCTCCATCTAAATTTTCCGGAAGAATTGAAGAAACGACAATGGTTTTAAACCTTGATCTTGTAATTGCAACATTTAGTCTTTTGTATCCTTCGGTTCTATTTAAGGGCCCGAAATTATAGCTAAATTTTCCTTCGCTATCTTTTCCGTATCCAATGCTGAGAATTATAATATCTCGTTCATCTCCTTGAACAGTTTCTAAATTTTTTACAAATAATCCTTCTTCGCTTGGGTCTTTGGAATCGTCTACATTAATATGAGCAATTTCCAGTGCTTCTCTTATGGCATTCTCTTGCGACATACTGAATGCAACAATTCCTATAGATTTAGATGGATCTGACCTTCTTTCTTTTTTATAAATTTCTACTACTTGTTCTGCCTCTTTTTTGTTTTTTCGTGAGTACCCTCTATCGTATATTCCGTCTTCTACATAAATAAATTTAAGACCATTCCGGTCCACTTCCGGATCGGGAAATGTAATTAATCTATTATGATAAAAGTTTCTGTTTGAAAAGGCTATAAGATCTTCGCTTTTACTTCTATAATGCCACTCTAACGATTTAGATCTGAGTTTAGTTCCTACTTCTTTTAGAAAGCTATCTAAGTCTTCTATGTCATCATCTTCTTCATCATCTTCACTATCTCGCATGAAGAAAGATGTTGGTGGAAGTTGTTGATTATCGCCCATTATAATTGCTTGATTAGCTCTTGCCAAACATACAACAGCATCTTCTGACATTATTTGCGAAGCTTCATCAAATATTATAACGTCAAAATGGATAGATTCAGGGTCAATATATTGGCTTACAGTTAGCGGGCTCATCATAAAACAAGGCCTGAGTGCAAAAGCAAGGTTTCTAGCCCTGGTTAATATTTCTCGTATTGGCTTTATTCTTCTCTTTTTTTGGCTTTCATGTTTTAGGAAAGCTGTTTCAGAACCATTCGCAGCAAAATCATTTTTGGGCTTTCTACTTTCAATTGTTTCTATATATTTATGTCTAACTGTATTTCTTGTATCGTGGTCTTTTGCTCTCAGCTCCCGAATAGATTGCTTGGGAGATAAAATATTTTTATTTTTTGAAAGCTCGGTAAGAAGCTGAAGATAATAAGACTTCAAGAATACATCACTAAATTTATGTACATTTTCTTTTGAGAAATATATGCGCATAAACTTACGAATATCCTTGGGTAAACTTCTATATTTATTTTTGAAAATCAACATGTCATTTAAGTTATCAAAATTTTTATTAATTAAAGCCAAATTCTCGGATAAATTCCTTATATTTTTTTTATTTTTTAAGATATTTGTTTCAAAAAACTGATTCATCTCGTCAATTTTTCTAAAAAGATTTGCAGCTACACTGTCGATATTGTTCTTGCTAAAGTGTATATACTGAACTATTTTATAAGAATCAGGAAAATTTGCTGCTTTTGCCTTATTATATAACTTGATAAAATTATCAGAAAAATTGTATATTTGTTTTATGTGTTCTAAATTTTTATAAGCTTCGATTGAATTTGCTAAATCAATTTCTTTTACTGCCCAAAGATCTATCTTATCTGATAAGTCATTTATTTTATTTTTAAGCTCAAACAATTTAATCCATTCTTCGTTTTCTATCTTTGTTTTTTCATATTTTTTTAACTCTTTCCTGTTTTTCCTGTATTTTTTTCCAAATATTTTGCCAAATAAAGAAGTATTTTTAAGGATTTCTTCCATGTTTTTAGTATCCAAAGTGATAAAGGATATGTCTACTTTCTTTTCAATGTTCGATTTGAGATCCGTTATGGATTTTAGAATAGAGTACAGATAAGAGATCTTTGTGTGTAATTCCTTATAATTTTCATCTATTAGGTAGTCAGGAATATTATCTAATTGCATTTCCTTGTATTCATGCTCTAAATTAATAAAAGAATTTAGGTCATCAAGTGTTGCTACGTTAAATCCTGTTTCTTTTTTTACTTCTTTGGCAAAAACATATAAGTTGGAAAAAGTAATTGCAATAGAATCTAATGATTCTTTTAACCTCATTTTCGTTAAAGGATTATTCGCATCATCTTTGATACTGAGCAGGATATTATTTAATGGATCCGAAATTTTATTACATAAATTATCTATTCGCCTTAAAGTGTCAAGCAAAGCACTAAATTTCGTTTCGCCCAATTTTAGGGTTTCATTTAGGGGGATATCAATAATTTCCACGTCATAAAGCTTTGCTATTTCTCCTCTCACATCGTAGATAGATTTTTTTATCGGCTCATGTTTTATGCATAAAAATTTGTAAAATTCATTTATTTCTTGTTGATTAGCTAAGTAAGATTCAGGATTTGACCAATTCCGATCATCTGAAATTTTAGATGAGTAGTCTAATGATTCGGATAATTTTTGGACGATTTCTTTTTTATTACCCTTGTATGCATGCAAGTTAAGACAGTAATTACCGAATCCTGCTTGTTCTAATCTTTTTTGGACGACACTTAATGCGGCCATTTTTTAACTTACAAACAATACTTTTTTCCCTTCTTGAATTGAATTTATGATTATATTAACAATTGTCTGGCTTTTACCTGTTCCCGGAGGTCCTTGAAGGACGAAACTAACGCCGGCACGTGCAAGTTCGATAGCTTTTTTTTGAGAAGAATCTGCAGGAAGAATATCTATACTTGTTGTATCACTAAAATTTTCTCCAAAATCATTCATGTCAACACTTGATTCATTATTTTCCAGAGCACTGGAATCTCCCACTAAGGCATGTACAAGGGGACTATTTTTGATTATACCTTTGTGTTGTATAAGATCTCTGTACATTATATGTTTTTGGTACGAAAAAATATCCAGATAAACATCTTGAGATAGCTCCCAATTTTCTTTGCCAGAAATCGTTTTTTTTAGGTATTGGATATAACTATGAATATCTTCTTCATCTTCTTGAAAGCCTTTCAAAACTATTTTATAATCGTGGTATAATTTTTCTTTTAGCACAGGATTTAATACAACATCTCCCGTGCTAAATACTGTAAATCGTTGGATTTCTCTATATGTTTTTGGAAGCCTTTCTATGCTAACAGGAAAAAGAAAGATTGGAGAAATAAAAATTTTATCTGAATATTCTGCTTCTTTATATTTTAACACTCCTAATGCCACAAAGCAGGTTTGAATACCAAGTTCTTTTTCATTATCGTTGAATTTTAAATATAGATTATATAATTTCTTTTCGATAATTTTATCGTCTTCACTACATAACCAATTGTCTTTTATATTTGTTTGCGGTTCCTCAATTTGTTTTTTAATAAAACGTATTTCTTTGCTTTTTTCAAGAGCATCAATTACTGTATCGAATTGTGGAGTTATTATTTTTACAGATCTTGATTTGGTAAAACGATAATTAATTAAGCTGTTTCTTTTACTTAAATCTAACAGTTTCTTTTTCCAAAATTCTATTTTCTTTTCTAAAAACTCATCTATGTTTTTGTAAGCCATTTAACTTAATAATAATTGAAATTTCATTTTTTCAAAATGGAGATTTGTCTAATCAGAAATCTACATGAAAGTTTTAAAAAGGAGGTAGACTTGTCACATCAGATGATTCTCGTCTTCTTTTTAATGGCAGAGAAAAACTACTTTCTGAGCTATATATAAAAACGTGCGGTTTTCCATATATTTATTTTATGTGCTTTTAAACCCTGGATTACAAGTATTAGCGTGTGTATAGCTGTTTATTTTTATTTAAAAATTCGTTTATTTCATTACGCATCGGAAAAGAAACCGCTGCTCCTTTGCGCGTAACAGAAATAGCTGCTGCTGCCTCTGCAAAGATTATGCTTTCTTTCAACGATTTATTTTCCGATAGCGCCGCAGCAAATGCTCCGTTAAACATATCTCCTGCGCCTGTAGAATCTACTGCATTTACATTGAATGCAGGCAACGAAAATTGCTTTCCTGTTCCTTTGTAAACAACACCTTTCTCTCCCATTTTTACAATAACACCCTGCGCACCAAGCTCAAGAAGTGCGTTAATCCCTATTTTTCCACTTTTACCGACAAGTCCTTCCAATTCAAGCTCATTAGGAGTAACAAAAGTAGATAGTCCCGAAACAGGCAATAGTTGCTTACTTGACGGTGCCGGATCAAGAATCACAGTAGCCTTTTTCTTGTTTGCAATAACAGCAGCATCAAAAAGAACGGTAGAGTCTATTTCTCCCTGAATCATTAAGGTATCATCCGATTTGATCCTACTTTGCAAAAAGAATAGTTCGCTGTCTTTAATTTTGCCGTTTGCACCCCGTACTATGACAATTTTATTTTTTCCTTTACTATCTACATTTATTATTGCAGTGCCTGTAGCAGTATTTTTATCCTTTTTTACCTTTGTTATTACTCCCGCATTATGCAAATTTTTAAGAACAATCTCTCCGAAATAATCATCACCTATTCTTCCGATAAACGTTGTCTCCGCACCAGCTTGTTTAGCCGCAATTGCCTGGTTCGCACCTTTACCGCCCTGATTCAAAAGAAACCCATTTCCCGTAATTGTTTCCCCTATTTCAGGAAACCGGTTAGAGTACACCACTAAATCAACATTTATACTGCCTAATACATATATCATAGTTTCCACCTTTTTTGATTAATTATAAAGCAAACATGGAAAGTACCAAATAAAAAAGGCAGGCCTAACGCCTGCCTAAATTCGTATTATTTTATTTCTTTTAATGGAAAACTAATATCTTTTAATTTGTCTCTGAACGCCGATAAATCTTTTCCACTTCTTACAAATTTTGTTATAGGAATGCTTTCTCCCTTTATACCAAGTATTACTCCTCCAACTGCTTTTCCGTTTTTGAGTACAATTTTCCTGTATTTCCCTTCCAATGGTTTTGAAGCCTTAATTTCTTCATAGCTTTCTCTTTCTTTGCTCAAGTTTACCATACCAACAGAAGTAAGGTCGATTCCTGCAACCTTCAATGTATTGGACATCACAGAACCGTGGTATTCAGCACTATTTTCTTTTACCATATTTTTGCCTACAATCATAGCCTGCTCAATAGCGGGTGGAATAATACCATAAACTTTTCCATTATACTCAGCAATATCACCTGCGGCATAAATATCTTCACTATTTTGAACTTTTAGGTAATCATCCACCAACGCGCCTCGGTTATATGCAAGACCAGAACTTTTAAGCAGATCAATATTGGAACGCACTCCAGTGGAAAGCAAAACCATTTTCGAGCGGATAACTTCACCGTTTCCTAAAATCAATTTTTCAACTTTATCCCTGCCTTCAATTGATTCTGTTGTTGCGGCTGTTTTAATATGAATCCCTGCATTCTCGAATGTGGCTTTTAAAATATCAGCTCCATCACCGTCAAGCTGCCTAGGCAACAGATGCGGTGCAAATTCTACAACAGTTGGTTTAAGCTTATTTATCCTGAACGAATGAGCCGCTTCTAATCCGAGAATTCCACCTCCTATTATGGCAACAGGACTATTGTTTCCTATATATGCCGAATAATCACCTATGTCAAAGGCATCCTGTAAGGTTCTTAACGTAAAAACGCCGCGCTTATCCGCACCCTTTATAGGAGGAACAAACGCACGTGCCCCGTTTGCAATCAACAATTTATCATATTTTACGGTAACATTATCGTCAAACATAACAGTATGCTCTTTTGCATTAATTTTTTCAGCCTGTACTCCGAAATGCAGCTTTATATTATTCTTCATATACCAATCCGGGCCATAAAAATAAATTTCACGCGAAGAAAGCCTTTTATGCAAAAGGTCAAAAAGTTTAGGCCTGGCATAGTAATAAGCCATTTCATTCGTAAAAATTTCTATAGTGCCATCTTTATCTAACTGTCTTATTGTTTTTGCTGCAGTTACACCGGTAACGCCAAGTCCGATAATTATATATTTCATCAGTGCCTCCTTTTTTTAAAACGGCTGAAAATTGTTACTTTCCCAGAATCTTAATTTCATATCATTGTACTCCCCTAAAAGCATTTTATAATGAGCACCTTCCCATTCTTCAAGTTCTTTGAATAACTTTCTTTCCTCATCGTTATCCGCTAATTTCTTTTGTTTTCCGTAAAATTCCTGCGAATTTTTCTCAAGCAGCAAACCAGTTGTTAATACTGAGTATTCATAGTTTTTACCTTTGAGGTTCTCTTTAAATTCTTTTGAGAAAATCTCAGAAAACTTCGGCCTCCCTATCTTTGGCAGCTTTACTTCTGCCTTTTTATCATCGTTTATATCTTCATAGCTCTTTTTCAGTGCATTAAAGTGTTTTAATTCTTCGTCAGCAAGAAATTGAAACATTTCCTTGGCCTGTAAGTCTTCCGTTTTTTCCGATGCTGTTTTGTAAAGTTCTATTCCATTTAATTCAACTTCCATCGCTTCACGTAAAATATCCAATTGTTTTCCTTTATCCATAGTTTCCATCCTTAGACCACTTCAAACTGGTCTTTAGTTGCACCGCACAGCGGGCAAGTCCAATCATCCGGTAGGCTTTCAAACGATGTCCCCGATTTCACATCCTGTGTATCGTCCCCTTCAGCAGGATCATAAATGTAACCACATACAGTACATCTGTATTTTTTCATTATACGCCTCCTATAAATTATATTGATTATAGTATAGCATAGATTAGTAAAAAAAATTGTATATAATTTTAATGATTTACAGTAAAAAATCATACTGCCCTGCTCCCCAAATTTGAGGCAAAATTAAAGAGAGGGTTTTACGGAATAAGATGAAAGAGATTAAAATTGAATTAATAAAAAGAGAGTGCTTAGCTTTATGAAAAAGAGAAAGTTTACGGCAGAACGGGGAAAGTACGGGAACAATTGCATCTATCAGCAGGAAGTATGGAATAGCACAAGGAACATGTTACAGACGGAAGAAAAAATATAATAACTTCTTTTATCTATTTTGCAACAATCAGTGAATAATATTAAATAATAATAGAGTTTTAAAAGATAGATATCCGCATAGTACAAAGAAAATTGCACCTGTCCATAGCTTTATAGTGGCAAGGTGCGTTGTAAACCATTCTGTAACTTTTTTAGATGTTGCCCCCCTGTAAACAAAGAAAACAATTACGATGAGAGGTAAAACAAACATAACATTATAAAGTATAAGGTATAGTGTTGCTTTTGCTTTTAAGGCAGGGATACTATATATATAAACAATTGTCGGTAAGTATGTTTGCCCTGTACAGGAGAAAGAAACGATAGAAACGGGAAAAGCTACAAGCAGAGAGAAAAAAGCCGTACCCTGCACTTTTGGATTTCTCAAGAGCGAGTGAATCGTACGTTTTTCCGTCTTAGAAAGTTGAAGCACCATTTTACTTGCATCACCTTTTTTCGCTTTTATATAGTCACCTACAGTAATAACAGCAAAAATAAATGTCGCAGCAGCCGTTGCAAAATATACCCATTTTGCAATGTCATTAAAATACCGCCACTTGGACACTATCTTAAACAAGCCTATCCCAAGCAAAAAATAAGAAAGCCCAAATCCAATGATAAAGGAAGAACCCACAACAAGAATATCTCTTCTGCTTTTCTCCCTGAGCAAGAGGAATGAGATGAAAAATATCAGAACGGTGAATGCACAAGGGTTATATCCGTCAATTAATCCTGCACCCAATATTGTGAGCACTCCAAAACGTTTAAACATCTCAATAAGGTTATTTCTACCCGCATTACTGCTCGCACCTGATAAAGCACTCTGAAGAAATTTTGTTTCGCTATAGTTATAATGTTTAACTGCAAGCTCAAGTTTGCTCGTTGCCTCTTCCCTCACAAAATATTGTTTACCAATAAAAACGGCAGGCGCTGTATTAGTTTTATTGATAGGCACATCATATACCTTATTAAAATGCGCAAGTAGTTCTCTATTCTTTGCATCACCAAGAGAAAATTCCTCTATATCTATATTAGGGTAGATCTCCTTTAAAGAGTCCAGATAGTTTCGCGTAATTTCGCATTCCTCACACCCCGGGGTTGAAAAATAAACGATAGGAATTTTCTCCTGCCCCACTGCCACAGGATGGGGAAGGAGAAAAAGTGTTAGCAAAGCAAGGAAAAATATGCTTAAGGCTTTATAGTAATAGTTTTGTCTTTTCCGTTCCATTCTACATTAAATCCAAGAGCCATTGCAATAAAACGAAGAGGCACAAAAGTTCGGCTATTTTTAATAATTGCAGGCTGATCAAGTTCAAAAGGTTTGCCATCTACATATGCAGTTTTTGAACCAATGATAATTTTTACTACTTTCTTATTTGCAGTTATTGTTACGGCACGAGTTACAGCATCCCACTGCACATTCCCACCTAAAAACTCCGTAACAAAGCGAATAGGAACTAGTGTTCTATTTGAATGTACATCAATGAACGGTGCAACATCCATTTGCTTTTTATTTCCGTTTACCAGGGCAGAATGGCTATTTATTGTAAGTAATACCTTCGGCAAATTAGGCTTGTATACTACCGTAATAATTTTCTCCACACTCTTTTTGGAATAAGGATATATCGCCTTTACTTTTACCGGGATAAGATTCCCTTTACTATTCGGGGTAAAAGAATAGGTAAATTCACCACTCTCTGTCACATCTACCTGCACTCCATTTATATAAATTTCAGAGTTTGCGGGAGAAACGCTTCCCTTTACCGTAACGTCCCTGGTTGTAACCGTATCCCAACTAACAGGAGAAGATACGGTTAAAAGTGGAACTGTCGTGTCAAAAACCACCTTTATTGTTTTTTTAGTTGAATTCCCTGCAACATCCGTAAGGTTCATTGTGATTATATTATTCCCGGGAATAAGCTGCAAAACAGAAGAAAAGGTAAGATCTTTTTTGAGTAGCACTACTTTTCCGCTGATTGAGAACTGGCCTTCCTCACTTGCCTTTCCGTAAATATTAATTGTTTTGTCGCCAGTATAAAAAGGAGTTGAGTCAGGAAAATCAATTGAAATTTCAGGTGCAGTCGTGTCCACTTTAAAAATCATTTTTTTAAGTTCTTCCTTTAGGTTACCGGCACTGCTGTAATAATAAAGCGTATGAATACCTTCGGGGATAGTGAATGGCGCTAAATATGTTTTATAATCCCCATCATCTATTTTATAAAATATTTCTGTTTTTTCACTTGTGTTTGTTTCTGCCTTTAAAGTAATAGTAGGCACAGTTTTAAAAAAACCATTCATGCCATCAGGTGCGGCAGGGTCCATAGAAATAAGCGTCGAAACTGTATGCTGCGCTTTTATCGTAAAAACTGCTTTCTCCTTTTCTGGCTCAACATCAGTCCAAATATAAATAGATTTCGTTCCGCCATTCTCAGGATTCGTTATGCCGAAAGCACCGTTTATTATAAGATCACATTCTCTGTTTTTATTTATAGAATGAGAAAGTGTAATAGCCATTGTGTTATCATTTATTGATATCTCTTCCGGAGCTTTTCCATTCACCAAAATTTCTTTTTTATTTATAATTTTTGGAAAACCGGTACCTATAGGAAATTCAATATAAATTTTTTGACCGTTAAAAAGCTCTCCTTTCTCTCCTGTGGTAAAATCAATTTTATAGGAAGCAATAAGCCCCGATGTGTTCGGCTCTGCTTGCAGTGAAACATCAGTTAAATGTGTAGATGTAATTTCATACAAATTAGATTTGATTTTACCCTCTTTCGTAGTCCAGAGCGTCATCTGGTATTTCCCGGGTACTGAAGGGTTCCATATATTAGAATAAGGTTTAATCACAACATTTACGGTTTCTCCCTTTTTAATTGTTATACCGCCGGGTATTTGTAAATACATAGCATTTGGTATATCCGTCATTTTCCCCGCTCGGGAAGGATTATACCCGTTTATGGTGAAAAAATTAAGGTGCCAATTATGCGGACAAGAGCAGGGAAGTTTTGTACCTTGCGGAAATTGTAAAATAATATCGTCTTTTCCGCCCAAAAGGTCAGCACCGGTTACAAAACTTACATCATACTCTGCAAGAGAGTTTCTTAAAGATGGGCTTACACTTACTGTAAGGCTGCTAATCGCTTTTGTTGTTCCAACAGGCAAAAACATAAGAGCTACCAGTACCGATAATACACTTAATAGAATTTTTCTCATTATTTCCCTCCTAAAAATTCTTTTATATTGCTTAACGTATCTCTCGTTGGCTCTCCGGGGCCTCTATAGAAAAGAGATAAGTTTTTGTTAATCAACGCCATATACGGAGAAACACCTACTTTCAATTTTTTTGCGGTAGTTCTATCCGGATCTGCCACTACAATAACATTTTTAGGAAGCAGTTTAGTAAAATTCTTCGCGTCATCTACGTTTGCACTAAACGAAAATACAATAAACTGCACGCCACTCGTCCCATACTTTTTAAATTGATAAGAAAGTTTTTCTATACTGGAAACACAACCGCCGCAATTGGGATTTCCTCCGATTAAAATAATTTTTTTATTTTTGAATTCACTAAGTTTATGTTTAATTCCATTAGAATCCGTAAATTCCGTGTCAGGCACTGTCGTCCCGCGTTCGGCAAATATAAAGCCGCCTTTGGAAATTTTATCAAACTGATTCGCCCCGTATTTCCTAATGTAGAGGAGACTTATCGCTTCACGTACTTTATTTTTTATAACCAATGCAGTATTACTGTCATCAGTATAAATTCCATCAAAACGATTTATCAGGGAGACAGCATTTTTACCCTTAAATGCATTAAAGAATTCGTTAAAATTTACTTTTCCCCCAATATCAAAATAAGTAGGTTTAAATGGGACTAACCCTTGAACATTCAAATCATTATCCACTATAAGGAGAAGAAATACCTGATTTGGAATTTTTGTAGATCTGGCAGCATCTGGATTATCTAAAAATATAATTGCCTCTTCTCCAACTTTTTTCCCGTTTTTTTCGAGGTCATCCGCTGCAAAACTATCTGCCACACGAAGAGCATTTGACAAGGCACTCGGATTAGAAATATCAGGATTAAAACCAAGAATTTGTTCTCGTGCTTGATCTTTCGTGATGGTTTTCGTATATTTGGCAATCTTTGCATTGTTAAATATAAATACGGACAAAATGACACCAATAACTAAAATAGCGACACCACTTAAAATCAGCAGCTTATTCCTGTTACTTTTACTTTTATTTACAACATTGTTGGTCTCAATATGCTTCTTTGCTTTCTTTCTTTTATTATATGCAGTGCTCATATTACCTCCGATAGTGAAATTTTTTATTATATAATATTAAAATATTATAAAGCAGAATGGTAAATTTGTAAATAGATTTTTACATTTTATATCCGAATTTTCTGAGTAATTCTTTACGCTTCTTTATGTCTTCTTCGGTTTCTATTCCTTTTGGCTTTATTCCATCAATTACGCCTAAAACCCCGCGCCCTTGTTCAGTCTCTGCAATAATAATCTGAATAGCATTTGCGCTTGCAGTATAAATTGTGCATACCTCCTGCACATTCTTAATCGCATTAAGCACATTTATAGGATATGCATCCCTCAGGAAAATGATAAAAGAGTGTCCCGCACCGATTTCATAAGCATTCTTACGTGCAAATTCTATCAATTCTTCGTCGTTACCGGCCCAACGTATTAGAGCATCTCCCGACGCCTCTACAAATCCTATACCGAACTTTATCGAGGTTGATGATGTAATAAGTACCTCATATAAATCTTCTACTGACTTTATAAAATGCGTCTGACCTATAATTACATTCAGCCCTTCCGGTTTATTTATCTTAACGATTTTAATCTCCAAATTCATATATTGCCTCCTTCCACTTTGCTTTATTATATTTAAACTCGACTTATAATCAAATTAACTTTTTGGACGGGTACCCGATTTCCCTTCGATTGCATTATTATAAATGCGTTCTGTTGGATACGCAAGATCAATATTATCATATTTGGCAAACTCAGACAAGATATCTTCCCAGATTTGCTCGGATGTGCCACGCCGCCTACGTACTCTGCATAAATAACGTATCGTAAGCATTACACCGCTATTTTCAGCAGACATATAAACCCTTGGAGTGGTATTGTTATAAAGAATTGCATATTTTTTGCTTGCTTGTTCTATACTTTCTTTTGCAAGTTCGCTTTGAGAAGTCGCATATTTATTTATAATTTCCCGCAAGATTTGTTTTGCCTTTTGCCAATCACTCTCATATGTAATAAGTACACCTATTTCATTCCATATATAAGGGAAACCCTTCGTATAATTTATAAGGGCCACAGTAAGCGTAAGTTCATTCGGAATATGGATAATGCGCCCTGTACTTTGGTCAGCATCAACCCAATTACCCACCTCTATCATCAAAAACTGGAAAATACCTATATCGATTACATCACCTATATGGCCGTTTATCTCAACCCTGTCACCAATTTTAAAAGGCCGCTGAGTCATAATAAAAACCCAACCGGCAAAGTTTAAAATAGGGTCTTTCAGTGCTATCGATATACCGGCAGATAGTAAACCAAAATATGTTGCAAAAGATTTCATTCCATTGATCCAGACAAGCCCTATAAAAAGCGCGTCAAGTGCAAGGGCAGTATAATTTAATGCTTTCCTCCAACCATACCGTACCTGCACTTCCTTTACTTTTACATTTACGACCCTAAGAAATATCTTTTTTATCAACCAAACTACAATAATAATTATAATTGATGCAAGAACTTTCAATTGCATCATACCGTTAAATATATTAAGAATAGTTTTCATGACATTATTATAAGACTTTTATTTCCCTACGCAAAAACGAGAAAAAATTGTATTCAGAATTTCCCTGGGTGCATCTTCCCCGGTGATTAAACCCATTGAAACAACTGCTTCTTTGAGTTCTTCGCTTATAAGTTCGTCCATACCCTTTCCTATCATACCTATCGCCCTGTTAAGATGGCTTATTGTATCTTCAAGACTCTGCTTCTCGCGTTCGGTAGTAATAAGCGCCGATTCTCCTTGAATTGGTATAATACATTTTAATATTTTCTGCTCAAGTATGGGAAGTCCGTCTTTCTTCAGTGCAGAGATTCCAACAATTTCTTCGTTCTTGAAAATCTGCTGCAACATTTCTCCGGTTACTTTCTCAGGAAGGTCGGTTTTATTAAGTACAATGATACGTTCTTTTTCTTCAGTAAATTTTTCAAGAGTTTTGTCCTCATCATTAATCATCTCGCTTGCATCAAATAAAAATAACACAATGTCGCTTTCCTTTATTGCCTGTAGTGTACGTTCTTTACCAATTTTTTCTATCTTGTCAGTTGTTTCCCGTACTCCTGCCGTATCCACAAGCCGAACAGGTACTCCAAAGAAATCTATGATCTCTTCAACAGTATCTCTCGTTGTACCCGGTATTTCACTTACAATCGCCCTGTCAAACTTAAGCATGGCATTAAGCAATGTTGATTTTCCCACATTCGGTTTTCCTACAATTGCAATTTTTACTCCATTTTCAATTCTTTTTCCACTTTTATATGTTTTCAGTAATGCTTCTATTTTTTTACAAATCTTCAAAATTCTTTCTTCTACTTCCTTATCCGGGGGGGATTCCACATCAAAAGGAAAATCAATTGGCCCCTCCACAAGCGAAATAGAAGAAAGAATTTCTTTTTTAATTTCATTCATTTTGCCACTCACTTCTCCAAAAAGTCTGCTTGAAGCAACTTTCACCGCTTTCTCAGTTTTTGCTTCTATCAGCTCAATTACAGACTGCGCCTCAATTAAATCCATTTTACCATTAAGAAAGGCACGTTTTGTGAATTCCCCTCTATCCGCAAGACGCGCACCACTTGAAAGTAAAAGTTCTAAAACATAATCAAGATTTTTAATCCCTCCGTGAAGCTGCAACTCCACTACATCCTCTCCCGTATAAGAGTGCGGGGCTTTAAAATAGATAGCTATACCTGCATCAATTTTTTCATCTGTTCCGGGATCAAACACAAAACCGAAATATGCCCTTCTAGATTCCTCTATGTTTTTAGAAAAAATCTTTTGTGAAAGAGAAAGGGCGGAAGGCCCTGAAAGCCTTACCACCCCTATTCCTCCTAATCCGTACGGTGTTGAAATTGCCGCTATTGTATCGTTCACTTCTTTAAGTCTACAACCACCCTTCTTCTAGGCTCTTTACCCAAACTGTGTGTCCAAATATTCGGATAATTTTTCAGAGTCATATGTACAATACGCCGCGCAGATGCAGACATAGGCTTAAGTTCCACCGGTTCTTTCAGTCTCTTCGCACGGAGGGCCGCATCCAGAGCGATTGTTTTTAATATTTCATACTGTTTCGCCTTGTATCCTTCTATATCAAGGATTATCACCGGAAAATTTTTGTCAAGCTTATGAGCATATACATTAAGAACATATTGCATAGATCTCAATACGTTTCCATTACGCCCGATAAATACACCGGGAGAGGAAAGATGTTCCACATTAATATAATATCCGCCGTATCTTTTTCCTGCTTTTAACATTGCACTTTCTTTTGCTGATGTAAATATTGCGCTAAGCAATTCCTTAATTTTTCCTTCAATCATATTATTTCTTTTTCTTGTCCTCCTCACTCCCCAATTTTTTCTGGCTCTTCGGCATTTCGGTAGCAAGTTTCAGAACATGAATAATGTAAAGCTGTTCCGCTGCTTGTATAATTGAGAAAGCTACCCAATAAATAAGTATGGAAGGAGCCCATTTAATGGACCATACTGCCATAATAATTGGCATAAAATACATCATCATCTTAGTATTCGGATCCATTTCCTGCCCAGGCAGCATTGATGTTTTTGTCTGTATAAACATGGAAATAAGAACGAGTGCCGGAAGAATATAGTAAGGATCTGGCATATTCAAGTTGGGTAGCCATAAAAATCTCTCCAGGTTGAATGGTGCATAATTAGCTAATGCGCCAAAAAGAATAAATAGCAGCGGCCACTGAACCAGCAATGGCAAGCACCCTCCAAACATATTCACGTTATTCGCTTTATATACTTTCATGACTTCTTGATTCATTTTCTGCGGATTATCCTTATACTTTTGTTTCAACTTGTTAATTTCAGGTTGAATTGTTTGCATTCCAGCAGTTGATTTGAACTGTGATCTTGTCAACGGATGCGTGGCAAGCTTAATAATCAAAGTAACGATAAGAATATCCAAACCATAATTCGGGATTATTTTATGGAACCATACGATAATATCTCGCATAAATTTATAGAATGTATTGGGCTTTGCAATATTCATTACGCCCTTTTGAGTAACGGTATGAATAACACCGTCACTATCTTTATAAGTTACCTGAACGGTTACCGTATAAGCACGCGGCTCAATATAATGATATGTTGTAACCATAAATGGAATAGTTGCATTTTTACCTGATTGTATAACATCAGTTTTTGCTATTGATTTCAGGCTAACTTCAGGATTACCATTAAGAGGAGTAAACTTCTTACTGTTAAGAAACTCAAAAGGTTTGTAATCGCTTTTGCCGTCAATTGATACAACTTTTACTTTTATATCCGAAATGAAATTATTTGTGTTATTAGTTATGCGAACGGCAAGCGGAACATTCTGCTTTGCTCTGCCATTGCCTGCAACCTGAACAATAACACCACTGCCGGTCGGCTTTGGAAATTGAACTCCACCCGCACAACCTGTAAGCATTAATCCGAAAATTGATAAACCAATAATTAATACAAGAAGTTTTTTCTTCATTATTCCTCCTTTAAGGAACTGGGTCATTTCCTCCGGGGAAGAATGCATTGCATCTTAATACTCTTTTAAGCGCAAGCCATCCCCCTTTCTTCGCCCCGTACCTATCAATAGCGATCATTGCATATTTAGAACAGGTAGGTGTAAATCTACAGGTGGGCGGTTTGAGTGGTGATATATATTTTCTATAAAACTTAAGCGCCCATAAAAGGAACTTTTTCATTTTTATCACCTTCTCCAGATAAGTTTTTTAAATTCTTCGTATACTTTCCACATTTTCACGGAAGTTATTCCTTTCCGTGCAACAAGAATATAACTTTTTTCTGTGGAAATTTCAGGTTCTACACGGATAAATACTTCTCGCATAAGTCTTCTTGCCCTGTTTCTTTCTACGGCATTCCCCACTTTTTTTGAAGTGACAAAGCCCACTTTATGCTGTACTTTTTCCGATACAAACAGTACGACATAGCGTCCAAAATACTTCTTTGAACTGCCAAATACCGCCCTGAACTCAGTTTCATTTAGTCTTTTCCACAGCTTCACTAAGTTATACGCTAAGTTTTACTCTTCCCTTAGCCCTTCTTCTGCTTAAAACTCTTCTACCGCCTGGTGTTTTCATCCGCGCTCTAAAGCCCAGGTGACGCGCTCTCTTTTTGTTATGCGGTTTATAATTTATCCTCATAATAATACCTCCGTTATAAAATTTTTATACAAAGTAAAATATAGCAAAACTTTCACAATAGTCAAATACCTAATTCCTAAATTATGGACACTACGATTTACAGGGATAGAAGAAACATAAACTCTTTATCGTTTGTATCACTTTTAATTAAAATTCGGATTTACTTACAACTATCAAAAAAGAAAAGCTTATGCTCTAATATAAACATTGCTGCCAAAGAATATATCTTCCTTTTATTTATAATCATTTCTCAGTTTTTTGCAATAGAGAAGGTATAGTGAATATGCTTAAACATTAAAAACATTTTATTGGACAAATCCAACTTACCTTAGAACGCAAAGTACTCGTTTATTCCTTTGTTAGCTTGACAACTTTTGTGTTACATCATATTTATTCGCTTACGCAATGTATTATACAAACAAAAGCTCTATATGCCTTGAAACTTATGATATTTCCGGTTTTTTCTCTCACTGATTGGAACAATTATTCCTGCCATAGTGATGAGCAATCCACCTACAATTTGAATAACATGCGGGACTTGCGCTAAAAACAGAAAACTTAACATGATCGCAAAAAAAGGATCCAAATAGGAGAGAATAGACGCAGAGATGATACTAATATAATTCAAACTATCGTACCAAAGGAAAAGGGCAAGAGCAGTATGAAATACACCAGCAATAACAAGAAGTAAAAGAATTTTGGGCGTTAATTCAAAATGCATTAAAAATCCAAAAGGCAGAGTAAACAAAACTGAAATAAATATTTGATATGTAGTAATTTTTATTGCCGGGTGATATTTCATGCCAATTTTTGAGAAAAATCCGAGTAATCCGTAAAATATTCCTGACAGTAGTGCAAGCAGTAGTCCGAATGAAGAGTGCATTCCATTGTTCCGGGGAAGGAATATTAAAATACCTCCCAGAAACGCCAGAGCAATGGAAATAAAAGTAATGTTATTAAATGGCTCTTTTAAAAAAATTACGGATAGAATAATAGTTATTATAGGACCTAAATAATATAGAATTACAGCATTCCCTACACTTGTTTTCTGTATTGCCCAGAATAATAAAATCCAATTTAGAGCAAGTGCTATTCCGGACAGTATAAGCGGAGATAAATGAGAGATATTGAAAAGTTCTTTTCTGCCAATCGTCCTCACAGAGTATAATAATACAAAAGGAAATGCAAACAGTACCCGGAACAGTATAAAAATCGGAGACGGCAAAGCACACCATACGGCAAAAACAGGAATGGACCCCCATATCAATGTTACGGAGAGCATTTCAATGAATCCCTTATTTTTCATATTCTATCATATGAAAAATCTCTAAAATACAAAACTTTATTTATAATAGCCTGGCTGTCTCCGGTATGTATGCATATCTATCCGCTATATATTATCGTTATCGTTTTTGTTGCCGCATCCCAACCTACTGTGCATCCGAGGTTTTCTGCAACAAATCTTAATGGCAGCATTGTTCTGCTGTTTACTATAATAGGTTTTACATTATGGTTAGCGCTATCTATCCATTTTGTAACGCCATTTACTTTAGCTTGTGGTTTATTGATCCATAGTTCTATAACAGTATCCTTAAAGTTTATCGTTACTTTTTTTTCTGTTCCTTCCCATCCTATTGTTCCGCCTAATGCTTCAACAATAGCTCTTATTGGTACAACTGTTCTACTCCATTTTGCAATAATAACAGGTTTTGTCCCCCTGCCCGGATCTATTTCTTGAGAGGTTCCGTTTACCGTCATCATTGGATTATCAGGTTGAAGAGTAATAAGGATTTTTTGTCCATAATCCACAACAACTGTTTTTGCGGTTTTGTTTCCCGCTTTATCTTCCGCAACAATTGTAATAGTGTTGTTTCCCTTTTCAAGGCTAACAGCAACGCTGAATGAGTTATCATCTTCTAATTCTGCCTCTCTTCCATTAATAGTTACACTGTTTATTCCTGATCCTTCGTCCGTTACAAAACCAGAAACAGTAATTGTATCAGAATCTACCTTACTATTACTCAACGGTGCTGAAACCACAATTTTAGGAGGAATGCTATCCGCAACCGTCTTCATTTCGCTTGAAATGAAATAGTTAGGCGGAGTTTCATTATCAAAACTTTTTACAAAGTAACAATACTCCTCTCCATTTTTGATATCTTTATCGATATAATTATATACATTATTATTAAATTTCTTTAGCAGTATATATTCTCCATTAGTTCCTGTTTTTTTATACAGCTCAAATCCAGTGATATTTACACCTTCAGGGAAATTACTCCATTGGAGTATTATTTTGTTCTCTTCGTTATGAGCTGAAAGAAAGTTATTTTGCCACTTAAATAGTCCATCCCAAGAAGCAGCAAATATATAATTTTCTGAAACAGTTAAGCTGAGCACACGAGAAGAGTTGAGTTTTTCTCCAAAAGAGTTCCATACTTTTCCGCTGTCTAACGAAAAATAAACACCCTTTGTTGTAGTGCAATAAATAACACCATTATCAAACTTTATACCCGTAATATTCAAATCATTCAATCCATTGTTTCTTGTTGTCCAATTAATACCATTATCATCAGTATAATAGATACCCATCACCCATGTTCCGATAAATATGCCGTTGTTAGTACTGTAAACTGCAGTAATATCTGTGCCAGGTGTATTAGGGATTCTCTTCCATGTTTTACTGTTATCTTCAGACATAAATAATCCACCGTTACTGTTAAAGGCTGTACCTACGATTATCCTATCTTCCGATACATACAAGCTGTATACTCCTTCGTCAAATCCGGGTTCATCAATCTTTTTCACAACAGAGTTTGCCGAAAGCGTGTAAACCCCATCTTCAGACGCAACAAAAAGGTAAGTATCATTCTTTGCAAGAGCATTTATAGGCACAGTTATTCCTGCATTTCTCCACTTACCATCCGAAAATACAAAAAGACCTTTATTTGTTCCTGCATACAAATCTGAATTGAACTCAGCAAAAGTTTTAACATTTATTCCGATCATCCCCATCTGTTCATATTTTCCACTTTCTAATCTTTGAAAAACTCCATTGTTTGTACCTACCAAAAAATCTCCATTGTATATAAATACATCACTAAAAGAAAGTCCATCAATATACTTTTTGAGTACTTCAATTGTGCTTCCTCCGTCCCTGCTTCTTATAAGAGAATCGTCAGTTGCCACAAAGATCTCATCTGTATTATATGGATTTACAGTAAAAGCGTACACGTTGCTTATGCTGCTAAAACCATCTGGACTTTCCCATTTCACAAAATTCGTCGATTTTAGAATTCCGTTATTTGAAGATACAAGATAAACCGCAACTCCACTGGTTACAATGTTATCAATTACCGTATTCTCAAATTTTTTAACCTCAATAAAATTCAGTCCATCTTTCGTTTTTTTAAGTATTGTATCTATATAATGTTCGTCTCCGTGAACTATACTTTTTTGCTCCAATACAAAGACATACTTATTTAAATTTGCCATACTTACAACGCTGCTGCCTTCAAAAGCTGTGTTTTCAATAAATGAATTATTTTTAAGATAGAATAAGCCCTTGGTTGTTCCAACATAAAAATAACTATCGGTAATAAATACGCATTTTATGGTAGGCAGATTATCGGCAATTGTTTTAAGTTTACCGTCTTCACCGATTCTCATGACTTTTCCGATGCTTGTACCAAGATATAAAGCTCCATTAAAAATACCGTTATATGTAATCGTGCCACTGGAAATAGTTGTAACTAAATACCATGTCGTCCCTGTATCTATTGAAGAATAAACAGAGCTAAAAGTAATGGCATAAATTTTCTTTCCATCCGTAGCTATAGACTCCACACTGCCTTTAATTCCGGTATTTGAACTTGCAAAACTGCTTCCCTGGTTAATAGATTTTATAATTTTTCCATTGGAAACGCAAAGAATAGAGCCATTTGGTAAAACATTAATGTTTGTAATATCATGTACAAGGCTATTATCGTTTATTAAAACCCAGTCTCCATTAAAATTTATGCTTTTAGCATAAACATTGCCGAATGAATTTCCGAATAATATAGAAACCAGTAAAACAATCGTAATAAAAACCGCAAACAATTTTTTCATTGCACCCTCCTTTTCTTTTTTTATAGTGTAAACTTTATAAAAAAATTTCAAAATATAAAAATCGTTCAGTTCAAATCATTTATCTGGTTTACAACGGAAAAACTTAAAATACCTGCCGCTATAAGCATAGCAAGTCATTATCAAGAATATAAGCAAAACGGCCGCGGAGAGACACAACAGTATAGCTCACCTCAAGAGTTTTTATTTTACCTTTTGCAAAAGGTACGTTAAAATATATCTATGGGTCGTAATTGCTTGTTTCAGTCTTAATTCTCTCCACCTTTATTGTCTTATTGTCGACCTTTACCGAGATGTTCTGAGGAAACGGCACAATACCGCCTTCTGCCCTGCTCATTCCAAAAGGAAAATCCATTTTAATATTTACAGTATTTCCTTCGTTTGAAAAAACAAATTTTGCATAAACATCCGCTTTACCTTCCGGATCCTTTGCATCCGACTCAATGTTAAGTTTTTCGTATTTCAGCCTTATGTCATTTTGCCGATAAGGCACGACATTTACGCCAAAAACATGTACAGGCCTGCATCTGCAAACACAGGTTTTAAAAATGGTACAATCAAAGAAAAAAGCAGTGCTATAATAATCGTAAAACTAATTAACTTTTTCTTAAAAGCCATTTTTACCTCCTCAAACTTATTTTCTGAAAAATTGCAAAATCACATTAAACTGATTAATAACCAGAATCTGACTGGGATCAATTATAAAAAAGTGACACGGTGCCACTGCAATAAAACCATTATAATTCACTTGATGAGCAGTAACAGAGCTATAAGGAACATCCTTTGTACTGACAGCAGGCAGGTAATACTTTGAAACAGTGCTGCTTTCAGGGTTAAAATATGCCTATAAAGGCAAAAGGGCCGTGAAAATATTTTTTGGGTATAAATGTATCTGCAAACATATTCTGTCCGCGATCTCTCTCCGTGCATCCGAAATCAAAATCTTTGGTATTTTTAAATTCCTTAATACTCATTAAATTCTTTGTTGTTACTTTAGGAGTTATTGCTTCAACTTTAAAATGTGCCTGAAACGCATTTACTGCATTGTGATTTCTTAACACAATAAACGGAAGTGCGACAGCAATAACGACTGCCAAAATAATAATCGCAATTAAAATTTTATTTTTCACGGTTATCACCTTCCTTTAATATATTCTAAAAATTGAAAAAACAGAATCGCCCTTTTTAGGGACAATCAAATAATTCTTACTGTTATCCATAAATCCGCCTTCCGCCTGGAATGCCTTTTTATATTTAAAAGAGTAATAAGCAAGATACGAGGTATTATTCATTCGGATAATAATCCCGTAGTTAGTGAGTGTAAGTTGCCTAATATTTTTTAACTGCACTTGAATATTTAGTACACATCTCAAGGTTTTTCTATCTGTGTTGAAAATCCATATATCTGTATTGTCCCTATCGGGAGATGTAAGCAATATGTCAGAATTATTACTATTGCAAATAGTAAAGTATTTGGGAAATACCACAGAAACATTCCCGTTTCCAAGCTTCACTATTTCTCTGTTTACAAAATCAGTGTGTATATAGTGCAACTCATTTTCAGCATCTGTTTGGTAAAGTTTACAACGAGTTGCCAGAAGTGCATTGCCAGAAAAAACAGCACCTCTTCCATATGGAAGAGAAACATAATCATAGTTTTCAGATTTAACAAGCAACCTTCCTTTCTCTGCGGCTAAGTCATAGAGAATGATTTCGGAATATACTTTTTTGGTTTGCCTGTTTTTTAAGGTAAGGTAAATAATCAGATTGTTAGCATATATGTTGTATGTTACAAAAGGAAATACTATATAACTGTACGGATAATCATTAAAACTCGTTATTTTAAAAATCTTATCATTTTTAATATCGTAGCCGAAAATTGCGAAATCGTGGTCAAACTCAACAGACGATACTTCCCATACGACAAAGTTTTCCGAAAGTAAAGCATTTCCGTTTGTGGGTGTTTTACCGCTTGCACCGCTCTTATTTCTTGCTCTATCTAACGTTTTTATAAAGTTAAGTTTGCTATCTTCCAACCGGTAAAGTTTAAGTACTGTCTTTACGGAATTTGATGCAGGCACTTTTTGAGAAATGATAATATATCCGCTGCCGTCCTTATTTGTTAAAGCTGCCCTGAACTTTTCATCAGCAGAAATTTGCTGAGAACTTCCTTTTAAGGAAAACATTTCATTGCTCGGCAAAACTATTTCTCCTATTTTCCACGCTTCCGAAATTCCCGTATAATTATTTTCTCTCTTCACAAAAATAGGGTTGTATTCTACATTAATATCTTCATTTATTATGTAGGGCATAACCTCTTTTAGATAAGTAGGGTATTGCACACTCCTGCTGCACCCTGAAACAGATGCAATAAATAACATTGAGATAATAATGCTAAAAATTTTCTTCATGTTCTTTACGCCTCCCATAATTTTCACTCTTTGCCCTTGCTGGCTTTTAGCATGAAAACCGCGGAAACTACTGATAAAAAAGAACTACTGATAAAAAATAGTGTTGTAGGTTGAAGTACATTAAGGAATGTAAAGTTTACCGTGCGTTTGTTTACCCACAAGAACAACAAGCCAACAGCAAACGTAAAAAATATATACCTTGCAAAAAACTTTACACTTTCCAAAAAAC
>CAYYKP010000005.1:24837-36435 GCA_964468055.1 uncultured Caldisericales bacterium
ACAGCAAACGTAAAAAATATATACCTTGCAAAAAACTTTACACTTTCCAAAAAACTTTTATACAGATTATCTTTCGCAGCAAAATAAGGAGTATATAAAAAAGGAACGGTTAATAACATAACGATTGCAAATTGATTTAAGCGAAGATAAGTATCAGAAAAAATAAGTACATAAGCACAAATTAAGAAAGCAACAGAGGACTTTTTGCTTTCTTTTACAATCCTACTGATTACAACGATAACAAGCAGCAGCAAAACAGGAAAAGTAAATACGAATGGCTGAAAATTGACGTAAGCCCTTTGCAACAGTGTATTTCTAGGAGAATACATTGATATTAAAGAAATCAGACTAAAAGCAGAACACAGCACTATGAAAAAAGCGTAAGGCACAATTAAATTATTTTTCCTGCGCTTTTCAATCACAAAAATTATTGTAATTGCAACTACACTGCAAAACATATATATAAGAGATGTAATTTGAAATTTACTCATACCAGAGTTAATCACCTGAAGATTGGCTGTAAATATGGCAATTGTCCCAAAAAGAATTTCTATCACAAAATCCCTTTCAAAAACTATTTTTAACGCTTCATTAAAATTATTTTTGCTCATTAAATACCTCCTCAAATTTTACCACTCTATCTATTAGATGCACGAAACGCAAAAAAGTTCCATAAATTTTATGAGAATTTAAAAAAATATTCTATCTTTTCCATAAACAAAGCAAATATTTATATCCAAATGAATTTATGTTCTGTATACTGATTGCATTTTGAAATATAAACGAAGCGGATTGTCTATTTTGTACATTTGATCACTAAAAGATATTTCACGGTCTACAGTACAAACTTCTTGCAAAAACTGTTATTAACATCCGGTTACCACGTTTCTTTTATATACAATAGGAGCAATATAAAGGCTGCATATAAAACACAACCTTTTTTAGCGTGGAAAAATGCGAAGAGGCTTTCTTAAACAACAAACTTCTTTATCACAATATTTATAGGCACTACTTACTATAACTATTATCTTAAATACGCATTTTTAGGTCCACTTATATTTTAAATAAATTTATGGTTGGCACGTGCTATTATTCTTCAAAAATCAGTGTAATTACTTTTTCTACGCCGTCCCACTTTACAGTGCAACCAAGACTTTCCGCAACAAAACGAAGGGGAATCATTGTTCTATTATTTATAATCACGGGCTTAACACTATGGTTTGTATCATCAATCCATTTTTCTATACCGTTTACGGTAGCTTGCGGATTTGCAACCTGCATCGTAATGTACGTTGTATGTAAGGGAGGTGCGGGAGGCAATTGTCTTTTAGTAAAAGTAACCGTTACTGTACGCGTATTCGCATTCCACCCCACACTACCGCCTAACGCTTCAACGATAGCTCGTATAGGAACAACAGCTCTATTCCAATCATTTATAATAACCGGTGAGGTATCTCTATTGGGATCGATTTCTTCCTCTTTTCCGTCTATACTCATATTCGGGCTTCCTATTTTCATCAGAATCGTTTTAAGCACTTTTATATCAATTAACTGCTCATTAGACCAAGGAGATTCGGTATCTCCCTTAAGTGCCCGTACTCTTACAAAATATTCACCTGAAATGAATTTATCTTTTTGAATTACAAAAGCAGGTACTTCACGTTTTTCATCTTTTACCACCGTATAAAAATTCTTGTCGGTTGCAAATTGAACCTCATAATTGTCTACTCCGGGAATATAACTGAAATTAAGCGTATAGGGAAAGTTATCTATTTCGCTTACGGCATTCAATATATACGGAGATTCAAGTGCCAGAGATAATTTTACTTTTTTTGCCTGATAGATCTCGTTTGTTTTTACATCTTGTACAAATCCAATTACATAAAGATTGCCCTGATTATAATTTCCCGGTATTTTGAAAAAAGTGCTCTCATTAAATTTTTCCTTTAGATTATTGAAACTGTTGATTTTTCTTGCAACAAACCTATAGGTTTTTCCTTTATATTCTACATTATCCTCAACAAGTATGACAAAAAGACTTAAAGGATTCTCCGCATTACTTTCTCCGGAAACAGTTACACTCACTCTGCCACCTGAGATAACGGCACTAAAATTCGTAAAATCAACACTTACTGGCTTACCTGAATCAAATAATGCTCGTTGAAGTCCTTCATTTTTAATTCGGTCTGTACCTATAAATTTGTATTTTCCATTTACAACGGCAGTAGGCGTGCCAGATACACCATAAAAATATCCTCTATTCGTAGTTTCTCTCGTGCCAAGGCCATCATTACCCAAATGGTACTCAAGAAAAATAAACTTCCCACCGTCTGATTTAAATGCATCCGAAACCACTTGTTCTGCCTTTGGGCAAAAGGTACACCAGGTTGCAGTAAATAGCTCCACTATTGAAACCCTACTTTCAGCACTGTTTATCACCGATACGGCACTGAAAGCGGGAACGATAATTGCAACAATCATTAAAAAAACAATCAATTTTCTCATCTTCACTCCCCTAAACAATTATTGTTTTATATTCTAATACATCATAAAATTCTGTCAAGAAAAGCATATTTGTGGTAAAATAAGTTTATGAGAGTAATTGTCGGAATGAGTGGAGGCATAGACAGTAGTATCGCCGCATATCTTTTAAAACAACAGGGTTATGAAGTAAGTGGTGCATATTTCAGGATGCTTGAAAGTGAAAGCGGATTGGAAAATGCAACAAAAATTGCCACCTTACTTGATATTCCCCTTGTCGAAATAGACATAAGAAGAGAGTTCGAAGATAAAATTATCAAAGATTTTATAGAACAGTATAAAATGGGGTTCACTCCGAATCCATGCGTAAAATGCAACGAAAAAATAAAATTTGGCATGGCATTTGAAAAAGCACGTAAATATTTTAGAAATACTATATTTGCAAGCGGGCACTATGCAAGCATCGAAAAAAATAAAAATATATACCTCAAAAAAGCCAGTGATAAAAGAAAAGACCAGTCGTATATGCTGTGGCGCCTAAAACAGCACCAGCTTAAGGAGACACTATTTCCACTCGGTAAGTTCACCAAAGAAGAAGTGTATGAAATTGCAAAGAGAATAAAATTACCCGTTCCAAAAAGCGAAAGCCAAGATGTTTGCTTCATAAATGGAACATTACGTGAGTTCCTCAAAAAATATCTACCTGTAAAAAACGGTAAAATTGTTACAATAAAAGGAGAAGCAATAGGTAAACATATGGGTGCATACTTTTATACGGTTGGGCAAAGAAGCGGATTAGGAATTTCTTATAAAGAGCCTCTCTATGTTGTAAAGATAGATATAAACAAGAATAAGGTCATTGTTGGAACACGCAACGAATGCTATTTCAGATACGCAGAAATTACAGATACGAACTTTATAGAAAAGTGGAATGGAGAAAACAAAAGATTATCTGCAAAGGTGAGATATCAATCGAAAGAAGCTTCCTGCATTTTGAAAGAAACAAATGGAAAAATCTTTGTAGAATTTATAGAAAAACAATTTGCTGTAGCACCCGGACAGAGTCTTGTATTATACGATGGAGAATATATTTTAGGTGGAGGCATAATAAAAAGTGCTTATTAAATTATCTTGTTTTTAAGAAATGATGTATACTTCAAAAAACGATAGGAGGCATAAATTATGAAAGTTGCGGCAAGAAGATTGATCTGGCAGGATTTTAAAAGAATGCATAAAGAAGAAGATTTGCTTACAGAGCCTGAAATTGAAGATCTTCTTTTTATGCAAACAATAGAGGGACATTCGCATAACGGAGACGGTGCTTTCAGGGGAGATAAATTTGTAAATACAACAATGAACGACATTACTGAAGCACTTGGCAGAGACATTTTTGTGGTAAGATCTGCCAGACAGTTTATTATCGATGAAATATACGAATATACGGAAAGAATACTTGACGGAGAAAACATAAACCATCTTGTAAACAGACACGGAGAACCTTTAATGCGTTGTCCGTTGTTTCTCCAATGGGATGTAAATCCAAAAGATGTTCTTAGGGGCCTATATTTAGGCGGGCTAATGGATGATTTTTCCGTAAGAAAAAGGGTAAATGAAAAATTTCATATCAATATGGGCGGAGGTAAGCCATATCTCATTGATTTCAGAATAATGGAAAGAATGGGATTGGATGGGGAAATATTGGCCCACGGAGATCACGAGGACAAATTGGATGAATATAGAAAACGCGGGCTTATTATTGACCCGACAAATGTAGATTATCTGCGCCATTCCGACATACGTTTTCAATACATAAGGCACAGGAAAGGCCTGGGTGTTTCAGATGATGCAGCAATGGTGGTGGGAGGATTACTTTATAATCTTAGCGTGGGACTAGGGGCGTACCTTGCAGATGCAATTGACACCCTAGACAAATTCTCCATGAAATTTATAGAACAGGACGACAAGCTTGCACACATAATAAAAAAAGAATTTAACGAGTTAAACATTCAGGAGGAAGAAGCTCTTTCGTTCATATATCTTATTTCAATTCCCGAGAATATGTCAGGTAAGATACCTGACTCTTCCCAACGCTATTTTTTACAGATAGACAAAGAAACAAACATTACTGCACTTGAATCACACTATCGCTTTCTTACAGGCCAACCGTATCCGTATTTCAAGATTTCATATGAACGAGTTACGAATGAAGAATTTTATAAGTATATAAAGAAACGGGTAACCGATTTCAGGAAGAATGTCATTTAGCGATATAAAAGGACAGGATATTGCCGTTCATTATTTAAAAAATATTCTTACCAAAGAGCGTGTTCCGCCGACTTTACTGTTTTTGGGCAAGAAAGGAGTAGGTCGTTTCCTTACAGCTATTACCTTTGCAAAAGCGCTAAATTGTAAAAATGCCTATTCCGATAGTTGCGATAAATGCGAAAGTTGTATTGCCATACGTAATAATATTTATCCGAATGTAAAAATTGTTGGAAGAAACACCGAAAGAGTAGGAATAGATGATGTACGGAGCATTATAATTTCTTCGTTCGTACCATTGAAAGGTGGTTTTAAAGTAAACATTATTGACAATGCTGACAAAAGTACTATTCAAGCATTCAACAGTATGCTGAAATACCTGGAAGAACCGCCCAAGCACACGATAAATATTCTTATAGCGTACGAGGAAAGTACAATACCGGAAACGATACGTTCTCGTGCAGTACGAGTTGTCTTCAGGCCTCTTTCCTATAAACTGATACTGGAGATACTAATTGACAAAGGTATGGATAACGAACAAGCAAATCTTATTGCGCATATTGCCGGAGGGAGCATAGACGGGATAAATGATACCTACACCGATAATTTTATTAAATTAAGAAAAAACTTTATTCTTGCAGTTTTACATTTTCTAAAAAACGAGGAGGGAGCTGTAACACTTCTTTCAAAATGGAAGGGACTTTACCCTACTCTTTCACCTACAGAGAACGCAGGAAAATTCTTTGATACATTTTCTACGGTAGTACGGGATATTCTGTTGATTTCCATACTTAGAGAAAAAGAAAATATTGTGAATATAGACTTTCTCGGACATATTGCAGAGAATTTTTCAATTATAAGAGAAAGGACTCTTGAAAAAATATTTGATGTAATAAACTCAGAAAAGAAAGCACTTTTGACAAATGCAAATCCTCAGTATATTATGATGGATGGAATTTTTAGAATAAAAGAGGTGGTTAAATGAATATAACCGAAGAAAAAGTAAAGCTTATTGGAGTAGTTTTTAGAAAGAATATGAAAACGTTCTTCCTACCAAAACCTGATTTCTCTATAAAGCTCTTTGATAAAGTTGTAGTAAAAACAAACGAAGAATTAAAAATTGCTACCGTACGCAGGCCCCTTGTTTTACTTGATGTAAAACGATGGGACATTATACGATCTCGTGATATCATAGGACATATAATGAGGGTTGCAAACGAAAAAGACATGGCATATTTAAGAAAGTTAGATGGTAAAGAAAAAGAAGCATTTAGTATCTGCCGCAAAAAAATAGAAGAACACAACCTTCCCATGCATCTCGTCGAATCCGAATGGAATGACAAAGAAAAAAAGTTTATATTCTATTTTACCGCAGATTCCCGGGTAGATTTCAGAGAGCTTGTAAGGGATCTTATAAAAACCTTTAACTGTAAAATTCAGCTATGGCAGGTTGGGGCAAGAGATGCAATGAAATTTTTTGGAGGATATGGTCCTTGCGGTTTTCCGTTATGCTGCACAAATTCATTGAGGCAGCTCGAAAGCGTAGAACTTTCGTTTGCCCGGATGCAAAATTTACCGATGAACACATCAAAAATTACAGGTGCATGTGGAAAACTTGTCTGCTGCTTGCGTTATGAACTGAATATGAACAAAAAAAACAACGGCAGCAATAGTGAGGCAGAACCTAATGATTAGAATAGGAATTATAGGACAATCAGAACGTCCCACAGAACCTTTAAGTCAAAAAACTGCTAAAATTGCCTACAAAATGGGATACATAATAGGGCAAAATGGCTGGCAGCTTATAAGTGGCGGCCGTGACGGAGTGATGCGAGAATCAAGCAGGGGAGCAAAAGATGCAGGAGGCCTCACGGTAGGAATTATGCCGTCTTTGGATAAAAAAGAGGCAAACAAATATGTAGATGTAGTTATTAATACAGGTCTCGGCATTGGAATGCGTTCAGAGCTTATGATTCATACAGTGGATATCGTTGTCATGATAGGCGGAAAAAATGGCACCCTAAAAGAACTGTCAGCTGCATACCTAAACAAAAAACCCGTAATAGTTATAAGAAGCAGCGGAGAATTAGCAGACACCCTTCAAAACTTTTTATTTGAAGGAAAATACATAGATAATAGGCGCAATATAGAGATACTGTTTGCGGAAAACCCCGAAGAAGCGGAGAAAATGATAAAGCGGATACTGCAACGATAGTTTCGTGTATGCCCTATTAAACGGGCGAAAGAAATATGGTAAAATTTTTTACTTATATTGTCTGTGGTTAGTAGGAATTCCATCAAAACATAGGATAGTTTCAGCCACAACAACAGAAAATTGATTTTACAATATTATGTTTTATCTTTTACTAATTCAATGGATCGGAAGTAGCAGCAAAATAAAAAAGGGCTTGAAGCCCTTTTTTATTTTAAAACAATCTTAAATTTCTATGCAGGTATTCTCGCCCTTATTTTGAGAAGTTCAGGTGTTTTTTCAACCTGTTTTTTAAAGCCCTCTTCCCTGAGCTTGTTCACATAATTGGCATTCTGAAAAGAATAGGTAAAGTTAGTATGAACATCATATCTTCCCTCTATCGATGCAACGGTATCCTCCGTCATAACAAGTTCTTCATCTGTGGGTATAACAAAAACTTTTACTTTGGAGTCAGCCGCCGAAATATCCATTTCCGCATTCCTCGTATGGCAAAGTGCATTTTTTGCAGGGTCAATTTTTACACCAAACAGTTCGAGTCCTTTTGTCATTTCTTTCCTCATAGTGGAAGACATCTCTCCGACTCCCGCGGTAAATACAATTGCGTCAACTTTTCCAAGAGCCGCCATATAGGATGCAATATATTTTCTGCCTCTATATCCTTCAATTTCAATTGCAAGTTTGGCACGCTTATCCCCCTTATTCGCAGCAATTTCAATATCTCTCCTGTCAGTATATTTTCCTGTAATTCCCAAGACGCCGCTCTTTTTATTCAAAATCGTATTCATATCTTTGGTAGAAAGGTTAAGCTTATCCATCATATACAGATCAATTGCTGCATCATGATCTCCTGCACGTGTCCCCATAACCGCACCTTCAAGTGGAGTAAATCCCATACTCGTATCTACGGAAATTCCGTTTTTAACAGCATTAAAACTCACACCATTTCCGATATGTGCAGACACAATATTGGTTTTAAAAGGATCTTTCCCTAGAAGCACAGCTGCTCTTTTTGCAATATAAAGTAGCGATGTACCATGAAATCCGTATCTGCGTATATGGTATTTTTCATACCATTCATAAGGCAAAGCATATATATACGCAAAATCAGGAATTGTTTGATGCCAGGCGGTATCCATAATTGCCACATGCGGTACATCCGGCAATACTTTCTTGGCTGCTTTTATTCCGAGAATGTTCGGAGGATTATGAAGAGGAGCAAGGTCAACAAGTTCTTCAAACGTTCTCATTGCCTCATCGTCAATAATTACTGATTTGCTAAACTTCTCACCACCATGCACTACTCTATGGCCAACCGCATTTATGTCCTTAATATCTTTGATTACACCATATTTAGGATTCGTAAGAGTCGACATAATCAGCTCTATTGCCTCTTTATGGGTAGGGCACTCTTTTTCAATTTTTATATTATCCTTTCCCGGAACCTCATGGTTAATAAATGAGTTTCCTATGGTAACTCTTTCTACTACACCTCTCGCAAGGATTCTTTTTTCTTTCCATCTGTAAAGTTGATACTTTACAGATGAACTTCCGCAGTTCAACGTTAAAATATCCATTATTTCATCCCCTTTCCTCTTTTAATTAGATATGTCATTATATACAACTTTTGTGCAAGGTCAACATCAATCACCGCAATACGTCTCCTTGCTTTGAGATTCAAAGTAACGGACACAAAATTCATAACACCGCGTACTTTACTTTTTAAAATAACTTGTTCTACTTCCGATATCGAGCTTTTAGGAACCGCAATAATTACAATTTGAATATCCTTTTTTTCAGTGATCTCGTTAAATTTTACTACATCAAAAATTTCTATGTTCGACACCTTTTTACCAATCTTCTCAGGTTCATTGTCAAATAGTGCAACAATGTCGTATCCTGAAACTTTAAACCCCGGATATCTAGCTAATGCATTACCCAAAGCACCTGCACCTATTATACAAACATTCCACTTTCTTTGGACTTTTAGCAAAACCTCAAGTTTTTTTGCGAGCTTTTTTACATCATACCCGGTACCTGTCTTTCCGAATCTGCCAAAGTACGAAAGGTCTTTTCTTACTTGCTCAGGAGTAGTGTGTGTATGCTCTGCAAGATCCTTAGAAGAAATGATTTTCACTTTCATTTCCATAAGTCTCTTTAAACATCGCAAATATTTAGCCACTCTCTCTATTGTTGCAAACGGTATACTTTTCATATACACCTCCATTTGTACTATTTTAATACAAAATACAAATGTTACAAAACCTTTTTATAAACAGGAGCTGATTTTTGCTACTACAAAAATTGTCTTCAACATTACAAAAATTAAAATTCTCTAATAACAGTTCTTTATTATATGTAACACCCTCGGCTGTATTGTTTTTGTGTAAAACATCATTTGTCTCTAATAAAAACATATTTATCTGTAAAATAAATAATAGTAGAATATTACAAAAAATATATTTCTAATTTCAGATTTTTTATGCATAAAACTACCCTACAAGCAACAAAGTATTATTACATCAGGATTTTCAATACATTATGAAACGACAAATCATATCTATCCACACCTTTTATGCTTACTAAACGTCTAAAAAACTATAAAATTCTCCCTAAAAACTATTGACAAGATTTTAAAAAGTTATATAAACAAGATGAATAGATGATTTCTTGATGAAAGGAGGTGAAAATGTATGAATAAACCTGAGCTTGTTAAAGCAATTGCTGAAAAGACAGGGCTTAAAAAGAAGGAAACAGAAGCCGCACTCAAGTCTTTTGTTGAAGTTACAGAGGAGGCTCTCAAAAAAGGCGACAAAGTAACTCTTATTGGCTTTGGAACTTTTGCAACAAGAAAAAGGGCAAAGAGAACCGGAGTAAATCCAAAAACCGGAAAGAAAATCAAAATTCCAGCAAAAGTAGTACCTTTCTTTAAACCCGGGAAAAAACTTAGAGAAACAGTCGCAAAGTAAACCAAAAAGGAGGAGGCTGCAAAAACGCCTCCTCAATTTATTTTACAGCATCTCTATATTCTTCGGATGTAGTAGTGTTTAGTTGAATACCTTTTTCTTTTAATTTTGCCTGAACATATAAAGCTGCTTCAATTCTCATCTTTTGAGTCGCACATCCCACATTGTAAGGTTTAAAAATATCATGGTTCATCACGTAGTTATTTGCGAGGCAGCCACCCGAACAGTAGAAACGTGCCCAACAGGTTGCGCACTCTTTTTTATTGAAAAGAAAATTCGCTTTTTTAAATTGTTCCTGGAGTTTTTTATTTTGCACTCCTTCCCATACATTTCCAAGTTTCATTTCTTCGATTCCATCAAACTGGTGGCAAGGATATAAGCTCCCGTCAGGAGAAGTCACCATATATTCTACGCCTGCACCACATCCATGAATCCTTTTTTGAATACAAGGACCAGCTTCCAAATCCACGTTAAAATGGAAAAAATGCCAGTGCCCACTTTCTTGCGAATTAACATATTCATCTGCAAGCTTTTCGTATTCTTTCCTTAATGCAGGCAGATTTTCCTCATCAATATTTATCGTTTTATCTGTTGTAACTACCGGTTCAAGCGAAATATATTTGAAGCCAAAATTATGCAGATCCATAACAGTTTTTGAAATATTCATAGTCGTACTCGTATATGTTCCCCTGACATAATATCCACCACTTTTTTCTCTATGTTTCGCAACAGATGAAATCTTAGGAAAAATTAAATTAAACGTACCTTTACCGTCAGGCAAAATTCTAAACGTATCATTTGTTATCTTATCACCATCCAAACTCAGCACAATACTTACATCGTTATCGTAAAGAAAGGTCTCTATCTCTTTCGTAAGCAGTGATCCGTTCGTTGTAATGGTAAATCGCCATTTTTTATCCGGATATGTACTACGCGTATATGGAATAATTTTTTTAATTACATCAAAATCAAGTAGTGGCTCTCCACCAAAAAAATCCACTTCAAGATTTATACGTCCCACTGCACTTTTGTAAAGAAAGTCCATTGCCTGTTTTGCCACATCAAAACTCATAAGCGAATCTTTCTCTCCATAATTGCCCTGTTTTGCAAAACAGTATTTACAGGCGAAATTGCAGGCATGGGCCACATTCAGGCACATTGATTTTAATCTTAAATCCGATTCAAAATAATTCGGAGGTTCTGAAAATAAAAGGTGCTCCTTGTAAAGATGCTCTACCTCCTCGCGCACTTCTTTCGCATTTCTAAATTTTTTGTTTGTTTCATTCTCTGCCTCTTCAAACGAGTCCGTTTCTACAAGTTTTTTAACGAAATAAAAAGTAGGCTCATCCACATCAAATAAAGAGCCCGTATTTACATCTAATACAAAATATTTATCGTTAAAGTGAAACGGATGAGCAGAATTCTCTGAAAAAACTTTACCCATCTATATTACCAAATCCATCTTTTTATCGGTTTTTTAACCTCACAAACCTGATTGCCCACAGTTACACTTGTTTTACAGGCAGATTTACAAGGTGTTTGACACTCTCTACAATCATGCTTTTTATCTATATTCCAGAAAGGCCTTTTAACTACTATTTTTATATGTTTCATATTCACCTCCGGTACTTAGTTTTCATTATTATAATTTAAATTAGCCTTAATGCAAGATGCCGAATT
>CAYYKP010000006.1:0-34202 GCA_964468055.1 uncultured Caldisericales bacterium
TTAAAGAAATCAAAACTAAAACAAAGATTGATAAAAGATTTTCTTAGATTATATAAGTATAATTAAAGGGATTTTAGGTTACAATAGTTAATAAATTAAATAAGCACTCGGTAAATTTTAAAACCAATAAATAATGTAATAAATACGGTGTTTATTTTTTTACCTGTGTAAAATAGGATTTTAATAATTTGACGAAGTAGTACGGACTTCTATTCTTTCTAGATGAAAAGAATAGAAAGGTAGAATTATCTTGTCAATTACTGTATTCTATCATTTTTGGTGAGGATAAAAGAATATATTAAATGTTGATATATTTACTATATAGGCCGAATTGATTAACGCATGTTTATAATGTAAAATAAAAACCATAAATATTTGAACTTCCGCAATACCCTTTCCATATCATTATTGTTCCTGGCTTATAACTTTTAACTTTTTTACTTGTAAGGTAAAAAGTAACTGGTTCAAAGTAGAAGAATTTTCTATTAATTGTAAAATTATAATTTGCAGCAGTATCTTCCTATTTTTCCGGAATATTTTAAGAATAGAGTAATGGTTCGAATGTATTAATTATTTTTATTTCCGGGCGTTGCGGTGCAAATCTATTATTTTTATTTTGTAACCTTTTAAAGAAAAATAGAATATTGACTTCCTCCTCTTCCTAAAGAAAGAGATCTTACGGGAGAGAATGATAAATATATGGCAGGGAGTTATTTAAACCTCATATTTTAAAAATCTTAATAGTTTCTACCGGAAATGTTGTATTAACAAACTGATAGGGAAACATGGAATCAGTACTTTGCGGATAAAGGAAATTACGAAAAATAGTGATTGAAACATTTCTTAAAAATATAATATAATAAATTCATTCGTAAGTTGGTAAGGAGGTAAAATTATGGATAATATTGATGGAAGATTTACATTAGGTAGTATTTTAGTTGCATTTGGATTGAGTTATATATTGATAAGCTTTACTTCTGTTCAGTCGTTGTTTTGGACATTTTTAGGGATGTTTTTTATATTTGAAGGGGTGTACTTTACGGTAAAAAAGATCTCTATGAAAAAGAAAGATGTTTCAGGATACCTATTTATTCTATTTATAGGTATAAGCATACTTCTTTTTACTTCTAACTTAGTTCGCTATTCTTTTTTGATGTTTACGGTTTCGTTCCTTATTTCCGTAGGTCTTGCCCTGATTATTGCGGGAGGGATTTTTAAATTTTCAATAAAAGAGATCGTAACTGGCATTATATGTATTGCAGTTGGTTTTGTCTTGCTAATGCCGAATATTTTGAATATTTCTAATACTCTATATAAAGCAATTCAAATTTATGGTTTTGGTGGCTTACTTATCCTTTTAGGTGTAATGATAATGCTGCCAAGAAAGGGAGGTAGAAAATAATGAAATGTTACAGTGATCCGAATCGTGAAGCGGTTGGTGTGTGCACGCGTTGCGGAAAAGCAATATGTTCCGAAGAATCTGTTATAATTAATGGTAAATTGTACTGCAAAGAGTGTGCGGAAAAGATAAAGAATGAGGAAATACATCCTAGAAAATTGCATAGATCCTTGCGTAATAGAATGCTTGCAGGTGTTTGTGGAGGTCTTGGCGAATATTTTAGAATAGATCCCACTATTATAAGAATTATATTTGTACTCCTAATTTTTGTTCCCGGAATAAGATTTTTTGGTATATTTATAATTTACCTACTTTTATGGCTTGTAATGCCCGAAGGGGATTAATTATGAAATGTTTTGATTATTCTGCGCGAGAATGCCGTTGGATTTTGTGCTCTATGTGGTAAAGAGGTATGCCCTGATGATGCAGCGCATATAGATAACAAATTTTACTGTAAGAAATGTGCAAGGGAAATGCTTTCGGATCAAACGGCCAAAAATAAAAAACTTTATCGTTCTCAAAAAAATAAATCAATCTGCGGAGTATGCGGAGGATTAGCTGAATATATACATGTGGATCCGATGCCTCTACTCGTAGTATGGTTTCTATTAACATTGTTTACTGGGATTTTTCCAGGTGTTGTTGTTTACTTACAATGTGTTTTGTAATACCAGAAGAAAATCATATTAACAAATAACTCATCAATTATTATAGGAATAAGTTTTTGCTAATAGTTTTTATTACCCTATTTTATAAATATTGATATGAACTTAAAAAATATAGAGACATTATTAAAGTTATCGTTTACAAAAGTAAAATTTCCTGTATAATCTCCTTGTGAAAAAAGTGATTGTAGTTGGTGCAGGTGCTGCGGGTCTTATGGCAGCGATAAAAGCTTCGGAAAAGTCAGAAGTGTACCTATTGGAAAAAATGCCTAAACCAGGCCTTAAAATTCTTATTTCTGGTAAAGGTAGGTGCAACGTTACAAATGCTGGTTCTATAGAAGATATTATAAATGCATTTGGTAAGAATGGTAGATTTTTATATCATGCACTTTCTGTCTTTTCCAATAAGGATCTTGTTAATTTTCTGAGCTCTATTGGTGTGGAGACGATAGTGGAAAGAGGTAACAGAGTATTCCCCAAATCCGAGAGGTCCAAAGATGTTTTGAACGCGTTGAAGAGAGAAGTTGAAAAAAGGAGAATAAAACTTATTATAAATAATCCGGCAAAATCTCTTATATTAGAAGGAAAAAGTGTTGCCGGCATAATACTTGAAAATGGAAAAGAGCTTAGAAGTGATGCTGTAATCATTGCAACTGGTGGAAAAAGCTTTCCCGGGCTTGGCACAACAGGTGACGGTTATAAAATGCTTGAGCAAGCGGGGCATACTATTACGAAACTTTATCCGGCCATTGTGCCACTTATTACAAGAGAGAAATGGGTGAAGGATTTAGAAGGTCTATCTCTAAGAAATGTTAGGGTTACTGTAGCATTTGGAAATCGAAAATATTCTCATTTTGGTGATATGGTATTTACAGCGAAAGGAATTTCAGGTCCAATTGTACTTACTCTTTCCTTGGAAATTGTGCCATATCTTTCTGATCCGTTAAAAGTAGATATTGATTTGAAGCCTGCTTTAAAGGAAGAAATTTTAAATAACAGATTGCTTCGTGAATTTTCAAAGCAAGGCAAGAGACAATTTAAAAATGCTTTAAGGGCTTTACTTCCCTCAAGCCTAATTCCTATTTTTGTAATAAAAAGTGGAATTGATGAGGATAAAAAATGTAGCAAGATAACAAAAGACGAACGAAGGAAAATACTTTTGCTTCTGAAACATTTTTCCGTTGAAGCAATCGGTACCGAAGGATTTAAATCGGCGATTATTACAAAAGGCGGAGTAAGTTTAAAAGAGGTTGATTCCAGGACGATGAGCTCTAAATTAATAAAAAATTTGTTTATTGTAGGCGAATTACTTGATCTTAGTGCAATTACGGGTGGGTATAACTTGCAGGCTGCATTTTCCACAGGGTTTATAGCTGGTAGCGTAGCGGGATATACAAATTGATTTTTCACAATAAAGTTATACAATAATAAATAAGGAGGTAATATATATGGATGAAAAACTTGGTACCGTAAAAGTAAAAAGAGGTCTTGCCGAAATGCTTAAAGGTGGTGTTATTATGGATGTTACAACCGTAGAGCAGGCAAAAATAGCAGAAGCCGCCGGTGCAGTTGCTGTTATGGCACTTGAACGTATTCCTGCAGACATAAGGAAAGAAGGTGGAGTTGCCAGAATGGCAGATCCAAGGCTCGTTAAAGATATTATGCAAGCTGTTTCAATTCCGGTAATGGCTAAAGTAAGGATAGGGCATTTTGCCGAAGCACAAATTTTAGAATCGATTGGTGTTGACTTCATAGATGAAAGCGAAGTATTAACTCCTGCTGACGAAGTTCATCATATAGATAAGTGGAATTTTAAAATACCCTTTGTATGTGGTGCAAGAAATCTGGGAGAAGCTTTGAGGAGAATAGCTGAAGGCGCTGCTATGATTAGAACAAAAGGAGAGCCTGGCACGGGTAATATTGTCGAGGCGGTACGGCATATGCGCCTCGTAACAGATGAAATAAGGAAAGTGCAGAATATGGCAGATCAGGAGCTTTATGTAGAAGCAAAAGAACTTCGAGTGTCATTTGATTTGCTGAAAGAAGTGAAGGAACTGGGAAAATTACCCGTTGTGAATTTTGCTGCAGGTGGCATTGCAACTCCGGCAGATGCATCGCTTATGATGCAGCTTGGAGCGGATGGCAATTTCGTAGGTTCCGGCATATTTAAATCATCCAATCCAAAGAAACGTGCAGAAGCAACTGTTGCAGCCACAACTTATTATGATAATCCGAAAATTCTTGCAAAGGTTTCTGAAGACCTTGGTGAGGAGATGTCCGGAATAGATATCAGAGATCTTTCCGATAAAGAAAAAATGCAGGTAAGGGGCGAATAAATGGACATAGGTGTGCTCGCACTTCAAGGTGCGGTTTCAGAACATGTGGATATGCTTAAAAGGGCAGGGGTAGATGCCTTTCCAGTGCGAAGTGCAGAGGAAGTAGGCAAAGTTGATGCCCTTGTTTTTCCTGGCGGCGAAAGTACCACGATGGGAAGACTTATTAAAGTGTTTGGTCTTGAGGGCGTAATAAGGAAGCGTGCATCTGAGGGAATGCCTATTTATGGTACTTGTGCCGGTATGATTTTGCTCTCCAGCGGTATAGAAGGGCAAGATCAATTTAAATTTGGACTTATTGATTTAACTATAGTGCGTAATGCATTTGGAAGGCAGGTAGATAGCAAAGAGGATGACCTCGACATAAAAGGTTTCAATACACCCTTTCATGCAATATTTATACGTGCACCCATCGGGAAAAATCCCGCGGCAAACGTGGAGATTCTTTCTGAAGTGCCGGAAGGTATTGTTTTTGCAAGGCAGGGTAATATTCTTGTTTCTGCATTTCATCCTGAGCTTGGAAATGATTTGAGGATTCATAATTATTTTTTAGATATAGTGAAAAATTTTTTAACAAATAAGGAGGTTTTATAATGTCAGGACACTCAAAATGGCATAATATTCAGGCGAGGAAAAGTTCGCAGGATGCAAAAAGAGGGAAGCTTTTTACAAAGCTTACTAAAGAAATTATTATTGCGGCAAAACAGGGCGGTGGAAAACTTGAAACTAATTCTCGTTTACGTAATGCGGTTGATAAAGCAAAGAAAATGGGAATGCCGTTGGATAATATTAAAAGGGCTGTTATGCGTGGAACCGGGGAGTTGCCAGGTGTAACATACGAAGAAGTTACTTATGAAGCCTATGGGCCTGCTGGCATTGCATTTATCCTAAAAGTTTCAACGGATAATAAAAATAGAACAGTTGCTGAACTCAGAAGACTTCTTAGTAATTATGGCGGTAGCTTAGCGGAGAGCGGTTCGGTTTCCTGGAATTTTGAAACAAAAGGGGAAATTGAACTTGAATCAACAAAGATGGATTATGATGAATTATTTATGCTTGTTGCCGATGCCGGCGGAGAAGATTTAAAGAAAGATGATAATGTGTTTACTGTATACGCAGAACCAAAATTATTAGATGATGTAAAAAATAAACTCGAAAAGGAAGGCCTTAAAGTTAAGGGTGCCGAAGTAGTCCTTGAACCAAAAACGACAGTTAAAGTTAGTGGTGATGAGGCAGTTAGAGTTATAAAACTCTGTGATGCGCTTGAAGACCACGAAGATATTCAGGATTATTATTCAAATTATGATATAAACGAAGAAGAACTTAGGAAGATTACGGAAAAATTAGGATAATGCTTAATGTATTAGGTATTGACCCGGGTCTTGCCAGTACGGGATTTGGACTGATATGTAAGGATGGTAATAACCTTAGGGTAGTTCGGTATGGGGTAGTTAAAACACCTTCAATTGATAAGGTTTCTGACAGGCTCCGGAAAATATATTCGGATCTTTGTGTTATATTTGATGATAACAAAGTGGATCATGTTTCGATAGAAAAGATTTTTTTCAACACTAACCTCAAAACCGTTGTGAATGTAAGCGAGGCAAGAGGGGTAGCAATGCTTGTTGCTTCTCAATATGGAAAATCTATTTTTGAATATACTCCCCTTGAAGCAAAAAAATCATTGCTTGGTATTGGACGTGCGTCAAAAAGAGATGTGCAATTTGCTGTGCAGAAGATACTGAATATGGATAAGAAGCCTACTCCGGATGATGCGGCCGACGGAATTGCATTGGCACTATGCCATATATATAATCTTCCCTATCTTGAGGTAACTGCAAAGTGATTGCTCTGCTTGAAGGAACAGTTAGGGAGATTGCGGAAAATTCGATAGTACTTTTTGCAAGCGGTATTGGTTTTGAAATATTTGTTGCACATCCAGAGAATTTTATTCCGACAAAAACATACTTTCTCTATATCTATGAAAGTAGAAAAGAGAATGATGTTTCTCTTTATGGTTTTGCGGACAAGGGTGAAAAAGCAATTTTTGAACTACTTATAAGAAAAGTAAGTGGTATTGGTGCAAAAACTGCAATGGGAATTTTTAGAGTTTTTACCAAAGAAAGATTTATTGGTATTATAGATAGCGGAGATTATAAGGCGTTTAAACCTGTTCCCGGGATAGGGGACAAGACAGCAAAACGCATTGTTATAGAACTCGGAGGAGAAATAAAAGAAGAGGAGAAGAAAGTAGAGGGCGAAAAGCTTAAGCTTGCACGTTCTGCTCTCTTCTCTCTTGGGTATGCATCCGAGGAGATAAATAAGGTGTTGAAGAGTATTACGGACGAAGACAGTTTGGAAAATATCGTAAGAGAAGCGATAAAAGAATTAAATGATGAAAGATAAGTCTATTCGTCCTTTGTCTATTGAGGATTTTACGGGGCAAGAGTCTTTAAAACATAGTCTTGAGGTATTTATAGGTTCTGCTAAATCTCGTAATGCAACACTTGACCATACATTATTTTATGGTCCTCCTGGTCTTGGAAAAACAACACTTTCGGGCATTATAGCAAACGAGCTTGGTGTGGCTATAAAACACTCAACCGGTCCTTCAATAGAAAAGGTGGGAGACCTTGCGGCAATACTTATCGGGCTTTCTAAAGGAGATGTTTTTTTTATTGATGAAATTCATCGTTTACCAAAGGCGGTGGAAGAAGTGCTCTACTCTGCCATGGAGGATTTTAAACTTCCGATTGTTGCCGGTTCAAAACGTTCTGCTCATACGATTGTACTAAATTTAAATCCTTTTACTCTTATCGGAGCGACAACACGATTCGGACTTATTTCTCCCCCATTGCGTGATAGGTTCGGTATAATTTATCATCTTGAGCTGTACAAACCGGAAGAATTGAAAGATATTGTCATAAGAGACAGTGAAATTTTAAATATTAAAATAGCTGAAAATGCAGCGCTTCTTATAGGAGAACGTTCCAGAGGGATCCCCAGAATTGCGATACAGCTTTTAAAACGTGTGAGAGATTTTGCTGAAGTGAAAGGAAAAAATGAGATTTGCAAAGAGATTGTTCTTGAGGCTTGTGAAAGCTTACGTATAGATAAGTATGGACTAAATGATCTCGACAGAAAGTATCTGAAAAATATTGTTTTTCGTTTTAAAGGAGGGCCTGTTGGGATTGAAGCTCTTTCTACTGCCATGGGAGAAGATAGAGGTACCATTGAAGACATAATAGAGCCGTATCTTATGAAGATAAATTTTGTTTTGCGCACATCCAAAGGAAGAAAAGTAACGGTAAAAGCGAAGCAGTATATGCATAGCGGTTATGAAAATACGCTTTTTTGAGAAGGAGATGATTTATGAAACTTTTGATGATTTATATGGATAAATTTGCTTATAATGTAACGACGAAAACTCTTAAAGAGTTTGAAGACAAAAGCGGAAGAAAAGAATTTAACAATGTGCTTGTCGCATTTATTCAGGCTGAAAAGGAAGATGAAGAGGAAGTTTCAAAAAAAGTGAAAAAACTCATAAAAAGTATAAAATGGGCTGCAGGAAAAAATAAAACTAAGATAGTTGTGCTTCATTCTTTTGCACATCTCTCTGTCAGTAAAAGTGATCCGAAAATTGCAAAAGAGATTTTAGATAAAGCGGAAGAACGTTTGAAGAATGTTGATTTTGAAGTGGAGCAAACACCATTCGGATACTTTCTTGATCTTGAAGTTTCTGCACCTGGCATTTCTCAGGCACGAATATTCCAGGATTTGTAAAAATTATTTTAAATTTCCTTATTCTATTGTATACTTATCGAAATTCATTATAATAAAATTCGTCGGGGCGTGGCGTAGTTTGGTTAGCGCACCTGCATGGGGTGCAGGGGGTCGGAAGTTCGAATCTTCTCGCCCCGACCATTTTACGGGATGTGGCTCAGCTTGGTAGAGCGCTTGGTCCGGGACTAAGAGGTCGTGGGTTCGAATCCCACCATCCCGACCATTTAATTTTAGGAGGTAGTTTTGGATCAGAATAGAGCTCCTTTGTATGAAGCGGTTAAAGAATATATAAAAAGAGACATGGTACCCTTTCATATGCCAGGGCACTCTCAAGGCCGCGGAACTCCTGAACCACTAAAAAGAATTTTTAATAAGGAACTTTTTGACTTTGACTTAACTGAAGTTTCCGGTCTGGATTACCTGCATTATGCACATGGAGTTATAAAGGAAGCGGAAGAACTTGCAGCCAACCTCTACGGTGCTAAAAAAACTTTTTTTCTGGTAAATGGCACGACCGCCGGTGTTCATGCGATGATACTTGCAACTTGCAAGGAAGATGACAAAATTATTGTAGGAAGAAATTCTCACCGTTCCGTAATAGGAGGAATTATAGCTTCCGGTGCATTTCCTGTATTCGTCCATCCGGAATTTAACGAAGAATATGGTATTATTACGAATCTTACCCCGGAGGCTCTTGAGGAAACAATCGCAAAAAATACGGATGCAAAAGCTGTGCTTATTACAACACCAAATTATTACGGCCTGCAGGGGAACTTAAAAGAAATGATTGACATTGTACACAAATATGGGATGTATGCATTGGTTGATGAAGCACATGGTGCACATTTCCCTTTTAATGATAAGTTTCCAAAAACTGCAATAGACTATGGTGCGGATATGGTTGTTCAGAGTGCACATAAAACTCTTCCTACACTTACGCAAACATCTCTTCTCCATGTTGTTTCCGATAGAATAAATTCGGATATGGTTGAGCAGGTGCTTGCTACAATAGAAAGTTCAAGCCCTTCCTACATATTCATGACATTTTTGGACGTGGTCCGTAGAGAAATGGCATTACATGGGAAAGAATTGTGGGATAAAGCAATATACGTTGCTGAGTACGCACGGAAAAAAATTGGTGAACTTCCGCAGTATCGTGTGATGGAGCGGAATGTAGTAAATGGAAATGACATATTTGCCCTTGATCCGATCAAACTTACCATAAATGTGGAAAATCTGGGTTTTTCCGGATTTGCATTCGAGTCTTTTTTAAATGAGCACCGCATAGAAATAGAACTTTCCGACTTGCAAAATATATTACTTTTTGTTACAATAGGAAGCGAATTAAGAGATGTAGATTATTTAATAAGTGTACTTAAAAAAGCGGAAAGGAAAAGAAAATCAAAGAGGGAAAAGATGCCTCGTTTTCCGGTTGCAGGAGAACAGGTTTTTTCTCCCAATGATGCGTTTAATATGAATTATAAAATAGAAAAAATACTAAATACCGAAGGAAGTATAAGTTGGGGTATTGTTGCACCGTACCCTCCCGGGATTCCTATTCTTGCTCCTGGTATGAAAGTTACGCAGGAAGCGATTGATTTTATTATGGAAATGTACAAGAAGGGCGGAATGATTCAAGGTGCTATTGAACAGGATAACGGAATTTACGTACGTGTTTTGAAAGGAGGAAGCGTATGATCGAAAAAGATTTACTTACCTCTGTGAGGACTGCTGAAGAAAGCTCAAAAGAGATTATAGAAAATGTTAAAGGAGAAGTTAATAAACTTTGGAAAGAATTGGATACGGAAAAGTCTCAAATAGTTAAGAAGCTTGAGTCGGAAATGGCGGAAAAAATAGAAGCGGAAAAAATAGAAGCGGAAAAAACCCTTGAGGATGAAGCTAATAAACTTGAAGAGGAAAAGGCAATAAACATCAAGAATATTATAGAAACCTCAAGAATAAAGCAGCCTAAACTTGCGGAAGAGATTCTCTCTAATATATTGAACAGGGCCAATTGAGATGGCAATAGAAAAGCTTAAAAAAATACATATAGTTTGTTTAAAAAAGAATAAAAATGTGATTTTAGATAAATTGTATGAACTTAATGTGTTTCATATAAATAGACTTAACCCAAAATATGTGAAGAACGGTGATAAATATTTTTCACACCCGGTACTTAATCTAAAAGTTTCCGATGAAATCGGTAAAATTGATACACTGCTGGGATATTTCACACACATGGGAATGGGGCAAAAGGGGTTAATCGGTGCATTTTTGCCCGACGATGAAAAATTTACGGAGAAAGAATTCCGAAATATTATTAAGAACTATAATTTAAATAAATTTTTTGATGAAGTTTCTCATGTTTTTGCGCGTTATACAAAAATTACAGAGCAGGAAAATTCCTTAAAAGAGGAAAAGAAACTTCTTCTATCTGTTTCGGATTTTCCCTTTGAGTTTGCCATACTCGGTGGAACTGAGCAGACAGAATCATTTATCGGAATGTTGAATTCCAAGGCATTTCTAAAGATGCGTTCTGAAAATGGAGAACTATTCGATAAAACTTTTATACATGGTTTCGGTAAATTCGGAACAAAAACGAAGTTTTTTTTGCTTTACCTGAAAGAAGATAAAAATTTGGTGCAGCAACTTATCAAAAAGTACAATATCGAAAGGATTGCAGTTCCTGCTGATTTTGCAGGTTTTATGGAAGATGAAGCAGAAAGAATAAAAATTGCGCTTAATGATATTGAAAAGAATAAAAACTTGCTTGTTTCGCGTTTTAAGGAGTATTACAAAGAGAAAGGGAAGCTACTTGCGCTGAGAGACTATTATGAATCAATGGAAAGGAAAACACAATCTGTTAAGGATACATTGGAAAGCAAAGAAACAACTATATTTAGAGGATTTGTTAAGGAAAAAGATGTTGAAAAATTGAAAGAGATAGAAGATAAATATGATGGCGTTGTTATTTCATCTGCACCCATGGAATATGATGCGGTTCCAGTTTACTTAAACAATAAGAGTTTTTTTAGGCCTTTCGAAATGTTGATTAAGATGTTCGGGCTGCCTTCCTATTTTACGCTTGATCCTACTCCGATAGTAACAATTTTATTTTCCATGTTTTTTGGTATTGCATTGGGAGACGCTTTTTACGGCATTTTACTTGTAGTAGGAAGCTTATATTTTATCCGTAGATATAGAGGAAACAAAGGCGTTGAGAGTTTCTTTAAAATATTCCTTTATGCGGGCTCATTCACTATTATTGTAGGGCTTTTAACCGGGTCGTTTGGCGGCAATTTCTTTCCTACATATTTTCCGCATTCCTCTTTTGAGCATTTTCTAAAGAGCGTTCAAATTATCGATCCTGAATCATCCAATGGCTCCATCGAATTTCTTACTTTTTCTATTTCTCTCGGAGTGTTTGTTCAGTTTCTTGGTATTATTCTAAATATTATTATCCGCTTCAGAAGAAAGGAATATGCCGAAGGCATATTCAACGGTTTCGGTTGGTTATTATTTACTCCGGCGTTGATTCTTCTCTTTTTCATCGGCCGGTATCCTCAATTAAAAGTACTTACCTATGTGATGCTTGTGATTGGTACATTGCTTTTGCTAATTGGTGGTTGGATATCCATAAGACAGCCTTTGTTTAAGCCTATTGCTGCACTTGTAAATATCTATGGAATTCGAAGTTCATACGGGATAACGGCATTTTTAGGAGATGCTCTTTCTTATTCGCGTTTATTTGTTTTAGGACTTAGTACTTCAATTCTTGCATCTTCTTTTAACCTTGTAAGTAAACTTATTGGCGGATTATTTGGCACTTTTGGCATTATTATCACGTTATTTTTGTTATTGTTCGGGCACTCGCTTACGTTTTTTATGAATTCACTGGGTGCATTTGTGCATTCCATACGTTTGAATTTTCTTGAATTTTTTGGCAGATTCTATGACATTGGTGGTGGCGAGTTCAAACCAATCGGATTAGAACTCAAGAATATAAGAATAGTTTCTAAAAATGAAGGAGGTAAAAACTAATGCAAAACATTGGTTTACAAACACTAAGTAACGGCCCTCTTTGGGTAACGATGGGAGCCGTAATTGTTGCTGCGCTTGGAGGTATCGGCTCGGCAATTGCTATTGGAAAAACGAGTTCTCATTCAGCTGGTATTCTTTCGGAAAAACCGGAACTGTTTGGCAAGCTTCTAATTCTAATGGCACTTCCCGGAACTCAGGGATTTTATGCATTTGTTGTTTCTTTTCTTATTATGCAGAGATTTGGACTTACCAGTGGTAATCCTCAGGCCTCACTTGGTCAGGGATTATCTATGTTTATTACGGGAATTTTTGTAGGAATCGTACAGCTTAAAAGTGCAATTGCACAAGGAGAATCTGCACTTGGCTCAATTGATCTTACGGGAAAACATCCGGAGGAAAGCGGACGTGCCATTCTATTACCAGGTCTTGTAGAGATGTATGCGGTTCTTGCTCTTCTCGTTGCTGTACTTGTAATCATTTGGGTAAGCGCTAAGCCGTTTTAGCAGATTATGAGTATAGAAAAAATCAAGGAGAAAATTCTTAGTGAAGCTGAAAGAGAAGCTGATAATTTTCTTTCCGAGGAAAAAAGAAAAATAGAAGAGGAAAGGAAATCATTTATTGAACAGAAAAGCAGAGAAATCAATAGCAAAACAAAAGCGGCTTTACTTAAAATAGATAATGATAAAAAGCGTGAAATTGATAGGAAGAGCCTGGAAGAGGAAAGAGAGATTCTTTCTCGAAAAAGGGCTTTGATAGATGAGCTTTTTGCTATTGTAGAAAATAAGTTTGCATCTATGGATAAGAAAACATACAGAGAATTCCTTATTGCGCTTATCGTGCATGATGCGCCGAATGGAAGCTCTGAAATTGTAGTAAACGAAAGAGACTTTGATCTATTCACTGAAAAGATCATTTCCGGAATAAATAGGAAGCTTGGTAAGGGTAAAAAAATTTCTCTTTCGAGTGAAAGGATGAGCATTAAAGGTGGCTGTATAATTAAGGGAAATGAAGTGGAAATAGATGATTCCATAGAAACTTTACTGAAAGATGAAAGAGAAAAGGAAGAAATGTCTATCGCTAAAAAGCTTTTCGGAGAAAGTAAATGAGAAAAGAATTTCTTATAACCACAGGGAATGTTGAAGAATATAGTTATATATCAGGACGTATTAAAATATTGGAAACTTATTTTTTGGACAAAGGCACCTTTGAAAGGATTTCCGGCCTACCTGAAAATGAACTTAGACAAGCGCTTTTGGAGACTTCTTATAAAGGTTTTATTAAAGGGAACTCTGTGGATGATTTGATGAATGCTGTTTTTAACAGATTTTCAGCAGAGCTTGTAGAAATGAAAAAATATGTATCCCCCGGATTTGTAAATGCTTTTTTTGCGAATAAAGAGATTTTCCTTAAGCTAAAAAAATGGGCACTTTTGCCGGATGTGGAGGAAAAAGATGAACTGTCAATGGCTTTACGAAGGTTCTTGTATAGCGGTGGTGATGACTTTCCCCATATTTTTCGTGAGGCATTTGATAAGATGTTCTCAAGACGAAAAAATCCTCTTGAAGTTGCTGTAGTATTAGATATTTATAGGATAGAGTATCTTATGGAATCAGCGGAAATTGCCGGTTCGGACTTAATCAAGCTCTACTATAAAACTTATGCAAATTCTAGTTTGCATAACATACTTTTCAGAATGAATAATTTTGTTCATTCGTCTCTGATAGATAACGAAACCCTTTCTTCTACACTTGCATTTATTTCTGAGATGCTTTCTTCTTCTGCCCTTGCTCAATATTTAAAAAGTATAAAAGATTCGGAGCAATTTGAAGAATTTGTTTCCGAAAAGGTTAAAAAAACGGATACGCAGGCAATGCGCCTTGATTTGTTGAAGGTGCTCGATAAAGGTAAATTTATCAACGTTGGTGTAGATGTTGTATTTGTATATCTTAAGAGGTTAGAATTTGAAGTATCTGACCTTTCTATGGTAATCACCGGAAAACAAAGTGGTATGGATGGAAAAGACATATTTGAAAAGGTGGCTGCAGGCTATGAGTAAGGTTGCATTTGTCGGGGAAGAAAGGATCGGATACCTGTTCAGAAGTTTTGATTTTACTATGTTTCCGGTCAAAACCGGAGAGGAAGCCATAGGTAAAATCAAGGAAATTTATAAAAGTAAAAAATTTGACGTGATAATAACAACCGAGGACTTTGCAGTTTCTCTCGGAGAATTTATGCAGGAAAAAACCGACGTTATGCCTGTAATATTTGTACTTCCTTCTCCCAAGCATTATGAGGGGTTGGGAATTCAATGGATCAGAAAATCAGTGGAAAAGGCTGTCGGAATTGATATTCTTTCAAATAAAGAGTAAGGGGTGCGAATATGAAGGAAAAAACTGGAAAAGTTGTTAAAGTTTCCGGACCGCTTGTAGTTGCAGAAGGTATACCGGATGCTAAGATGTTTGAAATGGTATATGTTAGTGATAAAAAGCTTTTCGGAGAAATTATTGAGATAAAAGGAAGCCGTGCCTCAATACAGGTATATGAGGATACAAACGGTGTCGGACCAGGTGAACCTGTTTATTCTACGGGTCTTCCGCTTAGTGTAGAGCTTGGCCCTGGGCTTATTGGCTCGATCTATGATGGAGTTCAAAGGCCGCTTGATGTATTAAAAGAAAAGTATGGAGATTTCATTATGAGGGGTTCGTATGAACCCGCTCTGAATAGAGAGAAGAAATGGCATTTTGTCCCTGTTGCAAAGAAGGGCGATAAAGTAGCTGCAGGTGATGTGCTTGGAGAGGTGCAGGAAACCCTTGCAGTAAAACATAAGATTCTTGTCCCGATCGGAATCTCGGGTGATGTTCTGGATATTGTAAAAGAAGGTGATTATATTATTCAGGATACGGTTTCCGTAATTAATACCAAAGATGGAAAAAAGGAAATTTCGATGTTCCAAAAATGGCCAGTAAGGATTGGTAGACCGTATTTTAAGAAACTTGCACCTGAAAGGCCGTTGATTACCGGGCAAAGAGTAATAGACTCATTCTTTCCAATAGCGAAGGGAGGAACAGCTTGTGTACCGGGGCCTTTTGGCAGTGGAAAAACCGTAGTTCAACACCAGCTTTCCAAATGGTCTGATGCTGATATTATTATTTTTATTGGTTGCGGTGAACGTGGAAACGAGATGACAGATGTTCTTACGGAATTCCCGGAACTTAAGGATCCGCGCTCCGGTAGGCCCCTTATGGAAAGAACAATTCTTATTGCAAATACGTCTAATATGCCCGTTGCTGCAAGAGAAGCATCTGTTTTTACGGGCATAACAATAGGTGAGTATTACAGGGATATGGGCTATAGCGTTGCACTTATGGCGGATTCCACCTCCAGGTGGGCTGAAGCAATGAGAGAAATGTCCGGACGGCTTGAGGAAATGCCTGGAGAGGAGGGATACCCTGCTTATCTTGCTTCCCACATTGCATCCTTTTATGAACGTGCAGGAAGGGTAGTTGTTTTAGGTAGTGGCAACAAGGAAGAAGCGAGTTTAAGTGTAATTGGTGCCGTATCTCCTCCGGGAGGCGACCTTTCGGATCCCGTCGTTCAGGCAACTCTTAGAACGGTAAGAGTTTTTTGGTCTCTGGATGCACAGCTTGCATATGCGAGACATTTTCCTTCTATACATTGGCTGAGGAGTTATTCACTTTATGCGGATGCACTGAAGGGTTTCTACAAGAAAGAAATGGGTGAAGATTGGATTGATATACGAACTGAGGCCATACGTATTCTAAGAAGAGAAGCGGAGCTTCAGGAAATGGTAAGGCTTGTAGGTATGGATGCTCTTTCTCCGTCCGACAGGCTTGTTATGGAAACTGCGCGTTCCATACGAGAAGATTTTTTGCAGCAGAATGCATTTATGGATGAAGATACTTTTACCTCTCTAAAAAAACAGTATAGAATGCTGGGAATTATTCATCTATTTAATAGTATGGCTAAAGAGTCTCTTAAAAAAGGTGTAGAATTAGATAAAATTATAAATCTTCCCGTGAGAGTGGATATATCGCGTGCCAAACTAATACCTGAGAATCAATTAAATAAGTTTGGTGATATAGAAAATAAAATGAAAGAAGAATTTAACTCATTGGTAAAAGAGGTGCAAAATGGCTAAAGAATATATTACAACAAGAGAGATTTCAGGGCCTCTTATTATTGTTGATAGTGTCGAAAAAGCAACTTATGGTGAGATTGTTGAAATTAAAGCGGTAGACGGTTCTCTTAAGAGAGGGCAAGTATTGGAAGTTGATCAGGACAGGGCTTTAATTCAGGTTTTTGAAGGAACTTCAGGATTGAACCTGGGGCAAACAAAAATAAAGTTTCTTGGCAGGGGAGTTGAAGTCGGGCTTGCGCCTTCAATCCTTGGAAGAATGTTTAATGGGTCCGGATTTCCGATTGACGGTGCTCCTCCTATTATTCCGGAGAAAAAATCAGATATTAACGGTGCTCCTATGAACCCTTACGCCCGAAACTATCCTTCTGAGTTTATACAGACAGGTATATCTTCAATTGATGGACTTAATACACTTGTTAGAGGGCAGAAACTCCCTATATTCTCTGGTTCAGGTCTTCCGCATGCACAAATTGCAGCACAGATTGCAAGACAGGCAAAGGTAAGGGGAAAAGGAGAAAAATTTGCTGTTGTATTCGCTGCTATGGGTATTACGTTTGAAGAAGCAAATTATTTTATGAATGATTTTAAGAAAACGGGTGCACTGGAGCGTTCTGTAATGTTTATTAATCTTGGCGATGACCCTGTTATAGAAAGAATTGCAACTCCACGTTTCGCTCTTACTACTGCAGAATATCTTGCCTTTGAACTTGGAATGCATGTGCTTGTTATAATGACTGATATGACAAATTATTGTGAGGCGTTAAGGGAAATTTCCGCTGCACGTAAGGAAGTACCCGGTAGGCGTGGTTATCCCGGATATATGTATACTGATCTTGCGTCTATGTATGAGCGTGCGGGTAGAATTAAAGATAGAAAAGGTTCTATTACTCAAATTCCGATTCTGACTATGCCGGAGGATGATAAAACACACCCTATTCCTGACCTTACCGGATACATTACCGAGGGACAGATTTTACTTTCAAGAACGTTACATCAACAGGCAATATATCCACCAATTGATGTTTTACCATCTCTTTCTCGTCTAAAGGATAAGGGAATCGGAAAAGATAAAACACGTGAAGATCATTCTGATGTATTAAACCAGCTATTTGCATCTTACGCAAGAGGTAGGGAATCAAGGGAACTTGCAACCGTTCTTGGTGAAAGTGCGTTAACAAAAATAGATCTCATATTTGTAGAATTTGCGAATCGTTTTGAACAGGAATTTGTAAAGCAAGATCTTTATGAAGATCGTTCAATCGAGGAAACACTTGACATAGGTTGGAAACTTCTATCTATTATTCCTGTGGAAGAGTTAAAGAGAATAAGACCTGCATTTATTGAAAAATATCTCAAGAAGTACCTCAAAAAAGAGGGGGAAGTGAATGCTTCTTAATGTAAATCCTACAAGAATGGAGCTCCTTCGCCTAAAGGATCGCTATTTGCTTGCCAAAAAGGGTCATAAACTTTTAAAGGAAAAATTAGAAGGACTTATGAGGAATTTCCTTGATATTGCAAGAAAGTATATAGAAAAACGTAAAATAACTGATTCGGAATTCGTACAGCTTCAAGAAGAGTTTTATGTGGCTGTTTCGGGCAATTCCAATGATGAAATTAATGCCCTTTTGTTGGGTGGAACGTACAAAATTACTCTTGAATCGAATGAAAAATCTATTATGAATGTAAAATATCCGGAATTTTCCGTAGGTGAACAAGGTATTCCGTATGCATATCCTTTTACGTTGACAAGTTCTTTACTTGATAAAAGCTTTGTAGAAATGAGAAAAATTCTTTCTGAAATTGTTGAACTTTCTTATGTCGAAGAAGAATTGTATCTTGTCGCAAGAGAAATTGCAAAGACAAGGCGAAGAGTGAATGCACTTGAGTATATAATGATACCGGATATTGAAGAAACCATTAAGTACATCACGAATAAACTTGAAGAAATGGATAGAGAAAATATCTCTCGCTTGCTTAAAATAAAAGATATAATAAGAGGGCACTGATGGAGATTATTAAAAAAGAGAAAATTTTCTCGGGGAAATTAATATCTGTTTATAAAAGGATAGTGCGACATAGTGACGGGAGTTTTTGGGAACGCGAAACGGCAAGTTACAACGGAAGTGCGTCCTGTGTTGTTGCGGTAGAGAACGATAATATTATAATGATTAAACAATATCGGCCTTCAGTCGAGGAAAAACTTCTGGAAATACCTGCAGGTAAAATAGATAAAGGAGAGACAGCGGAGCAAGCTGCAAAAAGAGAGCTTGAGGAAGAAGTTGGATTAATCCCTTTAAATCTTAAAGAGCTTGCTGATTTCTATCCGACGCCTGGTTTTGTTGATGAAAAATTGCACTTGTTTTTTGCAGATAGGTTTAAAGAAGGAAAAGTTCATCTTGACCCCGGTGAAGTATTAGATGTCTTTAAATTGCCTGTAAGTAAAATAAATGAATATATTTTCTCAAATAAAATAAAGGATGCTAAAACAATTATAGGATTATTGTTCTGGAAGGTGATGAAAGATGAAAGAAAATAAAATATTTGATTATGCCGAACAGTTTTTAAATTATGCAAAACGTTCTCATAAATTCTCCAAAAATACTGTGGATGCTTACAAAAATGATGTTTACAAATTCTTGAGGTTTATGGATAATAAAGGAATCAAAAATATTACAAGTATTGACAAAAATTTGGCTTTTGTTTACTATAATTTTGTGAGTGAAACGCTTAAGAAAAGAAGTTTGATGCGCAATATTTCCTCATTAAGAAGTTTTTTTAACTATCTTAAAAGGGAGGGACTCTACAAAGGTATAAATCCATTCTCCAATATAAAGTTTAAAGGGTTTGCTCCACGCGAATTGACAGCACTTTCTGTGCAAGATATTACAAAACTCACAAAGGTGTTACATTCCGATGGTTTTGTCGAATCTCGAAACAAGGCAATAATACTTTTTATATATAGCACGGGACTCAGGGCGTCGGAAATTACAAATGCTTGTCTTACGAACCTGGATTTGAAAAAAGCAATTTATGTTTGTGACAGTATGAATATTAAAAGAACCATACCATTTAGCAAAGAGCTTCTTCCTACGTTAAAAACATACCTGAATGAAAGGAAAGGGCTTCTTAAAAAAGTTCATACAAAGCATTCCTACACAAAATATTTATTTTTAAATAGACGAGGCGGTAAAATTACCCGTCAGACAGTGTATATCATTGTACAGAAAAAAGCAGAGGAGGCGAAGCTGAATAAAAATGTTACTCCCGGAACTTTGAGAAATTCTCTTGCCTTACATCTTTTAAGCAGTGGCACACGGGAAAAAATAGTAAAAAATATTTTGGGATATACAACGGTTGTGCCGAAGTATGCCTATTCCCCTAATATAAAAAGGACAAAATTCATACTCCTTTCAACACACCCGGCATTCAAAAAGCATTAAATGTTATACTTTTGGTACAGAATAGGTATTTTTATCGTGCTTCATTTTCCAAAAAAGATGTCGTATGCACTTGCCAGAGCACTTGCATACCTCGATTTTAAGTTTTTTACAAGGAAAAGAAGAGTTGTGTTCCACACACTTAGTATTATTTTGGGAAGTGATGACAAAAAACTTATTAAAAGTATAGCATTAAGTCTTTATGAAAATTTTTCACTCAACATAACGGATTATTTTTTGCTTTTTACGTGGAACAAAAAGAATTGGATGGACTTTGTGGATCTGAACGGTGCCGATGAAAAAATGAAAAGATTTATGCAAGCAGGGAAAGGACTGATTGTTCCCACTGCTCATATAGGAAATTGGGAGGTTGCAGGTTTTATTATGGGTTATATGGGGTACAATGCACATGGCATAGGGCTTCCTCAGCCCAATGAAAAAGTAGAAGAGCTGTATAAGGAGGTACGTAGGAAAGGTAATTTGTTTGTGCATCCGTTTAAAGGTGGTGCTATAGGGGTGTATAAAGCACTTAAAAGAGGTGAGGTTGCAACTATTGTGGGCGATAGAGACTTGAATAGTGATGGTATTCCTGTACGGTTTTTCGGAAGATGCGTTTCTTTTCCGAAAGGCAATGCTATACTTGCGTATAGAACTGGCGCACGCAGTGTTTTTGGCTGTGCCATAAGAATAGCGGACGGGAAATACAAGGCATATCTCGAACCTGAAATTATTGTAGATAGAAATAAAGGTGAAGATGAGTTTGTAAAGGAGTACGTACAAGAGTTTGCTGCAATCCTAGAAGATTATGTAAAAAAATATCCGAACCAGTGGTTTCACTTCTTAGATTATTTTAAGGAGTTTGGATGCTGACTGTTGCTGTAATCCCCGCTTTTAATGAGGAAAATAACGTTGGGTTTGTCGCTAAAAATACAATGAAATATGTGGACAAAGTAGTTGTTATAGATGACGGATCAACAGATAGTACAAAAACCGTTGCGGAGAATGCAGGTGCTTTTGTTATAAGAAATGCAATAAATAAGGGAAAAGCCGGTGCAATGTATGTTGGATTTGATTATGCTTTGAAGATTGGTGCCAATGCCATTGTTGTTCTTGATGCGGACGGACAACATGACCCTGATGAGATACCGAACTTATTCGGTAAGCTAAAAGAGGGGTTTGATATCGTAGTGGGTGCACGAACATTTAATACTTCGGTTATGCCAAAGATAAGAATATTTGCCAATTCTTTTTCATCGTATCTCACAAGTGCATTGTGTCATACACAAATTTTGGATAGTCAATCAGGATATAGAATTATAAAAGCAAACGTACTTGAAAGAATTACATTTACTTCCGAAAGATATCAAATTGAAACGGAAATGTTAATAAAAGCGGCAAAGTGCGGTTTTAAAATTGCGTTTATTCCCATAAAAACAATATACAGAAAAGAAGCAAAGAGCAAAATAAATCAACTTGTAGATCCTTTTAAATTTATATGGCTTATTTTTAAACTTTCGTTTTGGAGATGCAGATGATAGATGTGATAGACTTGCACATTCATTCTCATTACAGTATGGCAACAAGTAAAAATATGAACCTTGAGCAAATGTCGTATTGGGCGAAAATGAAAGGCGTTACGATTCTTGCAACGGGAGACATTACTCATCCTCTCTGGATAAAAGAGCTAAAGAAAAAACTCAACGATTTGGGCAATGGCTTATTTGAGTTTGACGGAGTGCGCTTTATTCTTTCAGGTGAAGTAAACATTATCTTTAAAGAAAAAGGGAAAGTGCATAAAATACACATTCTCGTTACTGTACCATCTTTCGATATTCTTGCTAAGGTAAATAAAACATTGTCCCAATTTGGAAATCTTTCTGCAGATGGAAGGCCTACATTATTTATAGACGGAGAAACTTTTGTAAAGTTGTTAGATAAAATTTCTCCACTTATAAATATTATACCTGCACATATATGGACTCCATGGTTCGGATTATTCGGTTCGAAATCAGGTTTTAATAGTGTGGAAGAATGTTTTAAAAGCCAAAGTGGAAAAATATTTGCCTTAGAGACAGGACTTAGTTCTGATCCTTATATGAACTATCTTATTCGTGATATCGATAAATTTACCCTTATTTCCAATTCGGATGCCCATTCTCCTGAAAATATAGCACGTGAAGCAAATGTGATAAAAGATGTTTCTTCATATGAAGATTTGTTTTATATTATTGAAAAACCTGATAGAAAAAAGTTTTTATTCACTATTGAGTTTTTTCCTGAGGAGGGAAAATATTTTGGTGATGGGCATAGAAAATGCAATATACATTTTGTTCCTATCTCTTCAGAGAAAACAATATGCCCTATTTGCAATAAACCCCTTACCTATGGTGTTTATCACAGAGTTATGGAAGTTGCACATTGGAAAAAGAGAGAAAGGGTGAATAATAAGATTCCTTTCAAGCACGTTGTTCCCTTAAAAGAGATTCTTTCGGATGTATTGCATAGAGGTAAAAACACAAAAACCGTATTGCAAAAATATAATTCTATAATACAGTGTTTTGGTAGTGAGCTAGATGTGCTTGTTTTTGCCGATAAAAAAAGTTTATTTGATAAATTGGATGAAGATGTTGCATATGCAATAGTTTCCATAAGAGAAGAAAAGATAAAAAAAGAGGTTGGATATGATGGAGTTTACGGGAAAATTTACTTGAAAGGAAGGGAATAAATTGAGCTATTTAATTGATCGATTCGGAAGAAAAATTACATATATACGATTTTCCGTTACCCCGCGTTGTAACTTTAACTGTTCGTATTGTAATTCTCATACAGCTGAAGAAGACATAGCGGATGAGTTTACGACCGATGATATTGAGTTTTTATTTAGTATTGCCGGAAAACTTGGAATAACTAAGGTTAGGCTTACCGGTGGAGAACCTCTTTTGAGAAAGGATATTGTTCAGATTGTTTCATCGCTGAATAAAGCGGATAATATAAATGAAATCGTTCTTACCACAAACGGCTACTATTTAAAATTTCTTGCCCCAAAACTTAAAAGGGCAGGGCTTACTCGTGTAAATGTTAGTATCGATACCTTGCGTAGAGATGTTTTTAAGCAGATTACGCAGGTGGACGGATTAAAACTTGTAGAATCCGGAATAGAAGAATCTATAAAGCAAGGTTTATTACCGGTGAAAATTAATGTTGTTCTTATGAAAGGAATAAACGAAGAAGATATTCTTCCCATAGCGGAGCTTTCTTTACGCTATCCCGTAATTGTACGTTTTATAGAACTAATGCCTGTCAAGGGAAATAGTTTTTGGAAAGGGCATTATATGGGATTCTCAGAAGCTTTGCTCCTTATCAAGAAAGTTTATGCACTTGAAACTGCGTCAGGTGCAAAAGGTGAGGTAGCAAGTTACTATAGAATTAAGGGTTCAAATGGGAAGGTGGGGTTTATCACGCCTGTGAGTCAACACTTTTGTGCTCAGTGCAACAGAATTAGGATTACGGCAGCGGGCAAAATATATCCTTGCCTGTTTTCGAAAGAGTATGTTTCCATATGGGATGCGGTGAAAGCGAGAGATAAGTTTTTTTTGGAAAAACTCATAAGGAAATCTGTTGATATAAAACCTAAAGAGCATGGTCCGATAGAAATGAATGATAGTGATTTTATAAATAATATGAGAGAACTTGGAGGCTAATATGGGGCAGATTGATAAGAATGGGCGTATTATAATGGTGGATGTTACGGAGAAAAAAGAAACACATCGCACGGCACGTGCACATTCGAAAATATGGATGAAAAAGGAAGCACTTAAAAGTATCACTGAGGGTATTGCAGAAAAAGGAGATGTATTAGAAAGTGCAAAGATTGCCGGCATATTGGCAGCGAAAAAAACAGGTGAACTTATACCTCTCTGCCATCCCTTAAATCTTACGTATGTGGAGGTGAATTTTAAGGTAGATAGAGATAATTCTTATGTTGAAATTGAGAGTTTTGCTGAGCTTATCGGTAAAACCGGGGTTGAAATGGAAGCGTTAATTGCAGCGTCTACCGCTGCGTTAACAATTTATGATATGTGCAAGTCTATGGATAAGGAAATGCAAATCGGAGAGATTTTTCTTATTGAAAAATCTGGTGGTAAGAGCGGACATTTTGTAAGAGGTAAACATAAAAAATAAATGGACTTGACAGAATTCCAAAAACTGGTATATTTTTTTCTTGCTATGTTTTTTTAAGAAGGAGGCCGAATGGAGAGAGTAATCAATTTTACCAGGACAAAACCTGTAAGGGATTTACCTGACTTACTTGGGATCCAAAGGAATTCCTATAAGGAGTTCCTCGACAGGAAAATAGGAGAAATACTTGAAAAACTTTTCCCTATTGAAACCAAGAAGATAAAAGTTGAGTATATAGACTACCACGTCAATGAGCCGGTTAAGAGTATAGAAAGTTGCTTGCGTGTTAGCTCTACGTACGAGGCAAGAGTTACCGCGCGTTTTAGAATGATATATCTGGATACCGGAGAGATAAAGGAACAAGAGGTGTATCTTGCTGACATTCCGCTTATGACTTCGGAAGGTTGTTTTATTGTAAATGGTAGAAAAAGAGTTGTGGTTGAGCAGCTTATTCGTTCGCCCGGTGTATTTTTCCAAACTGCGAGAGACAAAACTACAGGTATAATAAATCATGTTGTAACAATTATTCCGGATCGTGGCAATTGGATGGATATGGAAGTTGGCAAGGATAATGTAATTTATATGCGATTGAAGAAAAAACTCAAGAAACTTCCATTAACTCTTGTTTTAAAGGCAATTGGCTTCAATAGTAATGCCGAAATTGAACAGTATTTTCATAGGGAAATGACTTTAAACGTTCTTACTACGTCCTTATTTTCGTATGATGTTGCACTCGGTAAAGTACTATCCGAGGATATATTGTACGATGGCAAAGTTATTGCAAAAAAAGGAGACAAATTCACCGAGGAAATAACGGAAGAATTGCGTAGCCACGGCATTGAGAAAATATCTATTAAAGTAAAAGGTTTGGATTATTGGATTGAGCAAACTTTCAAGAAAGATAGAACGGAAAAACCTGAAGAATCAATGATGGAAATATATAAAGTGCTTCATCCTAAAGAACGTCCTACTCTTGAAGCCGCGGAGCAGCTTGTTAATAGCTTATTGAAGGATCCGAATAGAAATGAATATTATCCTGTGGCACGCTACAATATAAACAAAAAATTCGGCAAGGATTCAAAAAGTCGGATTTTACTTAAAGAAGATTTTATAGATATTGTTAATTATTTAATTGACATAAGAGAAGGGTTAAGGCAGATAGATGATATTGATAACCTTTCAAATAGACGTGTTAGAACCGTAGGAGAGCTTATTGCCGAAGAGTTTGAGCGTGGAGTCGTAAGAGTACAGAGAAGTGCCAGAGACCGTATTACTATCACACAGAAAGAAGATATTAAGCTTTCTGAAATTATTAGTGCAAGAACTATATCCGGACAACTACGGCAATTCTCAGGAACAAGCCAACTTTCTCAGTTTATGGAAGAGACAAATCCTCTTGCGTCGCTTGCTCATAAACGTAGACTAAGCTCACTTGGACCGGGTGGACTTCATAGAAAGCGTGCTGGTATTGAGGTGCGGGATATTCACTATTCACACTATAGTAGGATTTGCCCTATTGAAACTCCGGAAGGTCAAAATATAGGATTGATTAATTCTCTTGCAACGTATGCTAAGGTAAATGAATATGGCTTTATAACTGCTCCTTATAGAATAGTAAAAAAAGGAAAAGTTACTGATAAGATTGTGGAACTTACGGCAGATGAGGAAGAAAAATATATTATTGCTCAGGCGAACACTCCTGTTAATAAGAAAGGTAAAATTACCGCAGATTATGTTATCGCTCGCGAAAGAAGTGCATCCGGTGAAATTCTTCCGCGTCTTGTCACGGAGGACAAAGTGGATCTTATGGATATTGTCCCACAGCAGGTAATCGGTGTTTCTGCATCCCTCATTCCTTTTCTTGACCACGATGATGCAAATAGGGCGCTTATGGGATGTAACATGCAGAGACAATCTGTTCCGTTACTGGATCCGGATCCGCCACGCGTTGCAACAGGAATAGAAAAGCGTATCCCCCTTGATAATCTTGATATTCCGGTATCTGAGGAAGATGGTATTGTTTCGTATGTTTCAGGTGGCGAAATCCATATTGTTTCCGAGAATGCAAAAACTGAATCCATATCCGTATATCGTGAGGCACATGACCTAAAAGTAAATCTTCAAAATAGAATTCGGCAGAAAGATGTTTTATTGTTTGGATTTGAACCGGAGGTTAAAGGATACGAAAAATATGTTGGAGATAAACTTACTGCGGCAATACTGGATAAACTTATTTCCAAAGGTATTGAAAATATTTCCATTATACAGGCCGATAAATTGCAGAAATTTCCGATAATGAGCTGTTTTGACCTTGAAAAGAATGAAGCCCTAATAGGTAAAATTTCTGCGGATACGATTCTCAGTAAGCGTAAAAAACCTATTATAGAGAATGGACAGAAAATTTCTGATACTAAATTAAACAGGTTGTTTAATAGTAAAGTAAAAGAAATAAATATAAAGGATGGCGATGAGGTTGTTTCGATGCCTGTTTTTTCAATAGCTCTTACTGCCATTGGAAAAAATATTATCGGTAAAGGATTGTTTGAAACATATGTAAACACGAAAAAAAATAAAGAAGGTGTTAAGGAGATTAGCGAACATCTGTTGAAGAACCTCTATGAAAAAGGTATAACAGATCTCCTGATTTACTATCCCGCTGAGATAGAAACTTTCTCGTTAGGTCAATTGAACACGGATGTTATTGATAGAGTAGCTGCAAAGGATTATTCTTTTGGCTCGGGAAAGAAAAAGAAGGTTGTAATAAAAGCAGGTGATATAATTAATGAAGCAAAGTTGAGGAAGCTTGCGGAAGCGGGAATTAAAAAGGTAGAATTAAGGAAAGAAAAAGTATATAAGTTAAACAAGTTTAGGAGAACCAATCAGGATACATGTAGAAATGAACGGCCCATTGTTCATAAGGGGCAGAATATTAAAAAGGGAGAACCGATAGCAGATGGATACGCAACGAAGAATGCCGAACTGGCCTTAGGTATAAATGTACTTGTTGCATACGTGCCATGGTATGGTTATAATTACCAGGATGCTGTTATTATAAGCAGAAAACTTGTAAGTGATGATAGGCTTACTTCCATACATGTAAAAGAGTATAACGTAGAAGTGCATGAAACCGAACATGGTCCGGAAGAACTTACTCCGGATCCACCTGACGTTTCAAGGGAAGCGAAAAGATTCCTAGATGAAAACGGTGTCGTAAAAATAGGATCTAAGGTAAAATCCGGAGATATTCTTGCAGGTAAGACAACTCCGTTTCCTGAAGAAGAGGAAACAAGTGAAGCAAGACTATTCCGAAACTTATTTAATAATAGAGCAGGTAATATTAAAAACAGTTCTTTCAAGGTACCCCCCGGAGAAGGTGGCACCGTTATAGATGTAAAAGTGTTCTCTCAGGAAGAGGGTTATGAACTTACCAAGAATATTAAGAAACTTATAAAAGTGTTCATTGCAAAAAAAAGAAAGATTATTGTCGGTGACAAGGTTTCCGGACGACATGGCAATAAAGGTGTTATCAGCAAGATTTTACCCGAAGAAGACTTGCCTTATTTGGGAGACGGAACGATGGTAGATGTAATTTTGAGTCCTCTGAGTGTTCCATCCCGAATGAATTTGGGGCAGATACTTGAAACAAATATTGGGCTTGCTGCGCGTGAACTCAATGTGTCAGTTGTAGCTCCTGCGTTTAATGGAGCATCCGAGAAGGATATAAAAGCATTTCTTAAAAAAGCAGGCTTACCCGAATCAGGGCAATTTACCATGTATGACGGGAGAACAGGTAAAGCATTTGATTACCCTGTAACACTTGGAGAATCTTATTTGTTAAAACTTAATCATCTTGCGGAGGATAAACTCCATGCACGTTCAGTAGGCAAATATACTTTAATTACTCAGCAGCCTGTTGGTGGAAAAGCTCAGTTCGGCGGCCAGAGGCTTGGGGAAATGGAAGTATGGGCATTAGAAGCATACGGTGCAGCTAACTTACTTCAGGAAATGCTTACCATTAAATCTGACGACCTTGAAGGCAGGAAGCGCACTTATGAGCAAATATCCAAAGGTAATACGATTCTTGAAATGGGTGTTCCGGAGTCGTTCAATGTATTAAAGCGCGAGTTAAAAGGGCTTGTGCTTGACCTTAGAACTCTTCCGGAGGTAAAAAAAGAAGAACCAAGAAAAGAAAAGTTTTCTATCATAAAGAAAAAACCGGAAATTTTTATTAAGGAGGAGACGAATGAAGATAAACGAAACGAAAAACATTAGAAACGTAACCGTTGTTTCTCATGGCAATGCTGGTAAGACAACTCTTGCAGAGGCGATTTTGTTTAGGAAAAAGCTTATCTCCAGAATGGGTAAAGTAGAAGACGGGAATACTGTTTCCGATTACCAACCCGAGGAAAAGGAAAGGAAATTCAGTATAAGTTTGTCCGTAATTCCGTTTGAACACAAGGGAGTAAAAATTAATTATATTGATACTCCCGGGTATGCTGATTTTTTCGGAGAAGTGCTTAGTGGAATAAGGGCCGGGGAAAACAGCTTAATTCTAATAAATGCAACAAGTGGTGTTGAAATACAAACCAAAAAACAATGGGTTTATCTTGAAAAAGAAATGCGCCCCCGTGCATTTTTTATAAATAAATTGGATGTGGAAGGTACCGATTTTTCCAAAATTGTAGAACAGATCAAAAGTACTTTTAGCGTGAAGGCGTTTCCCATAGTCATTCCTGTAATGGAAGGTAAAACTTTAAAGGGAGTTACGGATTTACTCTCAGGCAAATCCGAAGGATTAGAGAATTACAGAAAAGAGCTCATTGAAGCTGCAGCTGAAGGTAACGACGATTTACTTGAAAAATATCTTGGCGGAGAAGAACTTACACCGGAGGAAATTAAGAAAGGACTTAAAGACTCATTCGTGAAAGGAGAATTCTTTCCTATTCTTGCAGGTTCGGCAGCAAAACTTATTGGCATAGACGAGCTTCTGGATTTTATTGTTGATTATATGATTTCCCCGGATATGTTAAAGAAGATTAAAGGAACTAATCCCAAAACAAATGAAGGAGCCGAAAGAAAAATTTCCCCTGATGAGAATTTTTCCGCTTTTGTATTTAAAACACTCAGTGATCCTTATGTGGGAAAACTTTCCTTTACGAAAGTAGATTCCGGCGTATTGCACTCTAATACTATTGTTTACAATAGCTCTAAAAATACTTCGGAGAAGGTAGCTCAGCTTCTCTTTATGAGAGGTTCTATACAGGAATCTGCGGATGAAATTATGGCCGGTGATATCGGTGTGTTAACAAAACTTGTTTCTACACAAACAAATGATACTCTTTCGGATAAAAGTGCCCCTATTGTTTATCCTGTAATTCAGTTTCCCAGCCCTATGTTATCCAAAGCTATGAGCCCTAAAACTAAAGCGGATGAAGACAGAATGAGCGTAGGGTTATCAAAAATTACCGATGAAGATCCAACGGTGAGAGTCCGTAAAAATTCAGAAACAAAAGAACAAATTATATATGGAATAGGCGAAACCCACTTATCGGTGATTGTTGAAAAACTAAAGAAGCGTTACAATGTAAATATAGATCTTACTACTCCTAAAGTTCCTTACAGGGAAACCATTACAAAAAAAATGAAAGTTGAGGGTAAATATAAAAAACAGAGTGGTGGACATGGACAGTATGGACACTGTTGGATAGAAGCAGAACCGCTTGAGCGAGGAAAAGAGTTCGAATTTATAAGCAAAATTTTTGGAGGTTCTATTCCAAAGCAATACATCCCTGCTGTGGAGAAGGGGGTGCATGAAGCGATGGAGCACGGCATTTTGGCTGGATATCCTGTAGTAGATATAAAGGTTACGGTTGTAGATGGTTCTTATCATCCTGTTGATTCCTCAGAACTTGCATTTAAAGTAGCAGGCTCCATGGCTCTGAAAAAGGCCCTTGAACTGTGTAACTCTATAATACTTGAGCCAATTGAGAAGTTGGATATTGTTGTGGATGAGCAATATATGGGTGACGTAATAGGAGATTTAAATAGTAAGAGAGGGAAGGTACTTGGTATGAAAACAGAGAACGGCAAACAGGCAATAGAGGCTCTTGCTCCTCTTTCAGAAGTGCTTACCTATGCAAATGACCTTAACTCCATAACTCAGGGCACCGGGGAATTTAAGATGGAGTGGTCCCATTACGAACCTGCTCCTCCGAGAGTTGTTGAAAAGGTAATTACAGAATCAAATAGGAAGGGGAATGAATAGCCGGAGGTGAATTATTTGAAAAAGAATGATATAGAGGCATTACAAATACTGCTTGCTTCCAGTGAGGACATCAAGAAATGGTCTCACGGGGAAGTTAAAAAAGCTGAAACGTATAGCTATAGAACATATACGCCGGAACCTGATGGTCTTTTTTGTGAAAAAATTTTCGGGCCTGTACATAGCTATCAGTGCCATTGTGGAAAAATGAAAGGCATTCAATATGCAGGTCTTATCTGTCCGCGTTGTGGCGTGGAAATATTGCCGTCCAGTGTGCGAAGGGAACGGTTCGGGCATATTGAGCTTTCCTCTCCTGTCGTGCATATATGGTATTTTAAAAACAATATTAATTATGTAGGGCTAATGCTTGGTGTACCCGCAAAAGCTGTAGAAAAAATTGTATATTTTGTATCATATATTGTAATAGACCCTAAAAAAACGAAACTTAGGAAAAAGCAACTTTTAACGGACGAGGAATACAAGCTATATAAATCCGAAGGATATGATTTTGTTGCTAAAAAAGGCGGAGAAGCAATTCTAGATCTTCTTAAGCAGATTGATCTAAAGAAATTAAGAGAAGAAGCACTTGAAAAGCTAAAAAAAGGAGCCAAACAAGAAAAAATTATTGCGGTAAGATTGCTTGGGGTAGTGGAAGGTCTTTTGAGAAACAACAGAAAAGCCGAAGATATGGTGCTTGTCAGGGTTCCCGTTATACCTCCGGACTTAAGGCCGCTTGTTACGCTGGAAGGTGGAAAGTACGCTTCAGATGATTTGAATGAATTATACAGAAGAGTAATCAATAGGAACAATCGTTTGAATAAACTTATAGAGGCAAATGCTCCTGACATAATGCTTCAAAACGAAAAAAGAATGCTCCAAGAAGCAGTAGATGCTTTATTTGATAACGGAAGGCGTACATATCCGGTTTTAGGTCCTTCAAAGAGACCTCTTCGTTCGTTGACTGATATTCTAAAAGGTAAGGAAGGTCGTTTTAGGGAAAACTTGTTAGGTAAGCGTGTGGATTATTCCGGAAGAGCGGTAATCACAATTGGACCGGATTTGAGATTGGACCAGTGCGGTATTCCTAAAGAAATGGCACTTGAACTCTTTAAACCATTTGTAATATATGAACTTTCAAAGCTTGATTATAACAAGAAAAGAGCAAAAGAACTTATAGAAAGCCCCACCCCCGAAGTATGGAAAGTATTGGAGCGGGTAACTAAAAATTACGTTGTACTTTTAAACCGTGCGCCAACTCTTCATAGGCTAAGTATGCAGGCGTTTAAACCTGTGCTTATAGAAGGCAAGGTAATACAGATTTCAGCGCTTGTTTGTACTCCGTTCAATGCTGATTTTGATGGTGATCAGATGGCAATTCACTTGCCTTTATCATTTGCTGCACAGACAGAGGCAAGAACCCTTATGCTTTCTTCTCATAATATTCTTTCCCCTGCAAATAGCAGTCCGTTAGATGGTCCTGTTCAGGATATGGTTTTAGGTTCCTACTATATGACGCTTGAAGGTAAAGAAAAAGAGGTTTATCCGCATCTTCTGGATTCTCCTCATGAAGTAGAGAGCTTATTCGAAAAAGGCGTTTTAAAATTGCACGATAAAATTCGTTATTTTGTAGATGGTAAAAGAGTTCAAACTACTACAGGAAGAGTTTTATTTAATGATAAGATTAGGGAGAACATTTTTGAAGATAAAGAAGAAGCGAAGCGTTTTAAATTTATAAATGAAACGGTCGGGAAAAAACAGTTAAATGCCATAATATCTAATTTCTATTCTGAATTTGATCTTGTTAAAACTGATGTTTTGTTGGATAATCTTAAGGAGTTAGGATTTAAACAAGCTACGTATGCGGGTATGAGCATCGGACTTGATGATGTGAAAATGCCTCCCCTCAGAGAAAAAATCATCAAGAAAAGCGAAAAAGATTCGGATAGGGTAAACGAAGTATATGAACAGGGCTTGCTTACTGAGGAGGAGAGATACAGAAGAGTCGTCGGGATATGGCAGAACACTGCAAAAGAAATTGAAGAAGCGGTATTTAGTTATTTCAAACCATTTGATCCGGTATACATGATGGCTGATTCCGGTGCGAGAGGTAACAAAGCACAGATTACGCAGATGTCAGGAATGAGAGGTCTTATGGCGGATCCTACCGGCAAAATTATCGAATTCCCCATTAAATCTAATTTGCGTGAAGGTTTAAGTATTCTTGAATATTTCCTTTCAACACATGGTGCAAGGAAGGGACAGGCGGATACAGCGCTTAAAACGGCAAATTCCGGATACCTTACCAGAAGATTGGTTGATGTTGCGCATACTCTTATCGTGAAAGAAGAAGATTGTGCAATTGAAAGAATTAGTCCTATAAAAATAGGTGACGAAGTAATTGAACCTCTATCCGTGAGGATTGCCGGAAGGGTGGCTGCGGAAGATGTAGAAAATCCCTCAACACATACCCCGATTATTCAGAAAGGTGATACGATTACGAAGGAACAAGCTGAACTTATAGAAAAGTTTGGCGTGAATTCTATGTTAATAGAGAACAGCGTAGCCGGTATGGATATTGAAGCGGTGAGAGAGGGTAATACCACAATACTATCTCTTGAAGAACAAATATGGGGACGATATGCAGCAGAAGATGTGTATGCGCCGTTACAAAGAGTCGAAAAGAAAGTAACAAAGAAATTGGTAGGTTATACCATAGCAGAGGAAATTGTTGATAAGGAGAATGGTGAGATTTTGGCGAATGATGGTGATATTGCCAACGAGGAACTGTATGTTTTGCTTAAAGAAAGAAAAATTACAAAGATTATGGTATATTCAGGAAAGAGAAAACTTATAGTAAAAAGAAATGAACTCATAGATGATGAAAAGGCAAAACTTATTGAATCTCTCGGTGTTCAAAAGGTAAAAGTGCGTTCTCCTATTACCTGTAATGCTGATCATGGAGTATGTGCCAAATGTTACGGGTTGGATCTTTCTTCAAGAAAACCCGTGCATATTGGTGAAGCAGTGGGTGTTGTTGCTGCAGAGTCTATTGGTGAACCGGGAACGCAGCTTACATTAAGGACTTTTCATACGGGTGGTGTAGCTGTTGCAGATATTACGACAGGTCTTCCAAGGGTTGAAGAATTGTTTAGTGCCCGTAGCCCACGTGGAAAGGCGCTTATTGCCCCTCTTACCGGTAAAGTGGCGATTACTATTGAAAAAACTAAGAAAATAGTCATTATTGTCGGGAAAGACGGAAAAAAAGAGAAAATTATAACTACGAGAGATAAAAAACTTGATGTGAAAAACGAGGACGTGGTTGAAGTTGGAGATATTCTAAGCGAGGGTCCTCTTGATCCTACGGAGTTACTTCGTATAAAGGGCATTACGGTTGCCGCTCGTTATTTGATAAAAGAAATAGAAAAAGTATATAAATCCCAGGGTGTTGATATTAATGTTAAGCACATGGAACTTATTGCAAAGCAGATGTTTAGCAAAGTGCGGATTGTTGATGCGGGAGATACAAATTTTTATGAGGGTGAAACAGTAAGCAGAGATGAAGTACTTCTTGCAAACAGAGTTGCAAAGGCATCCGCCGGAAGGATTGCCCGATTTGAGGTACTTGTTCAAAGTATTACAAAATCTGCGCTTTCATCTGATAGTTTCCTCTCTGCCGCATCATTTCAGGAAACTCCGCGTGTACTTGCGGAGGCGGCTATTAAAGGTAAAATTGATTTGTTGCGCGGCATGAAGGAGTCTATCATTGTCGGTAAGAAGATGCCTGCGGGTACTAATATGAAATTTAAGGAATAGTAACCTCTAACGATTATTTTTAATTTTAGGCGGAAATAATTATTTCCGCCTTTTTATTAAAGTATAGGAAATTTTTTACCCTAAAATCCTCAATCTATTATAACTATGTCACTTTCTTTTCTTTTGCTTTA